>JBFHWK010000173.1:0-7161 GCA_041589075.1 Rhodothermales bacterium
ACGCCGTCCCGAAGCGAGGTCCACGCGAGCAGGCTATCGGTCGCGCCCCAGACGGGTCGCCGGTCGTCGTGTTTCCCGTCCGTGACGGAACGCTGTCGCCCTGTCCGGAGGTCGATGATCTCAATGCGACGCTCTCCGGACTGGTCGAAAACGTAGTAGGCGATCAGCTGTCCTGAAGGACTCCAGTCGAGAAATCCGAGCTGCACATCGCCATCGAACTTCGTGAGCTTTGCTTCGGCACCGGTTTCAAGATTCAACTGAATCAGGTTGGCGGTCTGGCCTTGGGATTTGACGAAGGCCAGGAGCTTGCCGTCGGGTGAGAGCGCTGGCGAGGATGCGCGTCTGCCGTGAGTCAGACGGCGTGTTTGGCCCGTGCGGCGATCGACGAGATAGACGTCGTTCACGATCGATCCCGCGTTCCCGCGACCGCTGCGCGCGAAGGCAATCGCGGAGCCGTCTGACGACACCGAGATGCGGTTGCGAATCGCGCCTTCCACGAGATTTCTGGTGTGTTTTTCGTCGCGAAACGCGGCTATGCGCCGGACCGGTCGTTCGAGCGACTCGAGATGGTGGCTGAACAGTTCGTTCGATCCGTCGGGAGCCACCAGGTCGTAGAGATACTGGCCGGGCGTCTCGACACGCTTGGCTTCGAGCGAATCGATCGACGACATCTGGCCCGCAATCGTGTTGTAGTAGATATTGACGTGCTTGCGCCAGTCGTCGTAGAAGTCTCGGTACTTTTTACCTACCGAAGCCTCGAAGGCCTGGTCGAAGTCGTGGACACGAAACATCCCGAGCATTGCAGGGCGGCGAAAGGCGAGAATCTTCGTCAGCGTGGAGTCCCCGTGTTGCGATGCGAGGAATCTGACCTGGGAGTTGCCGACCGCGTACAGTAGTCGGCCGTTCCAGACTGAGCGGCCGTCGCGATACGATAGGCGATCTTCGAGCACGGCGGTCCGAAGCCATCGTTCGCCCCGAAAGGTATCCCATTCCTCTGTCTGGTACTGCGCGATGCCCTCGGTCCAGAAGCGGGGAAGCGGCCTCGAAAAAAGAAGGTCGAGGACACCCAGTCGCGAGCCGACCGCGCGGTAGTGAAAGATGTGAGCCAGTTCGTGTGGAATCACACGCCGCATCCACTTCTCGTTGCCGGTCCACTCGGTTGCGGCATCGTTTACGTTGACCCAGATGTTGGTCCATCCCGACCCAGCCCGAAACGCGTATCCGTTGGCGACTTCGTCTTCATCAGACAGGTAGATGCGGATGCGCTCGTCGAACGACACCCCGAAGTTCTCCGAGAGTGCTGCGTACGACGCTTCCGCGATAGCGGCGGCCGCTGTCTCGATGCCGGCGAGACGGTCCGGATAGGATATCTCGAAATGGTCGGTGACGGCCGTCTTCCACACCAATTCGGGGTGGTTGCGGCCGCTGACCAGGCTGAATCCCTGGCCGACGGCATCGGCTGCCGGAAGCACCAGTAAGGCAACCTGGATAAGGATCAGCCGGAAAGAGACTCGGCGGGGCACTACGGGCTCGCTTTGGTTGAAGGGTTTGGACCGGCGTTGGCGGCCGGACGGGCACCACGAAATTTACTCAGGAAGGACACCCACAGGTATATGACACAGGGTTGTCATAGGGTCTTTCGATCTTGCAAATAACGCGATCAGACAACCCGAAACGGAGCCAGTGTCATGAAAACGTCAGGCGGTTTTGATTCAGTTCCAGATGCAGCACCGAACGTCGCAAGGGACAACGTGTACGGCATGCTCGGTCCGGCGGCGCGTGAACTCGCGGCCGTATTGACGCGGCGGTGTCGCGACGGTGTAAACATCGACCTTGCGGGGTGGAATGATAAGGGGTCTAGACTCGACATCATTGCGAGTGGCCGCCGGGAGCGGATAGGTATTGTGTGTGATACCCTCGATGTGGAGCGTTTGCGTCGGAATGCCGCACTCCTGGAGACGGCGTTCGTTCATCGCGTGATGGGATGTTCGGCGTTGGATGCAATCATGGACCCCGAAGCGGTCGCAGATGCCATCGCCCGTGCGGCTCCTTCCCTGTTCAGGGTTTCATCGCACAAGTCACGTCGCCGATCGGGAGAGAGAAGGCTTGTCGCGATGCTACCGCAGCGGGCGAGGCTGGCTGGTGGTTTCGGGCCGTCAATTTCGGTGGACAACGCTGAGCTGAGCGTCAACAAAGGTCACGCGGCGAGGGCCGCATGAGCCGCGCTTGCCAGTTGCCCTGCAATGCATTGCCGGATCGGAGAAAGTTTGAAGATCCTGTGTAGTGCGTTAAGCGGGTGAAACGCATATCCGATAGCTCGAATAGGGATTGGAAGAGCGAGGAGTCGGACTGATAACGTCGGTTGCGAACCCACGTAGTGCGCTTCCAACGTATCACAACCACCAGACTTTCTCTTAGGATATGAAGAAGAGCATCGGGTTTGTGGCGCTAGGCTTGGCAGTGTTGGCAACTGCTGCACCGGCCGCTGCACAGCTTGCCAGCGCGAGTCACAACGTTACTATTACGGTAAGTGCCGTCGACGTCATCAGTGTGAGTGGCGATCTAACAATAGATCTGAACACCGTTGCATTGTCGAACACGGCAAGCGCCACGTACGATCTCACGACGAACGGAACCGGTCGGAAGATCTCGGCTGCGCTTAGCACGGATTATTCGGCGGGACTGACGCTGGATGTTGCCGTGAGCGCACCCGTCGGGTCCGGCACGTCGGTCGGCCTGGTCACGTTGAGTCCGACGGCGCAGGATGTCGTGACTGGCATCAGCAACGTCTCGGAGACGGGACTTGCGGTTGACTACACCGCGACGGCGACTCCTTCAGTACCGCCGGGATCCGAGTCACGGCAGGTTACCTACACCGTCACGATCTAATCAGAACGTGCGTAGTGCGACGGGCCACCTCCACGACGTGGTCCCGCCGCGCCACTCGCAACTATTCTGCGTCGACGTATGACGCGCTTGCCGCTAATCGCCCTCGCCGTGTTCGGACTGCATGCCGTTGCAGCCGCTCAGACTCTCGCCATACACGGCGGACTCCAGATCGAGCTGCTCATGGATCCGGTCTATGCTCCTACGGCTACCGATGAGTCCGCGCGCATGAATTGGACCAAGGTGTCGACGCTTTCCAAGGTGACGGTGTCGACATACGCCCCGGGTCAGCAATACAATCTCTTAGTCGAGGCCGTAAACCCGAAGCGTGCCACCTCCATGGGTGAGGTTCAGCTGAGTGACGGCGCGCCGGCCATGGATTTAGTGCGAGACATTCAAACGCGCGGAGGAGGACACGCGGATTTGCGCTACACGACACATGTCACTGCGAGCGAAAGCCACGGTCAGGATGTTCATACGATCACATACACGTTAACCGTACAATAGCGCAGACGAAGATGAACGCTACCACCCTGTTCTTCTGTCTTCTTTTCATTTCGTTTTGCCTGCCCCACGCAAATGCCCAGGTGTCCGTACTGGGGTCGCTGGCAAAAGACCACGATGCGCAGCCCGGCGACACGTACAACGGCCAGATTATGGTTCGGAATGACACGGACCAACCCGTTCAAGCGCGTATCTACCAGACGGACTACATGTTCTTTCACGACGGAACGAATTACTTCGACGATCCTGGCACGACGGAGCGATCAAATGCGACGTGGGTCCAATTCAACCCGTCGACGCTTACGCTGCCGGCGCGCGAGACAGGGACCGTGAACTATGTCGTCTCCGTCCCGGATGAGGGTGACACGACGTCTCTGAACGGTACCTACTGGAGCATGTTGATGGTCGAGGGCATTCCGAAAGACGCGCCGGAGTCAACGATCGGGGACGGCGACAAGCACCGGTTTGGAATCCGCCAGGTGACGCGATACGGCGTGCAGATTGCCACGCATGTACGACGGACGGAAACCGTCAGCATTGAAATAGAAAGTGTTGAGATCAAGAAGGATGCTCAGGGACGTTCCGTGCTGCACCTGAGCTTTGAAAACACCGGAAACGTATTGATTGTGCCCGAAACGTGGATCGAGCTCTACGAAGGTGACGGGGCCTTTGCGGGACGCATAGGCGGATCACAGTCTCGTGTGTATCCGGGCACATCAGTCGCGCACCTATTTGACCTGAGCGGCACGCCCGCGGGATCCTATGATGCATTGATTGTCGTCGACGGCGGCAACGACAACATCTTCGGCGCCCAGTACACGGTCAACCTCTGACCATGCGCCGTGCCGGTCCTACACGAAAGATCACACAACTGATTGTACTCTGTGTATTTGCGTACGGAACTGCATCGGGTCAGGAATTCAACGATGCGCGGACGGTTGAGGTTTTCGTCGGCTCGGGCGAGACGAGCACAGAGAGCGGCGGAGCGGTAACGCTCCCGGTTCGCTTGCTAAACCGAAGCTCCGGTACGCAATCGGTAACCTACGCCGTGGAGCTCCCGGACGGATGGTCAATCGCTACGCCCCCTGTCCCGGTCACGCTGCGGGCCAACGAAAGTGAAAGTCGCATACTCCTGGTGCGCGTGCCGAAGGGAGCCTCGGCGGGGCGCTACACGGTCCACGTAAGCACATCCGGGAAGGGCGGCCGTTCTTTCCATCGTGTCCGCCACGAGATTCACGTGCTTCCCCACTGCAGCGTGGCTCTCGATGTACTACCCGATGTAGAGTTTGTGGAAGCGGGTGGTTTGCTCACGATCGACACGAAGCTTCGAAATGAGGGCAACGTTCCGCTGCAAGCCGTCCTCAGCGTCAGGCCACACGCCGGCCATAGAATCGTCATCCCGGCGGACACGTTGTCTGTCAGCCCGACGGCTTCGCGAAAGCTTTCTGTGCGGGTACACGTCGATGAGCACGTGAGACGGAAAACACGGCGATCGGTGGTGTTTACCGTAAAGCCGATCGGCTGTGCCGAATCGGTGTCCGAGATCTCGCGCACCGTTTCGTTCGACGTGATACCCGTAGCGCGTGACTTCCAGGACGTCAACGCCTGGATACCCGCTTCGGTGACACTGTCGACAGGTGGCGGCAGCTCCGGAATCGGTGGTCACGTGGACGTGGCGGCGAGCGGCTACGTCGATCGCGATGAAAAGCGACAGATCGATCTACACGTGCGGTTGCCCGAAGATCGTACCACCCGTTTTGGTCGCCGCAGCCTGGTCAAGGCACGATATCTGACGAACAAAGTTGCAGTCACTGTCGGTGATTTCCGGGCCGGCTACGGCCTGCTGTCCAGTCCCTCTGGTGTGGGCCGCGGAGTGTCGATCGACGCTCGTCACAACAGTCTCAGGGGTGGTGTCTTCTGGTCACGGCCGCACTTTCGCTTTCCAGTGCGTGCACGTTCCGGTGTAATGCTAGGACTCGCCCGCGGCGAGCAGGCCTCCATCGGCGCTTTGTTCTCACGACAGACCGGCGTGGACCGAAGAGAGTCCGTTACGCTGATGGCGAGGATCGCTCCCATTCGCGACACGGATCTGCTGCTTGAGTTCGGCGACTCGTTTCGTGGTACGTCCGGTGCGTCTGCGGCGGCAATCCAACTCATCGGTTCCCGCCGCGGCTTTCTCACATACTCCGGCCGCTACATATACGCGGGTCCGAGATTCCCGGGGCAGTTTGCAAACTACGACTTCACCCAGGGCTCCGTGAGCTTCCGTCCCGTTTCCGGACTTCACGTGTCATCCGGCGGCAGGATAGAGCGACGAACTTTCGAGTCTGTCGGTGACGGCGTGACATCGCAAAAGACCAACGAACTGTATGATCTCGGCGTCGGATGGCGCATCCGAGCCTCGCAAAGCGAGGTCACCACGGCGGCAACGGTCGCCTATTCGAAGCGAAGCCTCTCCGGACTTTCGGCGGAGGCTGCAGATCAACGCCATGCCGGGCTTGAACTCAGGCTGGTGCGCCGACACTTCGCCGTCGGTGCCTCCTTGCAGCGCGGTGTGTACGAGGATCGGGTTCTGCAGACTACCGACACGTTCACTCGAACCACGCTGTCCGCTCGTGCGGGCAACAGCAGCAGGAAGGCTGGTGTTGCATTTGACTGGTCCTCAGGCCGAATGATTACCAGACCCCTCGCGGGTTCGACCGTAGGTGGCAGAGTAAATCTTGAGTCACGAGTGACGGAGCGATTGCGTCTTGAGATGAATGCATACGTCAGCCGTGACGGCTTTTGGAATGAGGGAGTGTACGGCCTGGTTGATCTGCGGGCGGTTCGGACGCTCCGGAATGGGGGGCAATTCTCGGTTCGCGCCGTGCATTCGTCCGTTGGGCAGTCGAGTGCGGGATCCACAGACTTGGGCATCTCATTGCGATGGCCATTCGCCGTTCCCAATCTCCTGGGGGCTCGTTCGCCGCGCTTTGAAGTTGAGATAGTCGAATTCGAATCCGGAAAGCCGCTCTCCGGCGTGCTTGTTCAACTGGGCGACCAGCACGCGCTCACGGACTCGAACGGGCGGATCACACTACGTCGCCCGGACGCGGGCGTGCATCTGCTTCGATTGGATATGTCGACTGTCGGGGTCGATTATGTGCCGATGGCGGAAATGCCACTGGCGCTCGACTTCGACGATACTGTGGAGTCCGTCGAGGTACCGGTTGCGAGAGCATCGAGTGTGACCATTGAGGCAGGAATGTTGTCACGACGGGCGTCGCTCGTTGCCGAAGGTCAGGATAGCGGTCCGGCACCTGTCGTCCCGCTGAGATCGGCCGTTATCGAAATCGAGGACGCGTTCGGTCGATATCGCGCTGTGACGAATGTTGCTGGCAAGACAACCTTCCTGCATGTGAGGCCGGGGGATTACACGGTGCGAATCGTTTACGCGAGTCTTCCGCCGCATTATCAGACGCCGTCCGGCATTTCGTTTCATGTTGAGCCGGGTGGCGATGCGCGCATCCCGTTGACGGCTGTCCCCACCAGGCGGCAAATTCAAATGATCACCGTTCGCGACGACGATTCGGAAGAGCCGGACGAGGCGGTGTTGCCGCCGCCCGCCGTCGCGTCGTGTGAGCCGATCAAGACCGAGCTGACTCTACACATTGTTCGGAACGGAGAGTCATTATCGTCGATCGCAGGCCGTTACTACGGCGAGCCCCTCATGTGGCCACTAATCTGGCTTGCGAACCGCTCGATTACCGATGACCCCGATCTGATTCACGC
>JBFHWK010000174.1:0-7141 GCA_041589075.1 Rhodothermales bacterium
CCCTTCTCGCCGCTCTGTACAGTCACCTGGGGCTGCGCGATCGTTTCGCCGACGCCCTGCGTTTCGGCGAACCTAAGGAACTGCTTCAGGTCGGTGAATGGAATCTCTGCCGGAGCGCGGACGACATCCTCGACGCCGTCGAAAAACTTATCGGTTTTCAGGAAGAATTCCGAACGCGCGCCACCTGCGCCGGCACCGCCGCCGCCGGCGCCGCCGCCGCCCGCACCGCCTCCCGCGGTTGAGCCAAGAAACACACTCCAGTTCAGACCCGTGTCACGAACCTTGGAGTGGCTCAGCTCAAACAGTATCGCGTTGATCTGAATCTCACGCGTATCCTTGTTGGCCGGCAGCAGATCGGGCCGAGCCTGGCCGGCGGGCGCGCCGGCACCTATCGCACCGACTTCCCCGGCCGGTGCCTGCTCGACGATGAAGAACCGGTCGGTTTCCCGGTACACGAGCCCGTTGTACTGAAGCACCAGCTCGAAGGCGTCCAGGAAGTGCATTCCGGCGATAGACACGCCGATCGGCGAAGTCCGGCCTTCCGGATCGACGACCTGCTTTCCGGTCACTCGCTGGAAGATCGGATCTACGAACTCCAGAAAGCGATCGAAGGGTGTCGACGGCAGGAAGGAGACCAGCTGATCCGGTGGTATGTACGCGCGGATCTGCCGCTGAGGTGGGAGGTCCTGTGCATCTGACAACCGGGGAACGGCCGCCGAAAGCACAACTACGGCCATGCCCAGCACAGCCAACCTCGTATGAACTGAGGCGATCTTAAACTTCATGGTACTAACTCCAGAACGCACTTGATGGATGGTTTCTACTGGGAATCGATGGGAGACAGGCGCACCGGCCCGAGAGCCTGTCTGAACCGCTCGCCCGTCTGCATCGTCATTTCAACTTCGTCGATGATACCCCCCCGGTTCAACCGCGCAAGAACGCGGTCGTTGGTGGGATCGATCAACGTAATCTCTCCAAGATAGACCGGATCTCCCACACCGAGCGTCTTGTACTCGTTGCCCTCCACAAACACGGCCTTATCGGATCCGATAATCGACACCAGGTTCGCCTTCTCAACGTCGAGCAGGTTGTAAGTGTTCGGCGGAACGGCGTCCATGATCAACGGATAGAACGGATTCGTCGGCGGCTTCATTTCGGGAAGCACGTACGACGGCACCGGCGGTCGTTCGGCACCATCGGCCTTATTGATCGGCAGCCCGTCAGACTCGAAAAGGCCGACAAATCCTTCGTCGCCGGCACTAAGACCGTTCGCGCCGCCGTAAAAGGCATCGATGCTCATGCTGAACGACACCAGGACCTGCAGCTCGTCCGTGCCAGTCTCTTCGTTTTCGGTGACGAGGTCTATCTGGTCCAGCGTCAAATCACGGATGCGATAGAAATTCCGATTGTTCTCGATCTCCCATATGAACTTGTAGAGGCTCGTATAGTACGCACGCCCATTAGCCTTGAACGTGTACGTGCCGAAGTCTCGACCCCGCCGGTTCTCCGCAAACTTGACGTCGAAGTTCTTGAAGCCGATCGCTGTCAGGCGATTGAGATACCCGACGATGTCGGGCGACTTCAGCTCGTCCGGAATGAGTTTGTAGCGGGCGCGCCACTTCGTGATGATCTCCTGTGCCATCTTCGATGACGTCGACTGTTCCGCCAGTAAGGCCGTGACTTCAGCCTGCCGCAGGCGCGCGAGTTTCTCGGCCTTTTCCAACCGCTCGAGTTCCTCGGGCTGCTCGAAAAACGTGACCCAGACCCCGGCGCCGGTCACTAAAGCCCAGCATGTGGCCAGGATGATGATGTTATATCCCAGATTTGACATCTCGGTATCGTATTACACGTGGGAAATTGTCAGTTGGCTGAGGACACTGCGGTGGAAGGCGGATTCAGCTTCGCCTGTGCCGCCTCGTTCTCTCGCGCGACCTGTTCGCGGAGGTAGCGGGCCGCCTCGGGCAGCTCTACCCTGAGCGGAAGCTTCATCTCGAAGGTGTACACGGGCCACTCGCGAATTTCGGAGAAGGTCAACGAGGTTATCTGGCCATCGACGCGCTCGGCGAGTGACACGATCCGGTCTCGCGACGTCGCGTTGCCCTTGATCTCAACCATATTCCCCTCGACCGGGCGCCAGCGATCGATCCACAAGCCCTTGACCACCGACGCTTCACGATTGGTCATCTCCAGCGAACGACTCCAGCGATCACTACCGATCAACAGCGAGTCGAGCACGTGAAGCGCTCGCTGATAACCCACGGTGATGGCTCGGATACTGTCGACGCGCGCCTGTAGAACGGCCGGATCCGCATATGCAACGTCCTGCGAGTACTGCTCTACCTTGTATTTCTTCGCCTTGATGTCACTTTCAGTCGTGAAATAACGGCCCACAAAGAACACCACCGTGACGAAGAGCGCTCCGTACAGGGCAAGAACATGCCACGTAACGGGCAGCTTGATACGTCTGCGGAGAAGCCTTTTCGGGAGAAGGTTGACGTCCTGGAATGCGCCCTTATAGAGCTCATCGTCCACCAGACGCAGCGCGACGGCTACCGCCAGCGCAGCGTTGCTCGAGCTGACGCTCTCGACTCCCTCCTCCTCGAACTTTGGCAGGTACGTGCGCAGCGATTCGACACGCGTGTCCGAGAAGAACATCTTGAAGCTCTCGATGATCGCCTCTTCGCGGTCGTCGCTCAGCAATAGCACGTGCTGCACGTCACCCACTCCGTACTCGTCCTGGAGAAGCAGAACACGGCTGCAAATTGTCTCCGGTGCATCGTACGTCGTGATCGATCGCAGGCTCTCGTAGTGGAGCAACTGGTCGTCCTCGAGGAACATCACGAGCGTGTCTTCCGAACCGGCGCGCACTACAAGTGTCTTCCTCGGTCCCATTCCGAGGTCCATGCGCGGCGCAAACTGAAGATCATCGCCGGCCGCGTTGTCGTCAGCTGCGGGAGCCTCCGAGGACGTAAGGAAATAGGCGGCCCGTGCCAGACCCAGGAAGAGCGAGACCTCCGAATCGAGCAGCCGTACGGCCGGCATGCGCGTCTTTCGCTCGCGCATCGCCTTGAGTGTCGCACCGACCGGGTCCGAGGGCTTGGACATGATGGCGAGTCGACGATTCATCCCGCTGTCCGATTTGGTCATCGGGAGAAACGCCGCGCGCTCCTCGTCCACTTCCGTATCGAGTTGAGCGCTGAGCAATTCGATCAGAACGCTGCGGTCGATCTTCTCTTCGCCGGAGTCCTCGCTCTTCTTTGTCGCCTCACGGGCGATCTGGAGTTCGACGCAGTTGACATGGGAGGTCGTGACACAAAAAGCTACGTACGGATCAGCGAGACCAGCCTCCGCACATTCGGCCATGATTTCCCGGATCTCCAAATCAAATGTCTGAACCGGAGTGCCGGCACCACCTCCGCCGGATGCGTCACCGCCGGACCCTTCAAGTCCCGCGAACTCGGAACTCAAGAACAGATCGGATCCGGAGCCTCCGCCACCAAACTGAATCGTAAAGTCCTCGACCGAGGAGTCCGTCTCATCCTCGGCAATCGGTACACTTCCCGGCAAGTCGACCGCACCGCCAATGGGCGTGGCCGTGAGCTGGCGAGAGAAACGGCGGATCACCTCCGGTCCGTCGGGCCCATCCTGGACCAACACGGCATGAAGCGTACGACCGGCAATCGTCACTCCCAGAATGCTGTCTTTCGGTCGGGAGATGTTCATGGCTTACTGAATCCTGTGGTTTCTTTTTGAAAGGGAACGCGACGGTCGGTCATCCAATAAGTTGTCGTAATCGACGCTTATTATTGGCGTAATCCATAGCTGTTTCGGCGCTGATCAGACCTTGCTTAAGAAGGCGTGCGAGATCCTGTTCGAGCGTAGTTTGACCATGCGCGGTGCTCTCCCACATCATCTGATAGATCTCGCCCGCATTGTCGTTCTTGATGGCGGCGCTGGCGGACGGGGTCATCCAGAGCACCTCCTTGGCCAGTATTCGGCCCCCACCAATCTTCGGACAGAGCTTCTGTGAGATGATGCAGCGCAATACGTCGGCCAAGCGATTTCGAATACGATCCTGTTCGTCCGGCGGATACTCACCGATGATACGGTCGATGCTCTCGACGGCTGACGAGGTGTGCAGCGTCGAAAACACTTTGTGACCGGAGTCTGTTATCTCGATGGCAGCCGAAATCGTGGTAGGATCCCGAAGCTCACCGATGACCACAATGTCGGGGTCCTGGCGAAGTGACTGCACGATACCATCCTTGAACGACGGCACGTCTTTTCCTACTTCACGGTGACGGATGATGCACTTCTTCGATACGTGCATGAACTCGATTGGCTTACTGATCACGACGACGTGACCCGCGACGTCGACGTTGTTCGCATCGACCACCGCGTCGAGCGTAGTGCTCTTTCCCGAACCGGTGACACCGGTCACGAGCGTCAGACCGTCACGCACGTGGCGGAACATCAATCCCTTCTCAATCATGGGATGGAAGCCGAGGCTCTTGAGCGGTCGGATCTCGTCCTGGATCGCTCGCATGTTCAGCCCTAGATCATCGAGATCGAAGTACATCGTTGCACGGAACCGGCGACGGCGTCCGTCCTTTCCTTCGATCGGCAATTGGTACGACAGGTCGAGCGAGCGCTCGTGCATCAACACTTCCACCTGCGACCGGCTGAGGAGATTGAGAAGAAGCACGTTCGTTTCGGTGATCGTGTACTTGCCCATTCCTTCGTCGGGCCGCTTGTCACCGTCGACGCGATACCAGATCATTCCGTTGCTCGCGGGGCCACCGAAGTCGATGTCGCTCGCGCCGATGCCGAGCATGTGCTTCAGGAAGTGCTCGACATGAATTCGAAGCGCCGTGCGCTCTTTGTCTTCGAGCGAGCGAATCTGCTCGACGAGATACTCGATACGCTCGTCGCCCATCCGCGAGTACGGAACGGACGCCGCCACTTCCTTGCAGACCTTCGGCATGGGCGGGATAAGCGTGGGGCGCGCGGAAGCTCGCAGGGCCTCCGGAAGCTCCTTGCCCGACGCCGGTACCGGCCCCCTGTCCGCACCCGGACTCGATGGTTTCTGCTGCTCGGGCGGTGAGACTTTCCCGGCGCTTTGCATCGCCAGGATCTCTTTGAGAGTGGGATTCATGAAATGGGGATATCCTGAGTGGTGGCACTTCTGGTCGCCGCGGCCGGGGCTCGTCCGTCGATGGGAAAGCGTATCGCACGCGACTCATTCGAGGCTTCAAGGCCCCACTTTCGTATCGACCGTAACCGGGTGCCCTTAAGCAGAGGTGAGACCGGAAATGAGGCAAGGAAAACGCGATTCGAGTCCACCTGGGCAGGTTTTTGACCTGCGGCCCGGCTCGCACCCGGAACCGGCCAAATCGCAGGAAAAAAACAAGGGGCGGCCTCTTTTGAGGCCGCCCCTCGGAATCCGTAAGGGATCGATACTATTTCTCGAAGAACGACGTCAATCGGACGCGCGCGCCCCCGGGAACGCCGTTCCAGATAGTGGTCAGCGCGGGTGACGCCGTCCGATAGTGGAACGTCGGATTACCATGAAGACGAAGGCTTCCTGCCGTCGTAATCGAGCCGTAGAAATCCGAGGTGCCGCCGATGTTGAAGTCTCCCTCACTGTACATCTGGCCCCAAACCTCCGTGTTGCCGTTCATCGTGATGCTTCCACCACTATAGAACGCGAGACTGCTTTCGTCGGCCTCGCGGTAGCCGCTGTTGCCGACGACCGCGTTGCCGGTGAACTTGAGGTCTCCGTCGACAAGGAAGAGAACGTATCCGTCGACAGTCAGGTCGCTAATGGTCAGGTCGCCTTTGACATGGTAGACGTAGGGTTCGTTGCGAGTGCCGCCCGGAGCGAAGGAGCCGGAAAGTGAGGCGCCGTCGTCTGCTGTGTAATCCGCCTTGACGAGAGTCAGATACTCGTCCATGTTAAAGTCTGGAAGACCAATCGGACTCTCATAGGAGGTGTGCGGCGTGTCGTCGTCTCCGTTCGGCGCGAACTTCTCGTTTCGATGTTCTCCCCTGGCGCTGCCGGAGTAGGTGCCGTAGCCCTGAATCCGCTCGTGACCTTTACCGTCGACGATCAGATTGCTGTTCGTGTGGAAGTTGGCATCGCCTTCGCCCGTGTATGCACTTGCCGAAGCCGCGTTACCGCTGATGCGAAGGTCATCCTCACTGAGGACCGTGTACGACATAAACTCCGGTGCGCTTTCGGCCATGGTCGGCGGAAGCGTCTGGCGGTGAAACTCCGCCCGGATCCGATAGCGGGACTCGTCGCCCGACGCATTCGGGATGCCGCCGATCGCGATGACCGTTGCACGGTCTCCGCTAACGTCGATGGCGACACCGTAGACGGCGCGATCGAACTTTCCTTTGAATTCCTTCGACGAGAATGACTCAGCGAGCGCTTGCTTCGCGAGGTTGAACCCGTTGACTGCGGCGGAACGCGCCAGCGTCGAGTACTGGTGATTGGCCACGCGCTCGGACGCCTTCAGCAGACCTCGCTTGGTGTTGCCGTTATACAGGGTGCTCATCGCCGCGAAAGCCGCGATCGCAAGAAGTGCTGCCTTTCCCATAGTCTAACAAGTTTTGAGTCGCGTTCGGCCCGCCGTCTCGTTCTTTGTCCCTGCCGAGGAGCAACGCGTTAACAGTACTGTCATTAGCCGATTGTGTCCGGCGGAATTGCATGTGCCGGAGTTCGAAGTGTTAATGAAGGAATCGGCAGAAGTGCGGTGGATTTTAAATGTAGTGGACGGAACCTAGCACAACGTCGAACGGGCCCCCGAGACGGGATCCATGACCGGCCGAGGTGACTTTACCGTTGGATGGATTATTTCATCAGTCGCCACTACGTGGCTGGTGTTCCGCGTGCGCGGGAATGACAATGGGCTCCGCCCTGTAGTCCCCCCTCGAAATCCCGGACGTGTGGACGCCGCCGGTGTGGCGAGGGGGGACGTAGACCGTGAACATTCCCCCTCCTCTTGAGGAAGGGGTCAGGGGGAGGAGGAGCCGCGGCTCGCACACTCAACAGCACACCGTCATCCCGGACTTGATCCGGGATCCATGTACTGCCCGGGGCAACCTCACCGTCACATGGATTATTTCATCAGTCGCC
>JBFHWK010000175.1:0-7135 GCA_041589075.1 Rhodothermales bacterium
AAGGCGTGGAGTGGAAGGGGTGTGTACGAGGACAGTGTTGGCGAAGCGTCCCGCCGCGCCGCGCTTCGCGAATGGCGCGTTACGTCCGAAGTCATGCGGCGAACCGACGACGGTGTCTTCATGCATTGCCTTCCGGTTCGGCGCAACGTCGTCGTAGACGATGCCGTGCTCGACGGTCCTGCCGCTATTCATCTGCGTCAGGCTGAGTATCGGCTTTACGCGCAAAAGGCGATTCTCGAGAAAGTATGGGACCTCAGTCCGGAGTGAGACACACCACGTGACTTCGCCGGAGAAAACCGGAGCCACCGCCGCGCCCGCCGTTGTCAAGATCGGCGGCGCACTCGTCGCCGGCAACCTTGTTTCGTTCTGGCGCGATGTCGCACAACTGACACGCGCGATGCCCGTGATTGTCGTGCACGGTGGCGGACCGGAGGCTACGCGGGTGGCGCGACTCCTGGGTCATGAACCGCGCATCATCCACGGACGTCGCGTCACGACGGATCGGGATCTCGAAATCCTGGAATGGGTTGCTCGGGGCTCACTGAACACGCGGCTGGTAGGGCAGGCGCTGGCTCACGGCGTAACTGCCTGTGGCCTGAGCGGCGTTGATGGGGGTCTAATTCTCGTCGAACGCCGCCCACCATGGGACATCGATGGTGAAACGGTCGATTTCGGGTTCGTGGGCGACGTTGTTGAAGTGCGCCCACACCTGCTGCGTACACTGCTTGCTCAAGGCGTGACTCCTATAGTCGGCCCCCTTGGGGTCGACACAGGTGGGCAGGCCTACAACGTCAACGCGGATACGATCGCGAGAGTAATCGCCGAAGCCGTGGGAGCGCAACTGCTCTTGCTTGTCACCGAGGCAGGCGGCCTGCGGCGCGACGAGCACGCGCGTGGCAAAAAAATAGCGGTCTGCAGCCGGGATACGTACGAAGCCGGCGTCCGGGAAGGATGGATCAGTGGCGGGATGCGCGTGAAACTGCACGTAGCATTTGAGGCGCTTGAATCAGGCGTCGGTGAGGTGTGGATCGCGGCTCCCGACGACCTGCTGAGCCGCGAGTCCGCCACGCGAATAGTCGAATGACGTGAACACGGAGGACACATACCACCCGGCTGTCGAACTGCTGCGCGATCTCATTCGGTTTCCCTCACTGAGTCACGAAGAATCGGCCATCGCCGATTTTCTGGTCGGGTACCTGCAATCACGAGGCACTTACACTTCCCGACACGCCAACAACGTGTACTTCTCAATCGGCGACGGCGACGATTGCCTGCTGCTGAATTCGCATCTCGATGTCGTTCCTCCTTCGGCCGATCATCCGTACGATCCGTTCGAACCGGTGGTGTACGAAAATCGTGTCTACGGGAGAGGCTCGGTCGATGCAAAAGCGAGTGTGGCGGCGATGGCTACTGCCGTGCTCGAACTTGCCGAAGACGGCTGGACGCCATCGGGCGGCCGGGTTGTCGTGGCACTCACCGCGTGTGAGGAGCTGGGGCGCGGATACAATGGCCTGGAGGACGTCCGCCCGCACCTCCCTCCAATCCGTGCGGCGCTGATCGGCGAACCAACGAATCTCCGACCGTGTACATCCCAGAAGGGACTGTTGATGCTCAATGTGCACGCCGGTGGAAGATCTGCGCATGCGGCGCGTGCTCATCTTGGTGACAATGCGATCCTGCGCGCGACCCGTGACATCGCTCGCCTGGCCGACGTAAGATTCACCAGAGACCATCCACTGCTCGGTCCAATCATCGTTACGGTCACGACGATCGCGGGCGGTCGCGCGACCAACGTTGTGCCTGACCGGTGTTCGTTTTCGCTCGACATACGGACGACACCCGCCTACACGCACGACGAACTCGTGACCACTCTTCGCGAACTTCTGGAGTCCGACATAGAGGTGCACAGCGACCGGCTGGTGCCCGTGTCGACGCAGCACGACGAAAGGATCGTGCGCGCATGCGTTGGCGCCTCGGGGGCCGAACCTTTCGGCTCGCCGACAATGTCCGATTGGATCTTCGTTCGTGACGTGCCCGCGGTGAAAATTGGGCCCGGGACGAGCGATCTCTCGCATACGGCCCAAGAGCATATTGAGATTGCAGAGGTCGAACGTGCGGTTCGGACGTACAAAGACGTCGTCAAGACGTACTTTTCCGGTGTCTGAGCATTCATACGAGTGAAATATGCCTTCCGAAAAGAAGCCATTGTGGTTTAAGGGCCAACAGGTTGAAGACTGGGTGACCCGATTCACTGTCGGTGACGATTATCTATGGGACGCTATGCTGCTGCCCTACGACATTCGCGCTACGCTCGCACACGGGCACGGCCTGGTACGTGCCGGTATCTTGGGGGGCGGCGAGTTCGATCGCGCCGTCACGGCCTTGAAGGATCTGCTCGAGTTGGTCGCGGCCGGCGAAATCACGATCGAGCCGGAAGACGAAGATTCGCATACCGTCATTGAGCGCTATCTGACGGCCGAAGCGGGTGTCGTTGGCAAGAAGATTCACACCGGCCGGTCCCGTAACGATCAGGTTCTGGCAGCCCTTCGGATGTTCCTGCGGGAGCAAACGGAGACGATCGTCGGACTTGTCATCGACATCACCGAATCCCTCTGCAAAACGGCCGCGGAACATCAGGACACCGTCATGCCCGGCTACACGCACATGCAGCACGCCATGCCGAGTACGGCGGGACTCTGGGCCGCCGGTTATGCCGAACTCTTGGCTGGTGACATCGATACGCTTCGTGAGGCCCACCGGCATGTTAACGTGTCGCCGCTGGGAAGTGCGGCAGGCTACGGCGTACCCTTCGTCGAGTTGCCCCGTGCGGAGGTGGCCGAACTACTGCATTTCGACCGTATCCAGACGAACGTAACCGCCGTACAACTCTCGCGTGGCAAGATGGAGATGCAGGTCGTGCATGCCTGCGTGCAGGTGGCGGCGACGATGAACCGACTTGCAGCGGACCTGGTCCTCTACAGCGCGACCGAGTTCGGCTTTGTCACCTTGCCGGATAAGTTCACGACCGGCAGCAGCATCATGCCGCACAAGCGAAACCCGGATGTCCTTGAACTGGTCCGGGCGACCTATCATCGTCTCGTGGCGGACATGCATTTTCTCGCCACGCTGCCTGCGAATCTGCCATCCGGTTATCATCGTGACCTTCAGCTGACGAAGGAGGTCGTAATGCGTGCGGTGACGGTGACGCTAGAGCAGCTTACGGTTGCGAGGGGTGTGCTGCCCGGTGTCTCGTGGAACGAAGACCGGATGCGTGCGGCCTGCGGGTCCGAGCTTCTGGCCACGGCCCACGCGATGCGCCAGGTCCTCGACGGCGTGCCATTTCGAGAGGCATATCGGGTCGCCGCCGAATCACGCGGCGCCGGCGAAGTCATGCCGGACGATCTGTCAACGCAGTATCTCGTCGACGGATTTCCTGGGCGCGCTGCCATCGAGCCGATTCGAGAGCGCCTCGAACAACATCGCTCCTGGCTCAGCAGCCGGATGGGCGAGTCATAACGGGGTCGCCGCAGCGGATGGCCGTGATCTGTGCTTGTCCAGCAATCCTTGGGCCGTTAACATCGCCTTGTCCAGAACATTTCTTCGAAGAATGATGCGCATCCACAATCGATTGACCGCCACCTTCGTGCCGCTGGTCGCCCTGCTTGTTGCCGTTGGAAGCTGCCAGCTCGAGCAGGGTGCCCGGAGCGAGTCGCTCTCGCCAAAGGTGCCGTCCGAAGAAGCCCTCGCTCCGGTCAAAGACTACATCAAGAAGAGCTGGCAAACGCTGTCGCGCTCGCACACCGATCTCCTGAAAGCAGTCGTAGATCCCAAGGTGGAGCATGAAGAGGGCTCGCCGTGGACGCTGTATGTCTCTGCGAAAGAAGATGTCGATGCGGTGCGCGAAACGATTGCAGAGTCGCTGACGCCGGAGCAGATGCAGCAGATTCGCATCGGCCGTCTCCCGGAGAATCCGCGCGCCCGGATGGCGGAAATAACACCGCACGGGCTTCTGTATCTGCCACACCCGTACGTCGTCCCCGGCGGCCGCTTTAACGAGATGTACGGATGGGATAGCTACTTCATTCAGGTCGGGCTCCTGCAGGACGATGAAATCGATCTCGCCAAAAACATGATCGACAACTTCCTGTACCAGATTGACCACTACGGTATGATTCTCAATGCGAACCGCTCGTACTACCTGACGCGATCGCAGCCACCGTTCCTGACGGCGATGATCCTCGGCGTGTATGAGAAGACGGGCGACCGCGACTGGCTGGAGAGTACTGTACCGGCAATCGAGAGCTATTACGACTTCTGGACGAGCGAGCCCCACCTCGACGAGGAAACCGGACTTTCGCGATACTTTGGCTTAGGCTCTGGTCCCGCGCCCGAAGTCATCGCGGACGAAAGGGATGCGGCAGGCCGAACGCACTACGACCGCATCAAAGAGTACTACCGCACGCACAAAGTCGACGAGTACGACTTGGCGCTGTACTACGATGCAGCAGCTGACGAACTCACGCCTCTGTTCTACGTAGGAGACCGCTCCATGCGCGAGTCGGGATTCGATCCATCAAACAGGTTCGGGCCGTTCAACATTGATATCATTCACTACGCGCCCGTGTGTCTCAACGCGCTTCTGTACCGGATGGAGACTGAGGCGGCGGAGATTTATCGGATACTCGGAAAGGCCGACGGAGTGCGAGCGTGGGAGGAGCGTGCGGCGGAGCGTAAAGAGCGCATCAACCGCTTCCTGTGGGATGGCGAGCGAGGGCTGTTCATGGACTACGACCTCCGGGACAGGGCACTCAGTGACTATGAGTTTGCAACGGTTTTTTATCCACTGTGGGTTGGTGCGGCGTCCGAGGAGCAGGCACGACGCACAGCGGAAAACCTCCATCTGTTCGAGGCACCCGGAGGCGTGCTGACCAGCACCCACATTACCGGAAACCAGTGGGATGCGCCCTTTGGCTGGGCGCCGCTACAGATGATTGCGGCTCAGGCGCTTCGACGCTACGGCTATATCGAGGAGGCCAATCGGATTACGGCGAAGTTCGTCGGGCTGGTCACCAAGGAGTTTCATGAGCACTCTGTGATCGTGGAAAAATATGATCTCGTCCAGCGCGAGTCCGACGTGGAGGCGGGAATCAAGTATGGCTACGCCGCCAATCAAATCGGCTTTGGCTGGACGAACGCTGTCGTGCTCGAACTCCTGAGTGACATGCGGCCGCGCTAGTTCCCGGCGCACGGACGCAGGGCATCTCACAGTTGTTTGCCGGCTGCGATCAGGTGCGCTCGATCGGCGCGCCGATCAGGTTACCCCACTCGGTCCACGATCCGTCGTAGTTGCGGACGTTGTCGTAGTGCAGCAACTCCTTGAGGACGAACCAGCTGTGCGAGGATCGTTCCCCGATGCGGCAGTACGTGATGACATCTTTGTCGGGGCGGATTCCGTGAGCTTCGTAGAGTGACTTCAGTTCGCGCTCGGATTTGAAGGTTCCGTCTTCACGGACAGCCTGTGACCACGGGATATTAGCGGCGCCAGGGATATGGCCACCCCGCTGCGCCGTTTCGTTCAGCCCAGGAGGCGCGAGCACCTTACCCGTGAACTCGTCCGGTGAACGCACATCTACGAGAACGCCATCCGGGTTGTCCAGATGACGAAGCACGTCGTTGTGGAGCGCCCGCAGGTGCGCGGTCGTGCGCACGATGCTGTATTTCGTTCTCCTGGGTGATGACTTTTTGGTCGTTAGCGTTCGGCCTTCGGCGACCCACTTCATTCGGCCACCGTCAACGACCCGGACGGGGTCGTGCCCAAAGTACTTGAGCAGCCAGTACGCGTAGGCCGCGAACCAGTTGTTGTTGTCGCCATAGAGTGCGATGATTGTGTCGTTTTTGATTCCGGAATTGCTCAGCAACTGCTCGAAATCGTACTTGCTGACAATGTCGCGGCGCACCTGATGTTGCAGCTGCGTCTGCCAGTTCCAGCCGACGGCACCCGGAATATGGCCGGACTCGTAGGCCGACGTGTCGACATCGACTTCGACAAAGCGGACACTGTCGTCGTTCAAGTGGTCCTCGGCCCACTGCGTCGACACGAGGACTTCAGGATTGGTGGACATGACCCAGTACCTCCCACGGTCGGGTTGCTCTTAGGTTGTTACGAATTGGTCAGGC
This sequence comes from Rhodothermales bacterium, assembly GCA_041589075.1. GTDB lineage: Bacteria > Bacteroidota > Rhodothermia > Rhodothermales > JABDKH01 > JBFHWK01. Next base: position 6,178 of record JBFHWK010000175.1, read on the forward strand.
CGCCCGGGCGTGCCCGGCTCGGGATGCGGCAGCGATGCGGTATGGGGGCTCATCATACGCCCTCCTTAACCCTGCCTAGATAACATCGGGCGCACACACTTTCCAGTGTCGAGGCGCCCAAAGAACCTCCTGCGAATCAAAAAAAGGCATTCTGGTGGGCTCCGGCATGAAATAAACCTCAGCAGGGGCCAGTGTGTGCCCCGCATAGCAACCTTTTACCCGGCGCTTCGGTACACTAGCGTGCAACCATCGGTCACAGGCAGTGATGGAAGACACGACTCGAAAGACGCGCCGGGCCGAGAAGCAGCCCCCCGTCTCGATTATCGACGAACTGCGATCGGCCGACCTGAAGCATTCATTGCGGCGCGATCTCGACGAGATTTCGCAGTTCTATCTGGACGACGACACACGCGACCGGCTCGCGTCGATGAGCCGCGTTAAGAAGTCGTTTGTGGTCAGCCTGGAAGTGCTGAAGAGCATGTTCCTGAAGCTGACGCCGGCGCGCCGTCTCATGCTCATCATCGCCGTCTTTCTTGCCATCAACGGGCTGGGCGACTCGTCGGGTCAGGTGTTGGCCGGGTTCGTGATCCTGCTGTTCATTCTCATTCTCGAGCTTAAAGACAAGCTTCTTGCGCAGGACGAACTGGCTGCAGGGAGGGTCGTCCAGCGTGCGCTCATGCCGGAGCGGACTCCCGTTGTGGACGGATGGGATACGTGGATGTTCACGCGCCCCGCGAACGACGTGGGCGGCGATCTCGTCGACTACCTCGAACTGGGCAACGGGCACCTTGCGCTGTCGATAGGCGACGTTGCCGGCAAGGGATTGCCGGCGGCGCTGCTGATGGCAAAGCTTCAGGCGACCGTGCGCGCCGTCGCACCCGAATACGAGTCGCTCTCCGAACTCGGCGAACGCGTCAACGAAATTATCCGGCGCGACGGGCTGCCCAGTCGCTTTGCC
>JBFHWK010000176.1:0-7119 GCA_041589075.1 Rhodothermales bacterium
CGAGCACCCCGCCCTCCGCACACGAGGGCACCAGTCCCGGCGGCGGCGGCTCCGGATAAACACACCGGTAGCATGGCCCGTCTTCCGAGCCGAATACGGAAACCTGTCCCTCGAACCTGAAAATGGACGCGTAGACATTCGGGATTCCCCTCAGCACGCATGCGTCGTTGACCAGGTAGCGGGTCGGGAAGTTGTCGGTGCCGTCCGCCACGAGGTCGTACCCCTGAATCACGTCCAGTGCGTTCGCACTCGTTAGGCGCGTCTCATACAGGTCCACCTCCACGTTCGGGTTGATCTCGGCGATTCTGTCACGCGCCGACTCGAGCTTCGATCGTCCGACGTCGCTGGTCCCGTGAATGACCTGCCGCTGCAGGTTTGAAGCATCGACAACGTCAAAATCGACAAGTCCAAGCCTGCCGACGCCGGCCGCAGCGAGGTATAGTGCCAGCGGGGAGCCAAGCCCACCCGTGCCGACAAGCAATACGGAGGCTGACTTTAGCTTCTTTTGTCCTTCGACACCAACTTCGGGCAGTATCAGGTGCCGGTTATAACGCTCGTACTCCTCTCTCGTGAGTTCGACCTGAGAGTCCAGTGTTTGAACCTGTGTCATGATGGTGGCGGATGTTTTGGGGGCAGGCGGTTCTACGGACGCCCGCCTGCAATAGATGGAACGATTGACAATTCGTCGAGATGCTGCACCTGAGTGTTCTCTCGATCGAGATGACGAATGTCTTCGTCTCCCAGATAAATACTCACGAACGAGCGGAGCTTTCCCTCGTCGTCGTACAAGTGCTGCTTGAGATTTGGGAACCGGGACGTCAGCTGCGTAAGAACATCGCTGACCGTGTTGCCCTCCAGCTCGACGCTTCGCTCGTTGCCCGTGAAAGCCCGCAGAGCGGTTGGAATGTTCACGCGGATCTTCTGCAGGTGGTTGGTCGACGTGGTCATGATTTCTCCAGATCAGCTTTGGTTGTTGGGGTTGTCAGGTATTCGATAGAAAGTGGCAGAAACCGGCTGCGGTCGGCAGCCAGTGTCCAGGCCGTCAACTCATTGACCCGGTCACGGGTTACCGACTGAATGAGATAGACGTAGTTCGGGAACGTCGCCTCAGTGAGATCCGTTGCGGATGGTCGGGCGGGATGGTCCGGATGTGAGTGATAGAAGCCGACAATGTCGAGCCCCACGCGATCGGCATCTCGCGTGACTGTGTGAAGCGTGGCGGCGTCGATCGTATAATGTTGTTCCCGGTGCGTCCGGCTACTGTTGCTCACCTCGACCGCAAACCGGACTTCGATGCCCTCGTCGTTCGTCGATCCCACCAGAATGCCGCAGCATTCTTCCGGATAGGTATCCATCGCGTGGCGCGCGATTGTACCTGCGACGTCTTTTTCTAAGTTGACGCGTGAAGCCATCACTGATGTCGGTCCGAGCATGCGAGTGCTTCACTCAAGTATCGGGTTCCGGTGTCGCAAAGGATGGTGACCACGACGCCACGGTCGAGCTGCTCGGCAACGCGCAGCGCAGCGACGACGTTTGCACCGGCAGACACTCCCACAAAGAGGCCCTCGTTCCGAGCCAGCCGGCGGGCCGCGTCGATGGCCTCATCGGTTGATACCGTTACATAGTCGTCCGGCAACCGTGGGTCGAAGATACCAGGCGCCTCGGCCGACTCCAGGTGCTTTACGCCTTCCATCCCGTGCAGCGGCGAGTCCGGCTGCACCGCGATGCAGCGAATGTTCGGATTCTCCCCCTTCAGTCTCCGGGTCACGCCAGTAAACGTTCCCGTCGTACCAAGGGCGGCGACAAAATGCGTGACCGCACCGCTGGTTTGCTGTAGAATTTCGTGTCCCGTGCCCTCGAAATGCGCACGCCAGTTTTCGTCGTTGCTGTACTGGTCGGGATAGAAGTAGCGGCCGGGTGCTTGGCCGACAATTTCGCGAACCACCCGCTGTGCGCCGTCGGTACCTTCGAGCGCATCGGTAAGGATCAGGTTGGCGCCGTAGGTTCGCAAGAGGTCCTTCCTTTCAGAAGACGCATTCGAGGGAACCGCAAGCGTAACGGGAAATCGCAGTGCGCTGCCGATCATGGCATATGCGATGCCGGTGTTGCCGCTTGTCGCGTCGATCAGCGTGCGACCTTCGGCGAGTGCACCGGAGGCAAGGCCGCCCATCACCATGCGTAACGCCGGCCGGTCCTTCACGGAGCCACCCGGGTTGAGGTGTTCGGCCTTTGCAAACACGCGAACACCGGGCGAGAGCGTTTCCGAATTACGGATTTCAATCAGGGCCGTATTACCGATCGAGTGAAGAAGGCCCGGTAAGGTGCGGACGGTATCGGGTTTCGACGGACGCTTCCGAAATCTTCGGGTGACGGTGGTGGATGTGGACATGTGACGATTAGAGGTAAAAACAAAAAAGCCTCTCGGGACGGGACCGGAGAGGCTGCAAGCGTCGAAGTGGATTGGCCGATGTCTAGGCGGTACCCCTGCGTGCTCGACTGTGCGTAGCCTCTCCCGGCATACAGCAGCAGGCCGGACAACAGCAAGTGACTATGTAGGAGAGGACTCGCATTTTCAATCGGTACGATGCTCGCTAACCGGGGTTTCATTGTTAAAGTTCCCCCTTTTCCATCGTGTTGCGCTAGCGATCCGCGCTTAAACGGTGACCTTTACGGGGTGCGGCGCGGCCCGCGGACAAATTCTTTGCCCCATGGTGCCGGTCAAGCCACCCTTCGATCAGTTCGCTCATTCGGTCCGTCTCAATCAGGAAGGAGTCGTGTCCGTAGGGGGCCTCCAAGATCTCGAGCTGTGCCCGCGGGAGGAGTTCGACCAGTTCACGCTGCTCGTCCAGCGGATACAGTACGTCGGTGGTAATCCCGACCACAAGGGTAGGCTGTTCAATCGAACGCAGGACTTCCTCATACTCGCCGCGGCCACGCGCGACGTCGTGCGAGTCCATCTGGTGCGTCAAGTGCACGTAACAGTTGGCGTCGAAACGACGGACAAGCTTCTTTCCCTGGTGGCGGAGATAGCTCTCGGCAGCATACAAGGGCGCGGCTCCATTGACCGGCATCAGTGAGCGACCGAATCGCTGCCCAAACTCATGTTGAGATCGGTACGAGATCATCGCCATCATGCGGGCGGTAGCCAGCCCGCTTTCCGGGCGTCGATCGTCGGTGTAGCGGCCGTCCTTCCAGTCGGGGTCGGTGTAGATGGCCTGCCGCTGCGCTTCACTCCATGCGATGCACCATGCGGAGTGTCGTCCACCGACCGCGACCGGAATCAATGTCTGCACGAACTCCCCGTGAAAGGCCCACTCGAGCACCTGCATGCCGCCCATCGACGCACCGACTGCGGCCGCGACACGCCGCACGCCTAGACTATCGAGCAGTTGCCGATGCGCGAAAACAGTGTCGCGGATCGTGATAGCGGGAAACGACGCGCCGTACGACCGTCCGGTGGCGGGGTCGACCGTGAGCGGCGAGACGGACCCGTATGGTGAACCGGGTACGTTGGCGCAGACCACGTAATAGCGCTCCGTGTCGATCGCCTTACCGGGACCGACGATTCCCGGCCACCAATCGTGGACGTTGGAGTTGCCCGTGAGCGCATGGCAAATCAGAACGCAGTTGTCGCACTCCTCGTTGAGCCGGCCCCACGTGTGCGCGACTATCGGAGCGTCCTGAAGGACCTCTCCGCTCTCGAGTTGCAGCGCGGGTATCCGGATCGTTACCCGGGTGCCGTCGATATGGTCGCTGTTGCCGGTCATTGTGCAACGGTCGGAACAACTGCCTTCGACAAGGCCTGCCGAAAGTCCGCCTTGATGTCGTCGATGTGCTCGATGCCCACCGATACCCGGATGAGGTCCGGCGTAACGCCCGCCGACAACTGCTCTTCGGCGGCAAGCTGCTGATGCGTGGTCGAGGCCGGGTGGATCACAAGCGTCTTCGCGTCGCCAACGTTGGCGAGGTGACTTGCGAGCTGGACGTTGTCTACGAACGACTGGCCGGCATCGAGCCCGCCCTTCACACCGAAGGCGAGTACGGCGCCGTATCCGTGGCGCAGGTAGTGTGCGGCTCGTTCGTGGTACGGATGATCCGGCAATCCGGGATAGCTGACCCAGTCCACCTCATCCTGCGTCGACAGCCAGTGCGCCAGTTCCAACGCGTTCTCGCACGCGCGGTCCACGCGAAGTGATAGCGTCTCGAGACCCTGCAGGAGGAGAAACGAGCCGAAGGGGTTTTGGGATGGCCCGAAGTCACGAAGCCCTTCGACGCGTGCCCGGATGATGAATGCGACATTGGCGCCCAGGACGCCCGACGGACCGAACGTCTCCCAGAAGTTGAGTCCGTGGTAGCCTGGCGATGGTTGCGTAAACGTCGGGAAGCGTCCGTTGTCCCATGGGAATGTGCCACCGTCGACAATCACGCCGCCGATCGTGGTTCCGTGGCCGCCGATCCACTTGGTAGCACTGGCCACGACGATATGCGCACCGTGCTCGAGCGGTCGGAATAAGTAGCCGCAGGCGCCGAAGGTGTTGTCGACAACGAGCGGAACGCCGTTTCGATCGGCCACCTCGGCGAGCTTTCGAAAGTCGGGGATATTAAAGCGCGGGTTCCCGATCGTCTCTACGTAGATCGCCTTGGTTCTGTCGTCGATAAGTCGCTCGAACTCCTCAGCGTCATCGCCCTCGACGAAGCGAACGTCGATTCCCAGGCGCGGCAAACTCACTTTGAACTGGTTATAAGTGCCACCGTAGAGGTAGCTGGTGGAGACGATGTTGTCGCCTGCCTCGGCAATGGTTGCGAGCGCAAGAAACTGTGCCGCCTGTCCGCTTGCAGTGGCGAGCGCCGCAACGCCTCCTTCAAGCGCGGCGACGCGCTGCTCGAAAACATCGGTCGTCGGATTCATGATCCGCGTATAGATGTTGCCGAATTCTTTTAGCGCAAACAGGCTCGCACCGTGGGCAGCGCTGTCGAAGGTGTACGACGTCGACGCGTAGATTGGTACGGCGCGTGCCCGTGAGTGGCTATCAGGCGTGTGGCCGGCATGCAGTTGCAGCGTTTCGAAGCGGGGTCCGCTTTGTCCGTTGGTGGTGCTCATGTATTCCTCTCGGTTTGAAGAGTCACGTTCGGTTTGGCAGACGCGTCGCGAAGGAGGGCAACAAAAAACCCTCTTCGATGGCGGAAGAGGGTTGCGCGGTGCTTGTATTCTCCCGCTCATCTTTCCCCGATCTCGGGGCAGGACTTGGCACCTTCCGCGCGCCGCAGGGGAGAGGCGCTGGGGGTTGCCAGGGTTTCGCAGGGCCTGAACCCTCCACCCTTCGCGATGAGTCTGTCGGTCAGTCTTGGAGCGCAATCATACGGAATCGTGGCGTCGAGTTCCGGACTTTGGCGCGGTCGTTATTCCGGAAGCGCTTTTCTTCACAATCGCCGTTTACGAGCCCCAAGCCCACATTCTCGTCCCATATCCCATGGATCTGCGTTTTTGAGCCATCGGCATCGATTTTATTGAAACAAATATGAGAAAATGGATAAAAAACTTTTGCATAATCCTACTTTTTCCTAAAAACATGTTATCATTGCGTCGAAACAGTTTACATCCGTGAACCAAAAACCTTGCAACATGCAACGTCGAGTCTTATTCGTGCTGGGCGCCCTGTCGGTGCTCTCGGTATCCGACGCGTGGGCCCAGGACGCGGAGGCTGCGATTTCCGCAGCCGACACCGCCTGGCTCCTGGCGTCTACCGCGCTGGTCCTTCTCATGACGCCCGCACTGGCGTTCTTCTACGGTGGTCTGGTGCGCGCGAAGAACGCGCTCAACACCATGATGATGAGCTTTGTGGCGCTGGGCGTCTCGGGCGTCCTGTGGGTGGTTGCCGGTTACTCGCTGGCCTTCGGTGAAGGCGGCGCGTTTATCGGCGACTTCTCGATGGCGTTCTTGAACGGCGTCGGGCTCGAGCCCAACGGCAGCATCCCACACCTGCTGTTCATGGGCTTCCAGGGTACGTTCTACATCATCACTGCCGCACTGATATCCGGTGCCGTCGTCGAACGCATGCGCTTCGGGGCCTACGTGTTCTTCATCGCGCTGTGGGGTCTGCTCGTCTATGCGCCCATCTGTCACTGGGTGTGGGGCGGCGGTTGGATCAGCGATCTGGGCGCGCTCGACTTTGCAGGCGGGGCGGTGGTGCATATCAACGCGGCCGCCGGCGCGGTCGTGGCCGCACTCGTGCTTGGCACGCGACGCGACTACGGACGCTTGGCACTGCTCCCGCACCACGTTCCGTTCGTTCTGCTGGGCGCCGGACTTCTGTGGTTCGGATGGTTCGGATTCAACGGTGGCAGCGCACTGGCAGCCGATGGCATTGCGACGCTCGCCTTCATCAATACGATGCTCGCTCCAGCGGCCACTCTGGTCGTGTGGAATGTCATCGACTACATGCGTACCGGAAAGGCTACGGCGGTGGGCGCCGCGACGGCAATCGTCGTCGGACTGGTTGCAATCACACCCGCCGCCGGGTTTATCTCACCGATGTCCGCAGTTGGTCTCGGTGCGATCGCGGCATTGCCGAGCTACTTCGTCATCCAGTGGCGGGCACGCACGAAGCTGGACGACTCGCTCGACGTGTTCGCCGCTCACGGAATCGGCGGCATTACCGGCGCCCTGTTGACCGGCGTCTTCGCCGACGCAGTCTGGAACGGCGGCTCCAATGGTTTGCTGTTCGGCAACGCGGGACAGCTCGGCATTCAGGCTCTTTCGATCGTTGCCGTGTTTGCGTATAGCGCTGCGGCGACCTTCGTGATTCTCAAGGTGATCGGACTCGTCGTCGGGCTGCGTGCCGACAAGAAAGCCGAAGGCATCGGCCTCGATATCCTCAACCACGGTGAAGAAGCATACTCCGACGGCGAAGGCGCCATCCTTCTTCTGGACGAGGAGATCAACGGCAACGGACAGGCGAAGCCTGCGCCCGTCAAACGCGTCGCCGAGACGCCGGTTTATGAACCTGCATCTGTGTAAGCGCAAGAATCCTAGATCCCAATCAAACCATGAAACTGATCAAAGCAATCGTTCGGCCCGAGCGACTGAGCGCCGTTCTCAAAGCGCTCTTCCGGGCCGAC
>JBFHWK010000177.1:0-7116 GCA_041589075.1 Rhodothermales bacterium
CATCACCAGCAGCATCTTGAAGCGCTCATCGGCAGCTACGGCGTGCGGCACGTTTGCCGGTAGGCGAATGATCTGGCCCGTCTTGACGCGGTGGGGCTCACCGGCGATGGTGATTGTCGCCGTTCCCTCGATCACCTGGAGCAGCGCATCGAACGGAGTCGTATGCTCGCTGAGGTCCTGTCCCTCGTCGAACGCGAAGGCTGTCACACTTCCTGAAGGGCCCTTCGTGAGCACGCGGCTAACAACGGAGCTTTCCTGATAGGCTACCAGGTCGATTACATTGTGGACTGTATCGATACTCGCATGCGACACCGGCTACCTCCATTCTAAGCAGTGGGCTGACAATCTACACTTTTGAATACTCGGTCGGTGTCAAAAACACGCGTATGATGTTAGAGACCGAGTCCGAATACTCCGGCTTCACTCGCATCGTGTTCCAGTCGGGATGATTGACGAAAGTCGTCCAGTTGGCATCCCGCTCCTCCATGTCCTTGAAGGTCAGCATGTAGACCAACGCGGGCATCCCACGTCCTGCGATCATTGTGGCGAAAAAGACCGGGTTTAGCTTGGTCCTGTAGAAAAGGTCGAGCTCCTCTTTATTGAACATCGCAGTCTTTCGCGTGACAGCGTCGTCGTTGTGACCTTCGTACGTACGTAACTCGAAGATGCGATTCTTCGAAGTGTCCGGTGCGATCATCTTTTTCAGGCCGTCGAAGGCGCGAAGAAGCCACGTGTCGTAACGAGCATAGACCGCATCTTGAGATGATCTGGATTCAAACCGCGTGCTAGCCGCTTTGTAGATATCGTCCGCCGCGAGCTTCTCAAAGGACACACGATATGACTCGAAACTCGGATAGGAGATCAGAACATATAGCTTTGCCGGCGTGCTCATGCCAAGTTCCGAAAAGACGCCGACGTGCTCGACCCCCTGCCGATTGAGTGCGGGAATCAGTGCGTCCTTGAGGTAGTTCTCCAGTTCCTGCTGCGGTCTCCCAAAGATGATTTCGTACCTGCGAAGCTCGTATACCTGGTTCTCGTCCTGTTGCCACTCCGCGCTTTTGCCACTGGAGGCTTCGGCGAGCAAAGCCGAGCCGCCGAGCGGCAAGACTGCCACGCGTTTAATAAATCTTCGTCGTTTCATCGGTCCGTACGGCTGGCGTTTCGTCTATGAGTGGTAAGAAGATAATGGTTCGTGCGGCCAGTTCTAACGCTCATGTCAGCGTACAGCATCTCGCACCACGCGATACAACCTCATCGGTGGCTTCGTATATCGCCATCTTCGCTGTCAGGTGCCAAACCACCGGGAACCGTACCCCAGTGTCTCGATGATACCAAAAGGAATAAGAGCAACTAGAAGTGCTACCGCGTTTGCCAGAAACGACCACAGCAGATCGTATCGAGCGTAAGGAGGATCGGTCTGGGAGGAGGACTGTCCCCGCAGTCGGTACGTAAACGCTGTTCCCTGTACCTTCACGCTGACACTGCGAAGCGCAGGTAGGATGGCGACGTGCAGCAATAGAAAATACAGCGGTACGGTTAGCAGAAAATATATTGTAAACCTATCCATGCATGCGGTCTATGTGTTGCGATTGACTCGTGCTCTTATTTCCGACATGTGTCGCTCGAGACGGGATAATTCGGATTTTATGCCTCGGCGTTTCATCTCTTCCGCGTAAGCTGCTATACGTTCGAACGCGAGCGCATTGTTGCCGTCGATTTCGTAGAGCATGGCAAGGAAGAGCAAGTATTGATGGTGGGCAGGCGCGACTTCACGAGCCGAACGTCTCATAATACGGTCGAACCACGACGGCTGCGAAGTATGTGAGGACTCATGACGCGCAAACGCGGCCTCGAAGTATTTGATGAGCGCGTCTCCCGTTGCGAATCTGCGGAACCAGAGCAGTCCTCTATCTGAGAGAGCGGCCCACGCTTTGTTGTGCTCGTGCGGCGGCCACCACGTTATCAAGCCAGGATCGTGAACCCAGGGCTCGATGATTGTCACACGGTCTCTTCCAACGTCGCCGGACAATATGACGACGTTGTGCTGAGGCTCCGCAAGCGGCAGCGGCATATCGACGGTGAGCTGCACGTTGACTGCACCCCCGCGAGATTCGTTAATGAGCACGCCAACGGTCTGGGTAGCAAATCCGATCGACCGATCGAGATAGAGTCCACGACGACCGCCCGTCGACCGCGGTATGAAGCCGAGTCCCTTAAGATCAGCCCTCCAAGAGTTCAAAAACTGGTAGATCTTCGTCATCGCGCACAAATACACGGAATCACGCGACATGGATCCTTAGTGAACCGCCTCCTCAATCTGATCGAACCAGTGTGAGGAGGAACGGGACTACTTGTTATCGACATCGCCGTCAGACACGAACTCGGAGCGTCCGTGCTGACTTCGCCGCGGGTAGGCTGGCCATTCGTGCCATTCATCGGTGCTTTGAACTCTTGTGAAGGTCCGTTATTCTGCATCAAAAGCAAATCCTGTGTCTAAGATCTGAGTAGAGCCCGATGTCTGCGATATCTCTCGTTATTTTCGGTGCAACAGGAAGTGTGGGGCGCGAACTTTTGGAGCAGGCGCTGGACCAGGGCCACATGGTCACGGCGTTCACGCGCAATCCTGATAAGATTACAGCCGACCACGACAACGTGCGTGTTATTAAGGGTGACGTGCTGGTGCCGGCATCGGTCGGCAAAGCCGTGAAGGGTCAAGAGGCGGTGCTCTGCACGCTCGGTGCCGGTAGGAAGGGCACCGTGCGCTCTGAGGGGACGCGGAACATTATTCGGGCGATGGAGAGCGCGGGCGTCCGGAGGCTGATTTGCCAGACGACGCTCGGTGTTGGCGACAGTTCGGGTAATCTGAATTTTTTCTGGAAGCGCATCATGTTCGGCGCGCTGCTGCGACAAACATTTGCTGATCACGTTCGACAAGAGGAGTACGTCACAGCGAGTGGCCTCGACTGGACGATCGTTCGCCCGGCGGCCTTCACGGACGGGCCGCGCACCGGTCAGTACAAGCACGGCTTCCCCGGCACCGAGCCGTCGCTCACACTCAAGATCTCTCGCGCCGATGTGGCCGATTTCATGCTGAAGCAACTGACGGACGACGCATATCTTCGTAAGACGCCTGGGCTGTCGTACTGAGCGAGAGGGGATCGCCTGAACACGCGGATGGCAATCAACGATCCTGATCCGCGGGCCGGTCGTTCCACATGCGATGCGATATTCGCCACACTTCGTCGGGTCCGCGCCGCAGCAGGCAAAAGTACTCACCCCGGCTCGAAAACGCCGTGCCGTCGTAGTCAAATCCGAGGGAGAAAGACCCGCGCACAAAACCGATATCACCGAATCCACCGGCTTCGTGTTGAACCAGCGTGAACTCACTCACGTGCGTGGGCGGTGAATCCTCGGGCCACCAGAATTGGCGGATGGCGTTCTCACCCTCGATGGCCTGCATTCCGGAAGGCACGATCACGGCGTCCGACGTGAGGGTGCCCATCACCATTTCGGTGTCGTTCGCGAGCCATGCCGTCGCGTAAGCCCGGTCTGCCTCGTAGATATCATTGAGTTCCGAATCCGAGAGTGACGCGGGACCGATGTCGGAACATCCCGTTACGACGACGATCAGACCGAGCAGGCCGGTCTTCAGACAGTTTGTGTGCGATACGCTGCAGACGGGCTGCTCCAAAACCGATCTTGAGTTCAACATCACGTCAATGTTATGACAACCTTGCCTTTGTGGTCTCCGGACCCGAAGAGCCGAAACGCCTCGCGAACGTCGGGGAGCCCGTACGGACCTTCGATCACCGGTATCAGCTTGCCTGCTTCAAACAACTCGTTGATGTAAGAGAGGTCCTTGTTGGGTTTCAGCATGGCGATGCGCACGTGCTTGCGGTAAATCAGCGACACGAGCGGACGAAGCACCATGGTCTGAGCTAAACGGAACGTGTCACCGCCGACCGTCACGTAAGTACCCCCGGGTTTTAGCGCGCGTTTGTAGGCAATGGGTGAGCGGTTTGTCTTCACATCGAGAATGAGATCGTACCGCCTGTCGGCTTTGGTGAAATCGTTTTCGAAGTAGTCAATCACGTGGTCGGCGCCGAGGGCACGCAGCATGTCCAGTTTGCCGGGCTTGTCGACCGCCGTCACCTCGGCGTCATAGAGTTTGGCGATTTGCAGGGCAAACGTACCTACGCCGCCGCCCGCACCGTTGAGGAGCACCTTTTGTCCGTGTTGAATGTCTCCAACATCAATCAGGCCTTGTACCGCGAGCATCCCGGCTTGCGGGATGGCGGCGGCTTGCTCGAACGTCATCGTGGAAGGTTTTCGTGCAAGGGCGTCTTGCGGCGCGCAGACATATTCTGCGAAGGCACTGAAACCACTCATACACAAATCGCCATAGACTTCGTCACCCGGCATGAATGTCGTGACCTCCGGACTAACGGCTTCTACGCGGCCGGCGATGTCACCGCCCAGGATCCGCACCTTCGGCTTCGTGAGGCCGCCGAGCATCCGATTTACAAACGGCTTTCCCTGCAGGAGCCCCCAGTCCCAATCATTGATGGACGCCGCGTGGACACGGACCAGGACCTCGCCCGCCTTTGGTGTGGGCTTCGGCACGTCCCTCAGTTCGAGGACATCGGGCGACCCATATCGATCGATGACAACCGCCTTCATCGTTCTGCCGCTACTCAACAGTTTCTGCTAAACGTCAACTGCTCGTCCAAGGACATGGTAAGTCACGAATGCGGTGTGGACAACGGTCGTAACTTTGCTAAGACAGTCAGACAGCACTTGCTCGGCCAATTAAACGCCGGGTTAGTCTGCGGCGCAAGTGGTTGTCGTGGGGGGCAAAGCCATCACAGGGTATTGAGTGCGGTGTCCCTCGTCGAAGTCAGGGTGACCCTGACACAGGTCGATGGGCCAGGACGACAGATTCGAGTCGCTGAAAGTGACAATCGTGGGCACCAATTCACTCAAAGAGGTGATGAAGATGGATTCACTTGTGACCGCGTCGTGGCTGAGCAGACATCTCGATGATCCGGATATCGTAGTTTTGGACTGCAGCGTATGCACAGTACAGGATGAGAATGGCTTACGGAACGTGAGCGGCCGCGCAGACTACGAGCGCGGACATATTCCTTCGGCGGGATTCGCCGATCTTACTACCGATCTTGCGGACGCTAGCAGTTCTCTTGAATTTGCGATGCCGACACCGGAGCAATTCTGTGCTGCGATGGGCGCTCTCGGCGTTGGCGACGATTCCCGCGTGGTCCTGTATGACGGTTTCATGGTCTGGTCCGCTCGCGTCTGGTGGATGCTGCGATGGGTCGGATTCGACCACGCTGCAATTCTCGATGGAGGGATCAACGCATGGACCCAAGATGGGCGTCCGATCGCGACAGCGCCTGTCAATGGACCCGGTCGGTGTCTCACCGGTGCTATCCGGCCGCATCTCATCGCCGACAAGGAGGAAGTGCTTGCTGCGATTGGCAACGAGAACGTCCGACTAATCGATACAATGCCCGAGGACCATTTTCGTGGTGAGGATAGCCTGTATGCTCGAGCAGGTCATATCCCGGGTGCCCAGAATATCTCGGCGTTGGAGCTGTTCGATGAGTCAGGCAGATACCGTTCGCACGAAGACCTTGCTGCGCTTTTCGGCGGCGATCCAAATGCTCGCACGATAACCTATTGTGGCGGCGGGATTGCCGCTGCCGCGGCTGCTTTCGTCATGACGCGACTAGGTTACACGGATGTCGCCGTCTATGCGGCTTCGCTGCAGGAGTGGGCAGCCGATCCCTCTAACCCGCTGGTTGTCGGTGTGGCTTGAATGAAGCTATCTACCTGGCCATCATCTGGATTTCATTGGTAACTGTTAGCCTGACCTCCAAAAGGTGGGATTATCTCCACGGCACCTTGGACAACGCTTTGGCAGCAGCTGGACTGAAGATCCGTTCTACATGGACCTGAGTTCATAAATCCGGATGCTCGCGATGAACGGGTTGTCTCGGGCGATCGTCACAGCCGCTTCTAGGTCTTCGGCCTCAATGATGTTGTAACCGGTGATCGAGTCCATGTCCCACGGCAGATCTCTGGTGCCACTCTTTGAGATTTCCCGACCACCGCTGAATCCGCCCTGGTCGACCTGTTTGTCGGCGATCGACTCAAACCACTTGTGCCAGGCCGCCATAATCTCCGGGGTGGGCTTCTCGAATCCGAAATGCAGCAACATAAACTTCTTCATCTATCTCGCCTAGATTGTTCTTGAATTCTCTCGCTCGTCCCGAGGGAACAGATAGACATCTGGCAGTCTGCGTCTGCTCGGGCGATTAACAATACGAAAACCAGTCGCGTGATGTGTGATGATCAGGGGACTGGGAAAGTCGTAGCCTGGAATCTGACCACACATCGATCAGTCACTTTGTGGAGGTGAGGACGGTCGAAAGCCGTACATCTTCATGAGCTGATCCTCATCTTCCGGCAGTACGCGCACGAAGTGGTAGGCGGAATAGGAGGGGCATCCGCACGCGCGGCAAGCGTAGCTCATGGCGGAATGATGACCACCTTCCCACGTGTCTCGTCTTCGATAATGTGACGAAATGCTTCGCGAACCTCACCCAACGGGAACGTGCTGTCTATTATCGGTGTGATCTTCTCGGCTTCGAGGAGTTTCCTCAAACTAGCCATCGCTTCTTTCTTGGTGGGCATCGGTAAACCCGGGCCACGCAATGCCTTCACGAAGAGTGAGAGTGCGGCCAGTGAGAGTAGGTGGGGGATGAGCCCCAACTTGCGCCGTCCTGCCGCACCGTAGGCATCATGTCCGATGGCCACGTACCTTCCGTTTGGTTTCAGCGCTCGCCTGACATCGAAAAACGAGCGGTCTCCCGGAATGTCGAAGATTAGGTCGTATCGAACCCCGCGCTTCGTGAAGTCTTCCCGCCGGTAGTCGACAACTTCGTCGGCTCCAAGCGAGAGAAGCATGTCCAGCTTGCCGGAGCTGTCCACAGCGGTTACGTGTGCTCCGTGCGCCTTCATCGCCTGCAAGGCGAGGCTGCCCACGCCGCCACCAGCGCCGTTAATCAACACTTCTTTTCCGGGCCTCCATTGATC
>JBFHWK010000178.1:0-7092 GCA_041589075.1 Rhodothermales bacterium
CACGGCCACAGCTTCGATGCCGATCGTGGCGGCGCTCCACACTTTGCTCAGCACACCGGTGCCCTTGTCGTTGTTGACTAAAGGCAGGACACGGTTGCGGGTGGTGACGTAACCTTCCCTCCTCCCCCTTTTCCCCTCCTCCGAGAGGAGGGGGAAACACAAGCTTAGGCGCCGCCCCCATACGGCGGTTCTCGAAGCGTCGTCCCGGGCCTAAGTCTGCCCCGGCGAAAGCCGCGGTCATCCCGGACTTGATCCCGGGATCAAGTCGTCACCTGAGGCAACCTCACCCTCAGATGGATTCCCGCATGCGCGGGAATGACGATAGTGCTGAAGCACACCGCTCGTTTCTAGCACAACGTCATCCCGGACTTGATCCGGGATCCATCTACGGCCAAAGGCAACCCGCGCCCCACATGGATTCCCGCGTGCGCGGGAATGACGTAGGGGACCAATTCTCCATCTCTAAACCTCCTCCGTCAACACGGACACCTGATCACGGTCAATCAGCACCGGCCCGTTGTATCGACCCGCGCGCGGACCGTTCTCGAGCCGCAGCACGCCGCGCGGGCACACCGCAGAGCATATCCCGCAGCCCACGCACGAAGCACGGATGATGTTCTGACCACGCTGCGCGTACCAGCGCACGTCGATGCCCATCTCACAGTACTTCGAGCAGTTGCCGCACGAAATACACTGGCCACCGTTTGTAGTGATACGGAAACGGGAGAAGTACTTCTGCAGAATACCCAGCACCGCCGCCATCGGACATCCGAACCGGCACCATACACGCGAGCCCATCAGCGGGTAAAAACCGACTCCGATCACGCCGGCAAAGACGGCGCCGATCAGAAAGCCATATACGCGTGACAGCGAACCGGTCAACCCACCGAGAATGGCACCGCTTGTCGCGGAGTTTACCCACAGCAGTCCCGTAGTCACGACGATGAAGACGAGGACGGAATAGATCATCCATCGCTCGATGCGCCACGCCTTGAGCGACTTGTCGGACAGATGTCGGAATGGATCACCGAGTGTCTCGGCGAGACCGCCGCAGCCGCATATCCACGAGCAGTACCATCGCTTGCCGAAGAAGTACGTCAGCACGGGTGTGGCTATAAACGTCAGCACCGCGCCCCACACGACCATCACCAGTCCGATCTGCCCCGTCGACAGCGACGAGACCTGCGACGGCCACAGCAAATCGTAATCGAGGGGCCAGAAGTAGCTGAAGTAGAGCTCGGGCTCATTCAGGCGCAGGAGAATCTGTGGGATCAGAAACGCAAAACCGAATTGGAAGAACGCGACGGAGATGGTCCGGACGATTTGATAGCGCACGTGCCGGTATTTGAGGATGGCTCGCACGCCCATCACCACGATCGCGAACGTGTAGAAGAACGTGTAGAGGAACCACTGGTCGGCCGCACGGCCCCGGAGCCCGTAGCTGACGGGGTCCATCATCCGGACCAGGCCTTCGAGCATCCAAGGAAACCAGTACAGGACCACGTAGAAACCCGTGAACAGGATGCCTGCAATCCAGCCGACGGCGCCGCGCGCGGTCATCGGCGAGAACACGAGGCCATCGTTCTGAATCCCGGCGGGGCGCTTCGCGTAACGCCGAAAATAAAGAAGGGTGCCGCCAGTAAGAAGCCCGACCGACAGCACGAACATCACCAACGGAAGCGCGTTGCCGGCTCCAAAGGCGGCGACGAGAAAGCACACCAAGCTGACACCGATCAGACCCAGGGCAATCCGGTCGTGCCGGTCTAGTTGCGTGACCGGAGTCGTCAACTGAAAGCTCGGATCCGTCATAAAGTGTCGGTGGAGTTAAATGTCGTAATCGTCTGTATCACAATAGATTCTATGGTGTTGCTACAAAGCTGCGGCCGTTCGCGGGTACCGAGGCCTTCTGCATCTCCGGGTCGAAGTTGATGGACGCGAGCGAAGTGAGGACGGTGTCGATCGTCGCTTTCTGGCGGATGAGCTGTTCGCATCGCTCGTGCCGCAGACGAACGCCCATCGCATTGAATCCCACGACGGCGGAGGTCGTGCGCTCGTAGTTGATGCGCAGCAGACGTTTGCCGTCTTCGCTCTGCCAGACGAGGGTCTCATGCTCGTAGGGAGTCTCGCTCCGAATATCCCCGTACGTCTGGTACTCGATCGTGAAGAACTTGGCCGAGTTGTAGAAGACGCCGCGATCGTACGGAGTCGGCTGACCGCAAACGGTATGCGCGACCGTCTTGCCGTGTTTGCGACCAGTGTACCAGAGCTGCTCGATCGGCCGATGGGCGACGGCTGGATCACGAAACTGCACACAGTCCCCTGCCCCGTAGACGTTGTCCACGTTCGTCCTGAAATAACCGTCCACGAGGACGCCCCGGTCAGTTTCGATGTCCGAGCCCTGGAGAAAACTGATTCGCGGGTGCACGCCGACGGTCAGGCCCACAAATCCACAGTCGACGGACGTGCCATCCTTCAGTTGCGCCCGTGCGACGCGCCCGTCCCCTCCTGCCTCGAGCCCGTCGATCTCCGAGCCGAGCCGCAGATCGATGTCGTGTTCACGAATCTCGCGGTTGACCATCTCCGACTCCTGCGGCGGAAGCAGGTAGTCCATGTAGCTGTTTTCCCGGACGACGAAAGTCACCGGGATATGCCGTGAGTGGAGCATCTCTGCCATCTCGATCCCGATCAGTCCCCCGCCGACGACGACTGCACGCTCGATACCCTCGGTCCATCGCTCCATCTCATTGAGATCCTGGACACTGTAGAGTCCCTGCACGCCCGGCAAGTCCTGACCCGGCCACCCGAACTTGTTGGATGCCGAGCCCGTCGCGATAATCAGCGCGTCGTACTGCATCGGGGATCGTCCGGCGAAATGCAGTTGCCGCGACCTCGTCTCGACGCTCGTGACGTAGTCGCGAATCAGGTCGATACGGTTCTTCTTCCAGAACCAGTCCTCGTACGGTTTCGTGTCCCCGTACGTCATGTGGCCCATGTAGATGTACATGAGTGCGGTCCGCGAATAGAAGTGGTCGGTCTCGTCGGAGATGACCGAGATGCGGTGGTCGGACAGCTTGCGGATGAAGCGCGCAGCCGTGATGCCGGCGACGCCGTTTCCGATAATGGCGATGTGTTTTCTCATGTCGACGTGGGAGCAGCCGGACCGAGCTACCATTCGTAGATGAGGACCTCAAAGTCGTTACACGGGGCGGCTAATCGCAAGCGTGCCGTTCGGATTTGTTTTTTGGACGGCTGCAGGTAGTTTCGCAGTCCACGGAAACGGGAGCGAGTTCGCGGCGGGGTGGGAATGATCTACGGCATTACGGGAAACACGCACAAGGACGATCTCTGGGAACCCGCCGCCCAACTGGTGGAGTGGCTCGATCGTGAGGGGATAGAATATCGACTGGCCGACGCGCTGGCCGACGGGCTCGCGGAGCGATCGCTCGTGTCGCGTGACGTCGCCTCGCGGACCCGGGCCGAAGACGTTTGCAGCGGCGTCGATGTGGTGCTTTCTTTTGGCGGCGACGGGACGCTGCTGAACACGGCGCGTCTCGTGGGAACGCGCGAGACGCCGATACTCGGCGTCAACATCGGCCGGCTCGGTTTTTTGTCCGATATCGAAGTCGAGGTGCTTCAGGAGTCCATCCGCCACATCGAGAAAGGTTCGTACACGATCGAGTCTCGCATGGCGCTGGCGGTGGACGTGCAATCCGGAAATCGGACGGACGAAGGGTGGGCGGTCAACGAGGTGGTGATCGAACGAAGCGGCGTGTCCGGGCTGATACTGATCGACGTGCACACCGACGGACGGTTGCTCAACACCTACTGGGCGGACGGACTGATTATCGCCACGCCGACGGGCTCCACGGCGTACTCGCTTGCAGCGGGCGGGCCGATCATGGTGCCGGGTTGCGGCGCGATAATACTGACGCCGCTCGCACCGCACTCGCTGACGGTGCGCCCGATTGTGCTGCCCGAGAGTGCCGTGTTGACGGTGCGGGTTCGCACGCCGGGT
This sequence comes from Rhodothermales bacterium, assembly GCA_041589075.1. Classification (GTDB taxonomy): domain Bacteria; phylum Bacteroidota; class Rhodothermia; order Rhodothermales; family JABDKH01; genus JBFHWK01. The sequence continues at coordinate 4,016 of JBFHWK010000178.1, forward strand.
CTGCCGCACGTCGTATCGCTGGACGGGCATGGTTCGGTGTTCGAACGCGGCGAGACGGAGGTGACGATCCGGCGCGCGTCGCACGTGGTGCGGCTGCTGAAGATGACGGATCAGGACTACTTCCAGACGCTGCGTAACAAGCTGATGTGGGGTGTGCGAAAGGAGCAGTAGGGGTGGCGGGTTGCGTGGTGGGAAGGCGTCCGACACGCATGAGGACTGTTGACCGTGAAGAGAGTGTGTAGTGGGCGGGGGAAACCGGATCCGGTTGACACGCGTTTTGGGGTCCCCGTATTTTGGGTCTCCTAGGTCAGGTAGCTCAGTTGGTAGAGCAACGGACTGAAAATCCGTGTGTCGGCGGTTCAATTCCGTCCCTGACCACTTCCGCAGTGCCGTAAATCCCTCTAATGCGGTCAGCTGCGTTCTTTTGTTTTGCCTGGGGGTCCTAGTGGGGTCTCTGGCGAAGCGCGCCGAAAAAGGTCCTGGTACGACGGATCCTGGCGCGCCACCCTGGCTGCCAACGATGCGCACCGGGCAGGCGTCAGGGAACTGCCTTTCAAGTCACATCCACAACCACCTTGGCGAGCGTGCGCTATCTGTAGAAACCCAAATGACCCGAAAAAGAGAAGCGCGTGTCGGGGCCAAGCTACGAGTTCACCGAGCCGCTTTGACAAACGTGACCGCTCTGCTCTTCCTCCTCGGAGGTTGTGCGTGGGAACCCGAACCAGTGCCGCTACGGCCTCAAGTGCCCCTGCGGGCCTTCTTCGATTCGAGTGCAGTGGGACTTAGCAACAACGCCAGCGACCGAAGCGTCATTGCTGCGCTCACCGCGTCGCAACGCGCCAGAGCACCCATTCAGTATTATCTACATCACGTTTTCAGCGACCCGGAAGCCAAGGCACGCGATTATCTGGATAACGGTCTTCGGATCAGGGACAACCCGCCCCTCAAGCTAAAGCCTCCGATAGATTGGGGGGCAAATCCGAAAAGCGATAACAACTGGCTATTCCAGAAGAACGCCATGTACGTGATTTCGCCCTTCGTGCAGGCGCACGCTCGCACGGGCGAGGCCACCTACCTCACGACAGCTAAAGTCATGGTGCTCGACTGGATCGAGTACAACCTTGAGAGGGACAAACCCAATCCCTTCAAGTGGTACGACATGGCGACAGGCCTCCGGGCGGTTCAACTGGCGTACGTCTTGGACGCGGAGCTGCGCGCTGATGCGCCGGATACTACCGGATTACGGCGTCTGGTGCGCGCGCTGATGGCACACGCCCGAGAGCTGGGCAACCCACGCAAGCTCGCCACCGGAAATCATGCCTATTTCCAGCTGGTCGGCCTGGCCGCCATCTGCAAGACACTACCTCACTTGCTGGTCTGCAGCGAGTACGTCTCCTACGCCAACCGAGCGATGAACGAGGTCATCATTCGGCAGTTCAGCCGGGAAGGCATCCAGAGGGAGCACGCACCTGAGTATCATTACAGCAGCCTCGATTGGGCCTCCCGGATCCTCCAGACCGGCTGGTTCGACATCTCTGCCGAAGCACGAGTACGTCTTAGACGCGCATACGAAAATCAGGCGTGGCTTCGCCATCCGGATGGCACCGTGGCGATGATCGGGGACAGCGAGCGAGGCATACCCGACAAGAGCCAGTTCCTGGATGTTATGGGCGACCGTAGCCCGGTCGCGGAATTTGGTCGCCTGTTTGGGCGCTCCGGTTATGCGATCCTGCGCAGCGCGTGGCACGAGCGGCCCACCGAACAGCACTCGTATTTGATTTTCTGGGCCGGCGAGGAGCAACCGGGAGAGTTCGGGAAGCACGAGTACGGCCACGCGCATTCGGACGATTTCACGTTCGAGTGGTCCGAGATGGGAATCCCTGTGGTGATCGACTCCGGCAAATACACGTACTCGAAAGGCCGGTGGAGTAGCTACTTCTTGAGCACACGAGCGCACAACACGGTCGAAGTGGACGGCCAGGACATCCCCGTCGAGCCGCCGAAAGATCGTCCAAACGATGTCGAATACGTGCCGACGATCGTTAGCGCCAGCTCGGGTGCTCCGTTACAGCACGTGGAGGCGCGGGTCACCCACTTCAAAACCGCACTCGAACATCGGCGCTTGTTGGTACTGAGACCCGGCCAGTGGCTTGCAGTTGTCGACCTAATTAGCGCGCCCGAGACTCACGATGCAACACAGTGGCTGCACTTTCACGAGGATTGGATCATCGAAGAAGTCGATGGTGTGCTGCGCGGCTCCCATCCGAGAGCCGCGCTCCAAATACGGACACTTGGTAGAACACCAGTGCGCACTCAGAATATTCGCGGCGCCGAGACGCCCCGCATTCAGGGGTGGGTGAGCCCAGCTTACATGGTGCGAGTACCGAACGCCGCCGTTGGAAGCACTGCCGTCGGACGCGAGATCGAGTTCGTCACTCTGATCTCGTGGGGTAAGGACTCCACTGGATCGTTCGTCGCGCACAAGCGGGAGGTCACGGACGACGCTATTACGGTGTGTTGGTCGCGGGACGGAGGCTATGATGGATTTCGCTTCATCACCGGACAAAAGCCGATGCCCTGTGATCAGAGCGACAAATAGTCGGTGCTATCCGCGGCGGGCCGCAAGCCGACGACGCCAAGTCCTGGAACCTCGATGATGGGGACGAAGGGCGTCCCGCAGTTCGGGTGATGAAGTGCGTGTCACGATCTCACCGAATCCTCAAGGATCATTTGTTGGCAGGTGGTGTAACCGGCGGGTATCTTAGAGATTCCCCTGACTACCGGTCCGGTAGTTCAGTTTGGTTAGAACGCCGGCCTGTCACGCCGGAGGTCGCGGGTTCGAGTCCCGTCCGGACCGCCCTTATTCCCCATTCCGTTCCGGTCTGGGGTTTTTTGTTGGTGGGGTTAAGGTAGTGGTTAAGGCTGCTGCACTAGACCCACTTCTAAAGAACTATCGAAATCCAAATGAACGACACAGGTTGAACAAACAGGGCAGGCCGAGCAAACGACCTGCCCTCTTCGCTCAGCCCAATTCGTTCTTATCCGCACTCGTACTCTACGACGAAACCAAAGATGCC
>JBFHWK010000179.1:0-7079 GCA_041589075.1 Rhodothermales bacterium
CACGTGCCGGCGCAGTCTCGCTCCGGCAGCGGAGGACTCGACGAGCACACGTTGAACTTCGTCGAGTGCATGAAGAGCCGTGAGCAGCCGGCATGCGACGTCGCTATCGGCGCCAACACTGCCGTCGTGGCGCACATGGGCAACATCGCTTTCAAGACCGGCCGAAAAGTGTACTGGGATGAAGCAAGTCGATCCTTTGTCAACGACGACGAAGCCAACAAACTGATTATGGTTGCCTATCGCGGACCATGGAAGCTACCGGAGATGCAATGAAAACTGGAGTAGTACGTGAGAGTGGGCGATCACTGGGCGCGCTCGTAACACTCGTTGTGGTTAGCTGTGGACTCGTGAGCTGTTCGTCACCAGCCAACACCGCGAATGCACAGCAGATGAAACCGGAAGAAACGGAAGTCTGGGAACCGGAGCCGGCGGCAGTGGACCCCGGCGGTGAAACCCGCCCGCCGTCGGATGCAGTTGTTCTCTTTGATGGCACCGATCTCTCAGCATGGTCGGGCACGGACGGGCCGGCACGTTGGAAGGTCGGGGACGGTGCGATGACGGTTGTGGCCGGTACGGGCGACATCACGTCAAAGCAGGCGTTCGGCGACGTCCAACTGCATATCGAATGGCGAACACCGGCGGAGGTCTCCGGCGAGGGGCAGGGCAGGGGCAATAGCGGCGTGTTCCTGATGGGACTCTACGAAGTCCAGGTGCTGGACTCGTACAACAACCGAACCTACTCAAACGGGCAAGCGGGGTCGGTCTACAAACAGCACATACCGCTCGTCAACGCTTCGCGGCCACCGGGTGTCTGGCAGACGTACGATATTGTCTTCAAAGCGCCGCGTTTCAAGGCGGACGGCTCGGTCGACAGCCCCGCTGTAGTCACGGTCATTCACAACGGTGTGTTGATCCAGGACCATGTCGTGCTTTCCGGCCCGACGGAATACATCGGGTTGCCGCAGTACAAAGCGCACGATTCAAAACTGCCGATCAAGCTGCAGGACCACGATAACCCGGTAAGCTTTCGCAATATCTGGGTTCGCGAGCTGTAGCAAACGTCGGACAAGACTCTTCCGCATATGCATATGAAGACACGTTGGTTATTGTACGTCATTCCGTTCGGGTCACTGTTGTTAGTCCTGTCGGCATGCTCGGAGCCGCCTCCCGGATCCGGTAGTATAGACGGATTCGATCTGGGTCTGAAGACGGAACTGCATCTGAAAGACTTACAGCGAGCGTCGGGGCCGAATGCGGCGGCAGTAGATCGGGCCCGTGCGCTTTTTGCCTCCGCGCCGGCCGGTCTCGACAGCGTCCGAGTCTACACGGCAACGGCAGTTGTCGACGAGGATGAGGGCGCAATTCCCCTAAAGATCTGGTTGATGCCCCTCGGCAATGTTGGCGATGGATACCTCGCCCTTGCTATCGACGACGATGGAAGGGTGAGGCGCTCCAGAATCTGGGGAAGTCCGGAGATCGATGCGGACCCCGAGGCCGCGTGGGAGAATTACTGGAGACAGTTCGAGTACGAGAACGCTCGTTCGGTCATTCCGCCAATGAGTGCACTGAACACTGGCGAAGTTGACTCGGTGTGGGCAGTTCTGGCTTCGGACACCTCAACAGCGGCGGCGACCACCCGTCTCTTATACGAACACCGTCTCCTCATGTACGAGAACAGCTTCATTCTACGGCGCACGATGTCGATGGCCCGAGGATCGACGGTCCCTCCCGTCGACTGGCTCGAGGAGAACCGAAACATGTACCACCGACTTGAGGAGATTGGCATGACGCTGCGGCCGATTATCGGTGACAGTGCATCGATAAAATATGTTAACGTCACGCGCGAAGCGGGGGAGATCCTGGATCGAGGGCTCGAGCATGCGCGTGCGTCCGAGGGAGACGAACTTCGCGAGAGGATCCTGACGTTCCGTCGCCGAAGCTGTGGCGGTTGTCACGGCATCGAAAACCACGCTGCCGGTGAGGGAAAGCTGAAGGACGCCGTATTTGGCAGGCTGGACGAGTTTGGGGTGCGGCGTGACCTTTATTCGGTGGGTCGCGACGTTTGGGGTGTGCCCGGAGAGGACGGACGTTCGCAGTCAATAGCCGACGCCGTCAAGGCGATACTCGTGGTAGCGGGAGCGTAGTCGGGAACGGAATAACTCTCACCCGGGACGCGTGCACTCTAGTATCCGAAGTGTTTGCGGCGGAACGCTTCGTGCTTCTCCCTGGCCTTTTCGAGGGCTGCGTCGAAGGCTGGGTCGCCCCGCGCATTGTCGAAAAACGGGTCTCGCACGAGGAAGGGATAGTTGAAGTAACCGGCGTCGACCATGTGCGCAAACGTGCGGACGCAGTTCGGGATGTCCCGGTTAAGGCAGTATGCGCCAGCGATACTGTGCCAGACTTCGGCGTCGATCAGCCCGGCCGCTTCCCATTTGCGGGCGGCATCAAGCCCGACCTCGTAATTGCCACGAATTGATGCCAGGAAGGCTGTCGATTTCAAACCCTCGACGCCATCCGGATCTAGTCGCCCGCCTTCTTCGAACAACGGAATGGCCTGCTCCAGACGTCCATCGAGCCAGTGCACGACACCCTGAAACATCAACGAGTACGGTGTGCCCTCGTCGAACTTGAAAGCGCGCAAAGCCTCAGGATACATTTGGCTCGCCATGAACGTGATTCCGGCGGAACGGAACCGGATGTCGGTTGAGTCAAGTGCGATTGCACGCTTCATTGATGCAACGGACTCAGTCAGTATCCCCGCATATCGTAGAACATACCCGCGGGCGAAGTGAGCGCGCGCCGCATTCGGGTTGAGTGAAATCGCTCGCTCTGCCAGTTCGAGCGCCTCGTCCGTCCTGCCGAAGTCGGTGTAGTACGTCGATAGATCGGCGAGGGCCGACAGCAGTTCGGGGTTGAGACGCAGCGCGGTGTCGAAGGCCGCTTGCGCACTGCGCGACACGTCGCCTCCCGCGAGCCCGAACATGCCGAGTGCGTGTCTGCGGAAACCGAGCTCGCCCCACGCCGGAGCATACGTCGAATCGAGAGCGACCGACTTCTCGAGCATCTCGACTGCCAGTACGTCGCCGTCTCTAGTGCGTGGGTATGAGAGGGCACGGAGGTAGTACTCGTAGGCCACGGGATTCTGTGGCGTGTCCGTACGCATCCGCTCGCGCTCCTCCGGCGTGAACGAGACCTTTAACCGGTCCATCACGCGCTGGGAGACGAGATCTTGCATCTGGAACGCATCCCTGTACGGTGTCTCGATCGGCTCCTGCCAGACGATCGCGCCATCGGACACGTTGATCAGCTCGATGCTCAGCCGCATTCGATCGTCCTGCCTCAGGTAGTTGCCGGCGACGACGTAGTCGGCGGCAAGTTCGCGGCCGGCATCGCGGGCGTCATACTTGACGCCCTGGTATTTTCGAACCGACGACGACGGGCGCACGGTCAGGCTCTTCAGATAGTTAAGCGAACTGATAACCTGGTCCGCAAGCGCGTAGCCGAGAAAATCGATGTCCGTGTCGCCGCGAATGTTGTTGAATGGCAGGACGGCAATTGAGGCCGGCTTTTCGCTCAACGAGGGCGCAGTCGGCCACAGCCGCGCGAGCCCAAAAACGATTATTGCCACAACAGCGACGGCCGCGCCTGCGGCAACCCATCTGCGGCGCGGACGGTCCGATGATGATCTGACCGGTGGCGTTCCCTTTTCGACAGATACCGCAGCTGTCTTGAGCCGCGAAGCCAACGTAGCAGCGCTAGCCGTTCGCTCACGTGGCGCTTTGTGCAGACACTCGCTGACGATTGCCTCGACGAATGCGGATTGCCGTGCGAGTGCCGGCTGGTCCGCATTCAGAATCGCGTAGCTGACGGCCTGCTCATACTCGCCTTCAAACGGTCGTCGTCCCGCGAGCATTTCATAGAGAACCACGCCGAGGCTCCAGATGTCCGTCCGATGGTCAATCGGATCTCCCCGGAGCTGTTCCGGCGACATGTAGTATGCCGTACCAAGCGTGCTACCGGACTTCGTGATGTCCAATGCCCCGGTGAGCTTTGCCAGACCGAAATCGAGAATGACCGCGCGGCCCCGCTCGGTGACGAAGATGTTTGCCGGCTTTATGTCGCGGTGGATGATGCCTTTCTCGTGCGCCGCCGCAAGTCCTTCCGCGATCTGGCGCGCAATCTCAATCGCATCGTCCGGCGCGATGGGTCCTGCCGCCAGTTTTTGCTTCAGGGTCTGGCCCTCGTAGTGGGCCATCGCAATGAACTGCTGCCCTTCGTCCGTCCGTCCGATCTCATAGATCGTGCAGACGTTGGGATGGTTGAGAGCCGAAGCCGCCTTCGCCTCCTGCACGAAGCGCAGGTTGGCCTCTTCGTCGGCGCCGAGATGGGGTGGGAGGAACTTGAGGGCGACTTTCCTATCAAGCTTGAGATCGTCGGCGAGATAGACCACGCCCATGCCACCGCCGCCGAGCTTGTCACGTACCTTGAAGTGTGATATGATGGCGCCGATCATCAGGGGCTCTAGTGGGAGACCTCAATATTTAGTCCATTTGAGTAAAAGGGGCAAGGCGCCGGCCTCTTAAAGCAAGAGTCTGGACAAAGCACCCCTCCTGTGACGGAAGGCGGGACGTTGCCTCACTGCTGTTGTTCAGACTACGATGGGCTGCTGGTTCAATCCTCAACCGGCAGTCCACTCGGAACGCGATCTGGGACAAGGTGCGTCAGATCCGTCGATGCCGGATCCGTCAGGCTTTCGAGAAAAGCCAGCAGGTCACGCACCTGCGCGTCGCTCAAATCGATCGGCTCCAACTCATTGGCCGCCGCAATGCGCGCGCGCAGCTTCGGGTTCTGCTGCACCCAGGTGTCACGCTGCAGGTAACCCTCGAGTCGTTGGCCGGTCAGTTTCCTGTCGGTGAAACGCGGTCCGTCCGCAAGCGTCTCGACGACGTTGTCGAGGGGCGGCAGGATTCCATCCGGAACTTCATACTCATCTAGCGAGCGCACCGGGTCGAGATGATGACGCACCACTGCCTCCAGCGTCGCATAAGCGCCGTCGTGTCCGTACGGTGCCGTCAGTGTGACGTTTCGGAGGGACGGTGTTCGGAACTTGTAATTGTCTTCCGGCCGCACGGTGACGCGGCCTCGACCGAAATCTTCAAGGAACGCCTGTATGCCGGTTGCACGCCAGTAGTCCGGGTCTCGCCCGTCAGACTTACCGGGGCCGATTTGTGGCATTGCGATCGCGTGAAAGTCGTGGTCAGTCTGAAACTTCCCGCTATGACAGCTCGCACAATTCGCTGCCCCGTAGAAGAGATCCATACCACGCTTGGCCTCTTCCGACAGCACTTCCTCGCCGCGTAGGTACCGATCGAACGGACTATCGTCCGCACGAAACGCCTTCGCTTCGAAGGCGGCGATCGCGTTGGCGGCCAGGACCATGCTAATATCCGCGCGCTTCTTCACACGATCGGGATACGCCTCCTGGAATAAGTCCACGTACTCGGGAATGGCCTGCAGTCGCAACGCAAGCTGCTCCCACACGCCGCCCGGTCCTGCAGCGTTATTGAGAGATCGGGCCTCCGCTATCGGGTTCTCACCTTTGTGCCCAGCCATTTCGTCGGGAGATGTCGGGGGAAACATGGCCTGCGCCGAGAGGACATTTTCGAGACCTTTGGGCAGCTTCCACTTGGCGGGTGTGATGAAGCCACCCTCGTAGTAACCGCTCGGGTCGATTTCCACACGTCCGTCGTGAAACATGCGGATGAATTCGCGGGCACCGATGTTGAACAGCGCTGGCGTATTGCGCGGCACGCGCGCATGCACGGCTTCGCGGGCGGTCTCGCCGGTCCGACGGTCGGGTCCGAGTCCGTGCGGCCCCTCGCCAAAGGGTAGCGCCGTGCCGTCGGTCGTTGCAAACCGTGGATGATGGCAAGATGCGCACGAGATATTCTGGTTGCCACTGAAGATCTTGTCGAAGAACAACAGCCGACCCAACTCGACCTGCGCCTGGGGCGGGGCGCCGTCGTTGTAATAGTCAGTGTCGGCAACGGGCTGCGGGAGCAGCTTGCGGTCTTCGACGCGCTCCAGCACGGCGGCTGCCACGGAAAGAATCGCGACAAGAGCCGTCGCAAGGCTTACAGAGGTTTTCATTGCCCACCTCCTCTGTGTTTCTGTGTTCGTCCTTGTTGTCGAGAGATGATCCCGGACGCCCGCGTGGCGCCCGGGATCTGACCTATACGTCGTGTATGCTAGTGCACCGGTTGCGCGGCGGCCATCGGCTCGAGACCGTCACGTAACGGCAACATCACGAACAGCGGTATGTGAGCGTCCAGACCAAAGTGCCCGGGATGACCGCCCCACGTTTTGCCGTCGCTGTGGTAGTTGATCGCCAGCATGGAGGTCGTCCACGTATCCGACATCTGCAGGCACGGCTGGAAGGAGTGCTTGAACTTCGCCTTGCCGTTCTTGTCGGCGGTGAAAACACTCTCGGATCCGTCCCGCGCACCAAGTGGAAGATCCAGCGTACCGGTGAACGGCTCCGGCGGCGGGAGTGCGATGAAGGCATGCCACATCGTATAGACACCGTTCGGCACCAGACCGCTGAACTTCAGATCGAGTGAACCGACACCGTTCTCGCAGGTGTAGGCGCCGGTCCCCTGATGTTTCAGCCATTCTCCAAGCGTCATGCCGAGAGCAGCACCTTTCGGATGCGGGCCGACAGCAGCGGGATCGAAGGGATTGTGAGGGACCTCATGCGCGGCCGCGTACAGCGGCGCTTTCATGTTATGGTCACCCTTCGTTACGCGGTACACCTCGCCCGAAGCGGCCTCGCGCTCGATGTAGACATCCTGCTCAGGCAGGTCCATGTCAAGGTGCGTGATAAAGGCCAGGTCAATCGAGACCGACGCCTGCGCGGACTTTTTCGTCGCATAATCCTGCGCGGTGGCCGGCGTCGCCACCGCTGCGATCATGAGTAGTGTTAGTGCAACGGCCATAGTGATCCCGCCGCACACTCTTGCGGTGATACACATGTCTACTGTACGTACGTGACGTAGATGGTGAGTAGTACTCGTGATGGC
>JBFHWK010000180.1:0-7035 GCA_041589075.1 Rhodothermales bacterium
CTTCGTACGATCCCGACTCGGTTGCAATCGCCGTGTTGATCCCCACAAGAGCCCCGTTCAGGTCGACGAGCGCGCCACCGGAGTTGCCGGGATTGATCGCGGCGTCAGTCTGAATAAAATCCTCGATGCCGAAACTGTCACCGATGATGTTTACCTGCCTACCGAGTGCACTAACGATGCCCGCGGTCACGGTCGACGTGAGACGAAAGGGATTGCCGATCGCCAACACCCACTGTCCGACCTCCACCTCATCGGAATTCCCAAGCATGGCAACCGGAAGTTCCTCTGCACCCTCGATCTTGAGCACGGCAAGATCGGTCGACGCATCCGTCCCTATAACGTTAGCCGCAAACTGCCGCTTATCCGCCAGCGTGACGAGGATTCGTGAGGCACGCTCCACCACATGGCTGTTTGTGATTATGTAGCCGTCTTTGCCGATGATGACGCCGCTGCCCACACTCTGTCTCGGCGATGGCTGAAAAAAGCGTTCCTCCCAGCCGGGATCGCTCCCACCGCCCACATCCACCTGGATATAGACTACCGCGTCCCGGACACGACCGACCGCTTGCTGGAAGAGCGAGCTCAGGGTCTCCGCGTCGGTCGCGGTGCCTACGGACGGCGCGATGGGATCTGCAACTCTACCGAGCTCGATTTTCTCGACTACCGGAACCGACCGTTGCACCTGCTTCTGTTGGCGGACAACGTTCGCCAGCACCAACGCAAGGATGACGATGAGGCTCAGGCTCAACACCGTTACGCCCCAGAAGAGTCGTCGACTTACCGCAGTATTCATTGCTCAGATTCTCGAGGAACTGTGCCTTAGAGGATCGGCCAGCACGTTTGCCATCCTAAGCGGAGTATCTGTTGGACGTCTCGAAAACGTTCTTGTTACAGGCCGCCGCGACGATGATAATCCACATGTCTACCGGCGGAAAATCCCTGTAGTTCCGCGCGCCGCCGGCCGGCAGCCCCCTACTCTGCGAGCAACTGCGAACCACTCTCCTGCGAGATTACCGTAAACGACCTGGTTGCCAGATCTTTTCGCGATCGTCCCCCGGCGTGTATCTCTTCCCCGAGCACGACTTCGATAGCCACCCGTCTGACGCCCATGGTCTGCCAGACATGCTCAAAGAGAGAAACGGAGGGATCCGACCACGTGAGCAGCTTGTGGGTCGCGGCGTCCGGCGGCTGTCCGTTGACGCTTACAACTTTCAGGGTCGCCGGAAGCACGAAGCGATCTTCGGCGTGTTCAATGGCTGCGAACGCCCCGGTCTTGAATTGCTGCACGTCCGTACCTCCGGTCGTCGTGCCCTCCGGGAAAACGAGTACGTTGATGCCGTGGTCGAGCCTGTGGGCTACCTCTTCTGCAAAAGAAGCGGTCGCTGTCTTACGCGTCCGATAAACCGGAATCAGGCCGATCGATCGACATACCCATCCCGCGACAGGCCAGTTGAACATTTCAGCTTTTCCGGAGAAGACCACGAGAAACAGCGAACCGATTACAAAGGGATCCAGGATACCGAGGTGATTGGAGACGATCAGGTGCGCGATCTTGACGGGCCGTGTACCCGTCACGACGGTCTCCACGCCAATTGCCTTAAGAGCCCTCCGGCATGCATTCTTCTGCCGCAAGGCGCGGTACGCTGGACGCTGCTCGGCACGGCGCCACCTGACGGTCAAGTTGAGATACAACGTGGCCGCAAGAAGCACTGTTGCAAAGGCAAACAGCCGCCAGAGACGGCGGAGGAATAGTCGCGCTCTGTTCACCGCCTCTACTTTGGCTACCCCGACCTGGGGTCGGCGATGTCGTCAACCGATCGAGTCGCCGTATCATGTTTGCGTCGACGACCGGCTTCCGATGGTCGATCCGCCCGGAAATCGCTTTGAGAACGAGACGACCGTCCCATCTCTTGAGTCGGGAGGAGCGGAATGAGTACCGTGAAGGTCGACCCCTCATCTTTCGCACTCTCCACACCGATAGCTCCACCTATTAGCTCAGCGAGCTTGCCGGCAATGGCGAGGCCTAATCCGTTACCTCCATGCGACCGAGCAAGTCCAACAGACTCTTGTTTGAATTCGTCAAACAGCGACGGAACAAAGGACTCCTCGATTCCCACACCCGTGTCGACGACGCGCACCGAGGCACAATCACCGTCGGTTCCGGCGGTGACAGTCACGCTGCCGGTCTCCGTAAACTTGATTGCGTTCCCAATCACTTCGGTCAGAATCTTACCCACCGCAGAACGATCACACTCCAATTCAATGGGTAGGTTCGGCACTTCGGCGTTCAGGTCCAGGCCCTTTTTCCCGGCCTCAGGCTCCTGCTTCTGTACAGCCTCGCGCACCAGCTCTCTCAGGTCGAATGTCTCGATCGTAAGCACCATCGTTCCGGCTCGGAGTTCCGCAAGGTCTAACAATGCGTTCAGCGTGGACATCAGCCTTTCGCCGCTCTTCTCGATAATGTCGACGAACTCGTGATATTCTACCGGGATCTCCTGCCGAAGCAACGCGGCATAACCGAGGATGGCAGTGATGGGCGTTCTCAGTTCGTGTGACGTCGTTGCCAGAAACTCGTCTTTGAGCGTCATTGCCTCCTTGAGCTTCGTGTTCGCGACTTGCAACTGGTCGTTCGCGTCATTGAGTCGTTCGTTGATCACTCGTTCCCGTGCCAGTTCGACTGCTTGCTGTTTCGCACGCCGGTCGGCCTTGACCATGGCCACGTATTTCACCGACAGCGTGAAAAATACGACTGAGCCGAGCACATAGATCATATACGCCCACCAGGTGCGGTACCACGGCGGGAGCAAGACGAACGAATAGGAGCCGACTTCGCTCAGATAACCGAAGCCGTTCTTCGCACGCACCTCGAATGTATGATGGCCTTCACTCAAACCGGAGAATGATGTGCTCGTGGACGTGGACCATTCCGACCATTCCTCGTTCAGACTGGACAAACGATACTGATACTGTGTTGGGCTTGAGCTGTTGAACGTGGGCGCCGCATACTGGAACTTGAGGTTGTTGTACTCAAACATGAAATCGGGGATATGCGCCTCCAGTTGCACCGTTCCAAACCCGCCCGACTCGTTCCTGAAGTTTCCGCCGAACAAGACCGAGTCCGTTCTCGAATCCGATACTCTCCGAACGAATGAGCGATACGGCACATCGTAATTCTTGACTACGTGCGGATCATATCGGTAGAGCTCGTCACCGCGACTGATCCACGCTACGCCGCCGTTCTCAACGAAGATGCGCGAAATTCCGCTTCTCATGCCCTGCAGCGCGTCAGGAACAACGCTCGCAATCGCTCCCTTGACGTCGACCGCAGCAACTTCGACGCGATCGCTCATGACAAACCAGGCCCTGGCTGAACTCGGAGAATGAAATGTGAGCAGCGAGTCGCGTCCCGAACGCATTGCCAACACGGTGGTGTCGCGCCGAAAAGAAAGCATTCCGTCCTGCAGTCCGATCTCCGGAACGAAGAGGCCATCGACGTTTGCGGCAACTGGACTGCCCATCAGCCGCGACACCATCACGGGTCCGCTCGGCAGGCCCGTAGATTCCGCCATCCTCACAAGCCGATCTCCCGATTCCAGGCGCGCCACTATCAGTCCGTGCTGGCGGGTACCGATCCAAACGGTCGAATCCCCCGCGTCGACGATCGAGTTCACGGGACCCGATCCGAGCGGCAAGGTCGACACCACATGCAGCCGCGATCCGGTCAGCCTGAGGAGCCTGAACACATCACGCGATCCCACGTAGAGATCAGTCGGGCGCACATCCGAATTGCGAACGGCATAATGCGGATTTTCGTCGATCAATCGTGCCGAGTCCCCGTCGACGAGCCAGAGCCCATTCTCACTTGCCGCGACAATCTTATCGCCCAACGGGGCAAGTGACCAGGATTGATCTACGTCACCGACACGCGTGAAGGTGAGTGATGGCATCGTTGTTGCCTCCTTAGCGGCCACGTACAGCCCAACTCCCGTTGCGACGTAGACCTTCTCGCGCGTCGTGAGAACATCGTAGATGACACCCGTCAATCCGTTCGAGCGGCCAAATCGTTGTACGGGCGTTGGCAGCGATACGCGATGCAGGCCGGAGTTGTTGGTTGCTACCCAGAGCCCAAACTCACGATCGTAGAAGAGGTAGTTGACCACGTTGTCGGGGTAGCCTGTCGCTTCGTCAAGACGAGCAACGAGCCTTCCGGCACTGTCGATCACCAACACACCTGCGCCGAACGTCGCTAGCCCAAAGTGGCCACCTGCCATGACAGATGCATGGTAAAGCGGCGCATCTGGAAGAATGTCGTCCGCGTCGGTTGCTAGCGGCCGCAGGCCGTCATCGCCGAGAAGGAACGTCGGTCCGTACTTCGTACCAACCAAAAGCCGATGCTGGTCGAACGGCACCATGCCGTACACCTTTTCATCCGCAAACCGCTCTCCACCATCGACGAGCTTGAGGTCGGAACCAGACAGGTGAAACAGCCCTGCTTTACGTACGCGCACATACAAGCGGTTGCCGACACAAAAAGACGTGTGGAAGGCACCGTCGCTTTCGACGAGTTCGAACTTGTGCCCATCCCACAGGAAGAGATATGATGAGGTCTGAAAGACGATTGTACCTTTGACGTTGTGCGTCGCCCAAACGTCCTCAAACTCAGGTAGCTGCGATTCCGCTTGCAAGCTCACGAAATCCATCTCTCCACTCTGCGAAGCCTGTAGGTAACCCACGTCACCCTGAAGGCCGACATAGACACGGTCATCGTAACCGACAGCCAGCGACCTTACGGTTGAAGACGTGCGCACCAATCTCCACTCACTGCCATCGTAAACACTGACGCCTTCCTTGCTTCCTACGTACACAAAACCGCGCTCGTCTTGCGCGATCGCCCAGTTCTGCGGTTGGATTACCGAACTGCTGCCTACGTAGTATGCTACTGCGGACGGACGCCGGGATATGTCATCAGCCGCCGCAGGTCCCACGCAGAAATGCAGAAGCGCGCAGACCAGCGGTAAGATTGTGCGCATCGAACCCTCGTCGAAATGGCGAACCGTAGACGGAGGATGTTTCGGTCAGAAATCCCTCTTCTAAAGCCTGTGCATGCTCCGATTTCGCCTCTATTGACAGTTATCTGCCTGTTTTGTATCATCTTGTGTCTCGATCTGAGACTTTTGCATCTCTAAATGGGCAGGGGTAACCGCACATGAAGTTCTTTGGTGGCCGATTCATTCTTACGTGTGTCGTTTCTGTAGGTCTGATCGTTGCCTTCAGCGGATGTACGGCAGACTCGCTACTCGGACCGGCAGAATCCAGTGTGGGTGGCGGCACGACGACGGGTGATGGCGCAAACCATGTCGGTGGAGGGACCACAACAGGCGATGGCGCAAACCACGTCGGTGGAGGAACCACAACGGGCGATGGCGCAAATCACGTCGGTGGCGGAACCACCACCGGCGATGGCGCAAATCACTAGCTGATCGTTTCCGAACAAAACAATCCAGCACTGACTTCAGTGCTGGATTTTTTTTGCCTCATAACATCTGACTGTCTTTGTAATAACCGGGGACGCTAGTCGCAACTCGCGCGCACTCCGTCAACTGAGAGCGCTCGAAGCCCGCACGGACCATCTGCACGTCCTTAGTCTGCAGTCGTCGCCTTCTCCTTTTCCGGTCGACTTCTCCGGAAAGGTCAAGTTCCACTGGCTCAAATCACCGGCAGTATCCGGGCCGCGTTTCTTTCGACAGGTTCACCGTTTGTTCACGCGTGCGCTGAAATCGTTTGACGCGGAGCACTATCACGCGAGCGACTTGTACTGCCTGGCGGCCGTCCGCCGAGCAGCGAAACGGCGAGACGCTCTCCTGACCTACGATGCCCGGGAACTCTACCCGTTCGTTGCTGCGACAAGAGGACGCCCCTGGGTCCGCTGGTTCTGGCGTCGCTTCGAGGCACGCCACATAAAAGACTGCCACGCCGTGTTCACCGTCAGCGACGGGATAGCCGACCTCTTGCAGGACACGTACCACATTTTAAGGCCGGTAGTTGTACACAATGCACCTGAGACACAAGAAGTACGGCGCTCCGACGTTCTGCGAAAACAACTTCCGATACCGCCCGATGGGCGCATCGTCCTCCATCAGGGGCAGATGCGCAAAGATCGAGGCTGTACACAGCTCGTCGAAGCAGCCACGGCAATTTCTGGTGCGCACATAGTCTTTCTTGGAGATGGTCCGCTTCAGCCGCAACTACAAACGGCAGCGGCAGAATTCGGAATTGCAGACCGGGTCCACTTTGTTGAGGCCGTGGCCCCGAACCGGCTGCTCGATTATACCGCTTCAGCCGACGTCGGTGTTACCCTTCTCGAAGACACGTGCTTGAATCACCGTCTCGCGTTACCCAACAAGCTGTTTGAGTACCTGATGGCGGGACTGCCCGTCCTCGGCAGCGACCTTCCCGAGATACGCGGCATTATTACGAAGTTTGACGTGGGGCTGGTTGCGGACCCCTCACGCGTCGATAAGGTCCGAAACGCCCTCGAGATCATGCTTGCGGACGACGCACCGATTTCGAAGTGGCAGGGAAACGCGAAACGTGTCTCAGAAACAATAAGCTGGGAAATAGCATCTCACCGGTTCCTGACCGCAATCGAAGCCGCTCGAACGGCCCGGCATCAGAGTTGAAACTGCTTCGTCCCATTTTCCCGCTGCTTCTCGGGAGCCTGATATCGCTTCAAGCGGATGCACAGTCCGCAGCCAATCCAGCCCGTGGCATCGACTGGCTGTCCTTTCAAAAAGGGATTCATGAAGCCGAAGCCTCCAGCAGGAAACTAATCGTTGACGTATACGCGCCGTGGTGCGGCTGGTGTTCTCGGTTGCAGGCCGAGGTCTACACAAACTCTAAGGTTCAGAAATACCTGGCGCGTCACTTCAAGGTTGCGCGGCTGAACATCGACGTGATGGATGATGTCATACGATTCAAAGGTTATAAGCTGTCTTCCGGTGAACTTGCCATGGGCCTTGGCGCAACCGGAACACC
>JBFHWK010000181.1:0-7016 GCA_041589075.1 Rhodothermales bacterium
CGTCTTGACCAGAAACTGC
This sequence comes from Rhodothermales bacterium, assembly GCA_041589075.1. Lineage (GTDB taxonomy): Bacteria > Bacteroidota > Rhodothermia > Rhodothermales > JABDKH01 > JBFHWK01. Next base: position 20 of record JBFHWK010000181.1, read on the forward strand.
CACGCGTAAAGACCGATCGTACCGATGTAGTATATCGACTTGTCCGTCCGCGAAAGAAACAGGATTACGCGCTCGATCACACTCACCGGCTGCGGCGCGCGTAGCAGAAGATGCTCGAGGTTATCGAGAATGCAGACTAAAGGCTGGTCAGTTCGCTTTCGGGCCGACAACTCCACTTCGAGATCTGCGAGTGTAACCTCTTCGGTCTTCATGCCCATAGCACCTGCCAAGAGCGACGCGAACTCGTCCGGATTGTAGATCCGTTCGGCGATGTTCAGGTAGACGACCTCGTAGTCCTTGACCACCGAACGCCGCACGGCATTGAGAAAGCTCGTTCGGCCACTGCCGATGGGTGCCTGGATGATCGCGACACCCAGTTGCATGGCCTCGCGCCAGCGCCCGAAATGCTGCTTGAGCCACACGAGATCCCGGGCGCGGCCCTCCAGCAGCGAGCCCTCCTCCAGCGGCTCGAACGAAAAGAGCCGCCGGTAGATCAGTGGCAGGGCCTCGTGAACACGGCTGATCTTCGAAATGGCTTCGACCGTTTCGACGCGGGACACGTCCGCGGTATCGATAACGCCCACCGCCGACTGGCCTATCCGGATCAAGCTCTGGGCACGACGCTTCCCGACTGTGAACCACTTGCCGACGGCGGCTGTCACTGTCGAAAATCTCTCGCGCAGTTGTGTGCTCATCCGTGTGAGTTGACGCTTGCGGCGCGCGCGGAAGCTCGCCCACTGCTCGTCGCGCGTGTCGGCGGATCGCGCACGCCGATGTATGGCGACCCAGTCTTCCTGCAGTTCCCGATCAACGGCGGCCACGAACGCGTCCCACGGTGCACGCAGGGCGCCGGCCAGCTGGTCGAGTGTCTGCGAGGCTCGCATCAGCCCATCGTCCGTGAGTTCCACAGCGCGGTCGAGGATCTCCCGAGGTGTCGGTGCCTCCTTCTCTTCTTCGTCCGCGACCTCTTCCTCCTCAGGCGGCTCGAGCGCGTTGCGCAGCTCATCGATAGCAGCATCAATGTTGTACTGGACTACGTGCTGGACCTGCTCCGTCTCGGTCCATGTTCGCCTGACGGCCGATCTTAGATCGTCCGCCGGACGCGCGAGGCGGTCGGGAAGCTTACTGACGAGTGTATCCTTGACGAAACCGCGAAAGTCTACGGAGGAGGTCGGCGACCCGGGTTTTTTGGCCCCGGGTTCGTGAAGGACAAGATTGTCGGGAAGCCCGTCAACGACATGGACAAAGTCACTCCATTCCTTCACGCCGGGTTCGGACAACGCCTGATCGGACGAAACAAGCCCGGGAAGATCCCGGAAGATTCTATCGAAGTAGTCAAGCAACCGGTTGCGCTGAAGAGCAAGCGCGTCTCGCAGTCCGGAAAGGTCCTCGTTGGTTGCGGAAGCCGGCACGGCGGCCACGACCTCCTGCCTCGACCGATCAAGGCGCCTGACCATCGACCGAAACGTGTTGATGACCGCCTTGACCGTCGCGTCGGCGGTTCGGTCGACCAGCTTTGCCTCCAGGCGTTGCATCACGTCACGAATTCGCAGGAGGGAGTCGCAGAAGCGCAGCCGGTCCGTAAACTGGGCGAACCAGGCCGTCCACGCCGCATCTCGCTTGTTCTTCAAGTCCTGCTCCCGTTGGGACTCGCCGGACTCGAGATTCGCCGATAAAAGAAACGTTCCTGCCTTTGACAGGTCATCGGCCAGGACGCTAAAGGTCTCGTCGATTGTCGTACGCGCATTATCGGAAGGCCTGCTCCCGGTCTCGGAAGTCTCGCAGAGTGCATCCAATGCCGCCTGCAGTGACTGCGCATGGTCCTCGACACGTGCAGTAATCGGTCTCGAACCCGATTCGTCGTCGTCTGCGGCTTCGGATCCCGCGTTCTGCTCAAGCTGTACGGTGGTTTTCGATTGAGTACTTGTGCCCGACTCGCTGGACGCGTCTGCCGGCTTTTCGACGATCGACCAATCAGGACTACGGAGGTGCTCCGCGACGATCTCTGCGTCACGTTCTTCGAGAAGAACGTTGTCGACCCACTCCAGTACGGCCGCCTCTAATCGTGACAGCCGCACTCCGAGCCCTTCGAGGACTGCTTCGCAATCCTCCTGCCGGATATCGGCTACGAGGGAGCGCAGATGTGTTTCCACGACCCGCTGAACGGGCGCGAGGCGACTCGCCGGCACTGGCCGCAACCGATCTCTTCCGATGAGCTTCCGTCCCACGTTTCGTCCGGCAAGCAGCGCCGACAGTATGGCGAGGCGTCGACGCCGCAATGCCTTTCGAGCGCGGCGGACTGGTGTGTCATCGTCGGCCGGTTCGAACATGGTCGGTGGCTCCGGAAGGCGCACTTCATCTGCAAACGCATTCGAGAGCTCCACGATGGCGGCAGACGTTCGGTAGCACTGCGCCAGCAGCGCCGAGCCTGGGTTCCATCGGGCGAAGTAGTCCAGCGTTGGCGACACGATCTGCTCCGCCACACCGTGGCGATACTCAAGAACGCCGGTCGCCTCGTCGGCTTCGCCGTGTCGGGCGCGGAAGACTTCGAGCAGCCGCCGATGACGAGCAGCGACATCCGATAGAAGTTCCTGCAGCCGACCCTCGACGTCCTGCGCGACAAATGTGTGCCACGCGGCGAGCTCCCGCTTCGCGGCCTCTCTCGCTCTATCCACGTCCGCCCGGAGAGCGGCCGCGTTTTCGTTGAGCGGAGTCCACACCACCTCTGCCGGTTCCTCGGTGGGAGCGCCAACACCGTTGGTCCTCTCGGTCGTCGTTTCGGGTATCGTGCTCATGCGTGACCTCCCGAAAGCTCGGCCGCATCGGAACCGTTCGGTCCGGCAACACTCACGGCACCCGGATAGAACTCAGCCAACATGCCTTCCCTCAGATACTGCGATTTCGCCGTCTCTGTAACATCGCTCGCAAAGACGGCCTCGTAGCGCGCGTCAATCACATACGCCTTGACGACCACCCGAGTCAGGAACGTCTCCTTAAACTCGTCCTTGATCAGGACCACGATCGGCTTCTTCAGATACACGAATTTGGAGTTGGCGGCGGCGTCGTAGGCGATCTCCTTCGCGCGGTTGACGTCGACCCAGCCTGGCAAGAACAATTCGGTCACGACCTGGCAATCGAGCGCACCTGCGTTCGCATTAGCAACCTGCCCATCAACCACCTGCGTGTTTGGCACGGTGACGAGATTGTCGTCCGGTGTGACGATTCGGGTCGAACGAAGACCGATCGAAACAACTTCACCATAGGTACCGCCCACGCTGACGCGGTCACCAACCTGGAAAGGCTGATCCAGGATGATCAGGATGCCACCGAAAATATTCTTGAGAACGTCCTGGGCCGCAAAACCCACGGCCACACCGACAGCGGCGCCAGCCGCAAGAAGCCCCTCCTTGTCAACTTCAAAGACTCCCGAAATCACATAGTAGACGACGGTCGTCCAGACCAGGATGCGGGCGATGGGAATCAGCTTCTTGAAGAAAAGGCGGCGCCTGGCGCTTCGCTCCGAAAGTGTTTCGAGAAGCCAGACCAGGAACTTGATGAATGCGAAGGCGGCCACCATCACGATGACGGCCCAGAAAGCACGCAGTCCGAAGTTCTGTACGTCCTGAGCGGTTTCCTTAACTCTGCCACGAGCGGTAGCCTTGGCCGTGTCCACGGCGGCGGGGCGCGCGTTCTCGATTGCAGAAAGCCGGCGACCCATGCCGTCGACTTTTGCCTCCAGACGACCGATGTCGCGGATGAGTACGTCGAGTCGGCCGGCAACCGTACCGGCTGAGGCAGGTGGCGGTGACTCCGTGACCGGAGCACGGGTCTGCGCGGTGTCCACAGCCGCCGTGCTCGTTACCAGGCCGGCGTCCCGCGTGCCCCGCACGGAGCCGGCTGTGTCGACGGCGACCGCGAGTGAGTCACTCGCCGCGTCGAGAGCTTCAGGTGGTGCCGACGAGTCGACGCAGCCCGCAAGCGCGAGTAAAACTATAAGCGTACAGGCCCAACCGGCCGTTGGGCGCACCTGGCGTCGTCGCATCCGGAGAGAGAAAGTCGTCATGATTGGACGAGGGGCAGCGAAGGTGCGCGGTCGCGCACAAAGGAGACCGAGGTGCAAGCACGGTCGTGGAGGACTCACCATTGAGTCCCGGCAGTCAACCAGCAACGGCCCGTCAAACGCTGCATCTTCAGTCAGGATCTGTATGGAGACCTCCAATTCGAAATTTTTTGCAGGTTTTTTGGGATCGCCCTGCCGTGTGCAGCACGGGCAGCGTAACTTGAAATGCCCAAAAAAGTGCCAAACTGACACAAACAGAGGCTTCGACCACCATGGACGACCAGATGCAAGATTCCGTCGAGGAGTTTCAAACCGTTTTCGACAGGATCCTGTCCGACCCTCTGTTCGACAAGGTCGTGTTTGCACTGGTGGGCCTTGTTGTGATCTACATACTCGGCCGTCTGATCCGCCGGTCGGCTGCGCGGTACATCAGTGACGACAAGTCTCGCTACCGCTCGCGCAAGCTGATTGCCTTCGGGACGTTTCTGCTTGCACTGCTCTTTCTGTCGATTGTGTTCAGCGACCGGCTCGGCGGCTTGACGGTTGCGTTCGGCGTGGCGGGCGCGGGCATCGCCTTCGCGCTTCAAGAGGTCATCGTAAGCATCGCCGGCTGGGTGGCGATCTCGTTCGGTGACATCTTCAAGACCGGTGACCGCATCAAGATCGGCGGTGTGGTTGGAGATGTAATCGACGTGAGTGTGATCCGTACGACACTGATGGAGTGCGGCGACTGGGTAAATGGCGACCTGTATAACGGACGCGTCGTGCGTATCGCAAACTCGTTCGTCTTCAAAGAGCCCATCTTCAACTATTCGGGAGATTTCCCCTTCCTGTGGGACGAGATTACGTTTCCGATTCGGTACGGAAGCGACCTTGAATTTGCCCGCCGCATCTTCCGGGAATCGGCGGATCAGGTTGTCGGCGAGTTCTCGGAACATGCGTCGAAAGTCTGGTCGGACATGGTACAGAAATACCTCGTTGAGGGAGCCGTCGTGGAGCCGATGGTCACGATGCGGCCCGACGAGAACTGGGTAACGTTCACCGTCCGCTACGTGGTCGACTTCAAACGCCGTCGCTCGGTGAAGGATCGATTGTTTCGGACAATTCTTGCGGCGGTCGATCAGCACGCCGAGCTGGTGTCGGTGGCTTCGGCAAGCCAGGAGATCACGTTGATGCCCGCCTCCTCGGTCGACTTGCACACGTCCGGACAAGGACTTGTGCGTTAAAAGGGCAGCGCGGTCCGGATTCGGTAGTAGATCTCGTGGTCGGTGTCCGAGCCCAACCGGTCGGCCGGCTGGGCAAAGCCGATCGCGTGCGAGACGTCTAGCAGGTCCGCGATTCGAAGCGTGTTCTTGAGTTCGATACCGGCACCGGTCTGGTATACGACGTCCAAGTTCTGCGGCCGGGACCAGACGGCTCCGAAGTCGACAAAGGGAGCGATCGTCGTCGCGCCCAGTGTGACCAGACCAAGGATACTGGTGCGTAGGCTGGGTACTAGGGGAATCCGATACTCTGCCGAGCCGAAGAACGTGCGCCCACCGACGACGACGCGCCGGTATCCACGCACACGGTCCGTGGTCGAGAACGTAAGATCGATGAGGCCGGGCGAGCTGATTCGGATCGCATCGTAACGTGATAGACCCACGAAGTCCTGCGGAAGGCTGGTGCCCTCCTGCCCGCGAAAACGTCCGAACACGAAAAGTCGATGCTGTCCGATCACCGGAAAGATGCGATAGGCCGATGCTTCCAGACGCAGGTAGCTTTGCCGGAATTCCGCATCGCGAGTGGCCGCCTTCACACGAAGCCGCGCACCCCACCCGTCGAGGGGGTGGATCAGGTTGTTGCGGTAGGGTCGCAGCTTCCGGCGGGTCAGAGCGACGCGGAGGCTGAGCTGTTGTCCGGCGGCCGGGGTTGGCAGGCCGTCAACACCCGACATAAAGTCGTCCGGGTTGAGGGGCTTGACGTCTATATACCGAAGCCGCGCACCAACGGTGGTCTCGAGATAGGGTTGCGGCCGCCAGTCGAGCGCCCACCATGCCGCTGCGGTAATCTCGTTTCGATCCTCTCTGAGGACGTCGTTGCCGTACGGTCGCGCCAGGTTCGGCAGGCGCGTTACGCTCACCTCGAGGGTGGGACGAAGCTGGCGGTTGATGTACGTCGCGGCAACAAACGATTGGTCGATGGGTGACGGAGCGGCGAGTCCCGCAACGGCGGCGAACACATGCTTGCCCAGGGGTTCGATCCACAGGGTTGCGCCACCGATTCCCCAGTCATCTCGATTGTTGTAATACGGAAATGGAAGGGACGCGACATGCGTTATGTTCTTCCACGTGTTGTAGTCCCGAATGTCGCTTATCGACGCGCCCGACGACGAAACCCTCGACGGAATGGTTCTGGGTGGGCGGTGTGTAACCCATCGTCCGAAGCCCGCCGGCTCCCGCACGTCGACAGAGTCCGCTCGCAGGTCAGCGTCTATCAGGTACGCGCGGTCTTCGCGTTTGGTGTTGGCGACGATGACGATGAATTGGCCGGAGGGGTGCAGCGAGTCGGGAGAAACCCAGTCGGTGACGATGGCGCCGTTCGCGAGTCTGGTGACTCGCTCGCTGCGGCCGCTCTGCAGATTCGTGACGAAGATGTTCGGCACGCCGTCCCGAAGCGAGGTCCACGCGAGCAGGCTATCGGTCGCGCCCCAGACGGGTCGCCGGTCGTCGTGTTTCCCGTCCGTGACGGAACGCTGTCGCCCTGTCCGGAGGTCGATGATTTCAATGCGACGCTCTCCGGACTGGTCGAAAACGTAGTAGGCGATCAGTTGTCCTGAAGGACTCCAGTCGAGAAATCCGAGCTGCACATCGCCATCGAACTTCGTGAGCTTTGCTTCGGCACCGGTTTCAAGATTCAACTGAATCAGGTTGGCGGTCTGGCCTTCGGATTCGACGA
>JBFHWK010000182.1:0-7008 GCA_041589075.1 Rhodothermales bacterium
TCCCACGCTAACAAGCGATTCGCGTCCCTGATTGACGACGGATGGAAAACCGACCGCGGCCAGGTTGTCGTCACCTTCGGCGAGCCGGACTACATCGAACGACACCCGTTCAATTTCAACGTCAAGCCCTACGAAGTGTGGTACTACTACCGCATTGGGCGCCGGTTCATCTTTGTAGACAAGACGGGCCTTGGCGACTACCAGCTCCTCGTTCCCATGTGGGATGAGAGGACGAGGATCCGGTGACGTTTTAGCGCGACCTTCACGACGAACAAGGATGCTCGTAAGTGCGGGCATCCTTTTTTTGTCGTGACCTGCCGGATTCCCTATAGATACAGATGTCCGTGCGTATCGTCTTCATGGGTACACCCGAGTTTGCCGTGCCTTCACTGCGGCGCCTCGCCGAGTCGGGGTATGCGCCGATTGCTGTAGCAACGAGCCCCGACCGGCGCCAGGGACGCGGCAGAAAGACGACACCCTCGGCGGTCAAGACCGCAGCTCTCGAGCTGGGAATCACCACGATCCTTCAGCCGGAGTCGGTAAAAGAGCCATCCTTTGCTGACGAGATCGGGGCGCTTGCGCCCGACATTATCGTTGTCGTGGCGTTCAGGATACTTCCGCCGACGGTGTACGAGAAGGCGCGACTAGGCGCGTTCAACCTCCACGGCTCGTTGCTGCCCAGGTATCGCGGGGCGGCCCCCATCCATCACGCGGTTCTCGCCGGCGAACCGCGAACCGGTGTAACGACATTCTTCCTTAAGCAGAAGGTCGACACGGGCGATATGATTCTGCAGCGAGAGATGGAGGTCGGACCAAATGAGACGACCGGTGACGTCCACGACCGGATGATGTACGTCGGGGCAGAGGCGGTCCTCGAAACGGTGAGACTTATCGAATCCGGCTCCGTGCCGACGGCCCGACAGGACGACGCGCTGGCAACTCCCGCACCAAAGGTGTTTCGCGAGGATGCGGAAATCTTATGGGATCGGTCGGCGGTGGAGGTGCACAATCGTATCCGAGGGATGTCACCAACCCCGGGTGCGTTTACAACCTCCCGCGGCAAGCTCCTCAAGCTGCTTCGCTCAACTGTTGCCGATGACAGCGGACGGCCCGGTGAAATTCTCGAAGCGGCCTCCCGACTCGTGATTGCGTGCGGAATCGGTGCGGTCGAAATCGTTGAGCTGCAGTTGGAGGGACGGCCCCGCATGAGTGCGGGCGATTTCCTCCGCGGACATGCGCTCCACGTCGGTGACGTGCTTCCGAGTTGAATCTGAAGACAAGAACCCCAAAAAGAGCGGTGGCGCAAACGGTCACGATCCGATATATTCGATCGGCGCCGGAGAATGAGTTCGCATCAGTTAGCACAGTCGTAACGACCGGCTGCGAGTGCACGCAAGCGGACACCGCCTTTCAACAAACCGCCCGTACACGGACGCTTCTCTAATCCATGTCGCGTGATCTTCCCGTCAAGAGCACCGGGTGGACGCCGCCTTTTGTGCAGCCTCTGCTCAAGACGCTCGACCGCATCCAGCAGCGGGAGGAGCTGACACCGAAGCTACTCACCCGGCGCGCCGGTGAACAGCTTGTCACGGTCCTTGGCCCGTCCGCATATCCGGCAGAGTCGACTTTCGCGCACGGCGCCGTAGGCATTGCAGCGGATCACAACATGTTCTTCGGAGGATTCGCCATCCTGCTGTCCATTCGCGATGGAACCGCCGTCGCCATTCGTGAAAGCGATGAGCCAACGTCAAGGCTGGCGTTCGAGGGTGATGACACGGTATGGACCTTCGATGCGACCAGTGGCGAGTTCGACGATGGCGACTGGCCGTGGTGGGTACGGTTGGTAGTGGCCGTCATGCGTGACACACCCGGGCTGGAGCGTCAGCTCGATATACTTGTCGTAAGTTCGATCACCTCCGGGGCGGAGCGGTCGTATGGCGCGGCCCTTGCCGTGGCTGCACGCCGCGCGACGGAATCGCTGTATCCCCACGGCGGGTCGCGAGAAGGCAACCACGGCTCGCTCACAAAAAACCTCGAGACGGCAACGGAGAGTCTGTGGACGAATGCGTACGTAATTGCGTCGGATATGGCGTCCGTGGGACAGATGGTCCTCGTCGACACCCAGTCCGGCCGATACCTTGCTTTTCCGCCGCCGGCCGCAGATCCGGCCGGCTGGGGATTGGTCGACACGGGACCGCCGGACCGAGATCTTGGTGACATGCTCAGAACGCGAAAAAAACTGGTAGAAGAGATTACTGAGCGACTACGCAAGAAGCACTTTCACGAGCTGACGTCTTTGCGTGATCTGGAGCACAAGGATCTGGAGCTGGCAGAGTCTTGTGTCTCGCGCGGGCAAAGGGCGACGCTCCGATACATGGTTCGTGAAAACCAACGGGTGCACCGCCTCGTCGTGGCGGCACGCAAAGGTGACTGGCAGCTATTCGGGGCCCTACTCGTGATGGCACACGCGGCAATGAGAGACGAACTGGGCGCGACTTCGAAAGAGGCCGATCTGGTGGTGTCGCTCGCGGCAGAGGAGAGCGTAGCGGGTATCTACGGGGCCAGGTCCGTTGGGGTCGGCGGGGCCGTGTTGATCGTAGGGCAGCCGTTTATTGTCCCGCCATTTCTCGACAACGTGAGCCGTGCGGTCGACGAGCAGTTCGGAATAGCCGCAAATACCGTACTTTTGTGATGTGTCCCCCCACATCAGACACGTGGAATTGAACATCCCTACCCTTCATGGCTGAATTCGACATTGCGGCTGTCAGCGATCGCATCTTTAGCGAAAGCAAGTTTGTGGACACGCTCGTTTCCGAGATTGGCAAGGTGGTTGTCGGGCAGCGTTATATGATAGAGCGCCTGCTGATCGGCCTGCTTGCGGAGGGGCACGTATTGCTCGAAGGCGTGCCGGGACTTGCGAAAACGCTGACCGTCAGCTCGCTCGCGCGCGCGATCGGGACCGGTTTTCAGCGAATCCAGTTCACACCGGACCTTCTCCCGGCCGACCTCCTCGGAACGCTCGTATACAATCAGAAGGAAGCGGACTTCTTCATCAAGAAAGGCCCGATCTTCTCAAACATCATTCTGGCCGACGAGATAAACAGGTCGCCTGCGAAAGTGCAGAGTGCCTTGCTGGAAAGTATGCAGGAGCGGCAGGTGACGATCGGAGAGTCGACATTTCCCCTGGAGGAACCGTTCCTGGTCCTGGCGACCCAGAACCCGATCGAGCAGGAGGGAACGTACCCGCTGCCCGAGGCGCAGGTGGATCGCTTTATGTTGAAGATCAAGGTGTCGTATCCGACACGCAGCGAAGAACTCGAGATCATGAGGCGAAATGCGCGGACGGGCGAGAAGGAAGAGGTGCGTGAGGTTGTGGAGGCTTCTCAGATTCTGTCGGCGCGAAAGGTGATCAACGACCTCTACGTGGACGAGCGAGTGGAGCAGTACATGGTCGATCTTGTGATGGCATCACGTGATCCAGCAAGTCATCGGCTGGATGGTCTCACTGATCTTATTCAGTACGGTGCTTCGCCGCGAGCAACGATCAACCTGAACCTTGCCTCGCGAGCCCACGCGTTTCTGCGGCACCGTGCCTACGTCACACCGGAAGACGTGCGTTCGATCGCCATGGACGTTCTCCGGCATCGAGTCGCCATAACGTACGAGGCGGAGGCCGAGGAGATCGACAGTGAGGACATCGTTCAGCGTATTCTCGATGCGGTCGAGGTGCCTTGATGACGCGTCCCACGGGTTAAGCGCAGTAACCATCGAAGCAAAGAACCGATGATGGCACACCAGCCGATCGCGTATCAGAAGGAATCGATCAGCGTGGAGTTTCTCGCGGAGCAGCTTCGCAAGGCGGTCGGAATTGAGATCATCTCGGAAAACGACGTGTCGGGTGAAGACCGTTACGTGACCGAGAGCAATTTGCACCGGCCGGGTCTTGCCCTGGCCGGTTACATCGATCTCTTCACGCACCAGCGCATTCAGGTTCTTGGAAACACCGAGAACCAGTACCTGGGGCACCTGAGTCAGGCGGAGCGAAAGAAGTCGTTTCGCAATCTCGTTCGGTTTCCTGTTCCGTGCATCTTTCTGACCGAAAGCAACAAGCTTTTGAAGTCGCTGCTGAAGATGGCTACCGATAAGGGGATCCCCGTTTTCCGGACGCCGCTGCCATCGACCGAGTTCATGGCCGTGCTGCGTGATTTCCTGACCGACCAGTTCGCGCTGCAGCAGTCGATTCACGCGTCGCTCGTGGACGTGTACGGCATCGGGCTCTTGCTCATCGGAAAGCCGGGTATCGGCAAAAGCGAGGTGGCGCTTGACCTCGTCGAGCGCGGGCACCGATTGGTTGCCGACGACGTCGTCATCGTAACAAAAAAAGAAGAGACGGTGCTGATGGGTTCCGGTACGGATCTCGTGCAGCACTTCATGGAGATACGCGGCCTCGGATTGATCGATGTCCGTGCGATGTTCGGGGTACGCGCTATTCGATATCAGAAACGCGTCGAAGTCGTCGTCAACATGCAGTTGTGGAATCAGGAAGAGGAGTACACACGACTCGGAATGGTTGAGGACGCGTACGAGATCCTCGGTGTAAACCTGCCGCTGGTGAAGTTGCCGATCACGCCGGGCAAGAACGTCACTGTCTTGTGCGAGGTGATCGCAATGAACCACCTGCTGGCCCACTACGGTTACAACGCGGCCGACGTGTTCGCGGAAAGGCTGGCGGAACGCATCCAGACGTCTTCACGGGAGATCCCTCGTCGCGGGATCGAGTACTTCGAGCACGATTACGAGTAACGAGTAGCGCGGACACTCACGCTATCCGGACTAAGCGGGACCGAGCGGGCGTCGTATTCTGCGGTCCTAGACGACAGTGGCCGGTGCCGTCTCCATGGCTTCTTCGAATCGCACGCCTACGAGATTCGACACCCCCTGCTCCTGCATCGTGATTCCGTACATGCGGTCCGCCGCTTCCATGGTCCTCTTGTTGTGCGTGACGAGGATGAACTGCGTTGTGTCCGCAAACGAACGAATCAGATGCATGAACCGCGAGATGTTGGCATCGTCCAACGGTGCATCGACTTCGTCGAGTATGCAGAACGGACTCGGCTTCACGAGGTAGATCGCGAAGAGCAACGCTATGGCAGTCAGCGTCTTTTCACCGCCGGACAACTGGGCGAGCACGCTGGGTCGCTTGCCGCGGGGACGGGCGAAGACCTCGATCGCAGACTCTAGTGGATCGCTCGGATTCTCCAGAACGACGTCGGCCGTAGCCTCGCCGCCGAAGAGATCCTCGAACAACTTGGCGAAGTTCTCGCGTATCGCCGAGAAGGTCTCGTCGAAGCGTTGAGAGGCGGTCGTGTTGATTTCCTCTATCGTTTCGATCAACGTCTTCTCCGCTTGCTCCAGGTCCTGAAGCTGCGTGCTGAGAAAGTCGAGGCGCTCCTTTTCCTGCTCGTATTCCTCGAGCGCGAGCGCGTTCACAGGGCCCATCCCGCGGATCCGCTCGCGCAGCGTGTGCACCTTCTCACGCGCCCCGATTTCTTCCAGATCTTCGGGTAAGTCGATCTCGGCATCAAGCAACTGGACGCCGTAGTCCTCGGCGATGTGGTTGACGAGGTCCTCCATGCGTGTCTGGATCTCCGCAAGACGGACGGCCCGCGTGTTCTCCTCGCGCATCTGCGCTTCCCGCGACTGGCGGATCCGGCGCAGTTCGACTTCGAGATTAGAAATCTGTGCGCGTGTCTCCATCAGCGCATCCTTCGCAGACGATACCGCTTCTTCGAGCTCGGGACGCTTGAGGCGCACCTTCGCTAGTTGCTCACTCAGCGACTGCTCGCGTTCGCGCTCACTGCGTATCGTCTCAGCGAGTTCCACGAGTGCCGCCGCCAACGTCTCTGCCTTTCCGGCCAGCTCAAGAACGGTGCCCCGATTGCGCTCAATGTCGCGCTCGATATTGTCGACCTCGTTGTGCATCTGCACCGCCTGGAGGTTGGCGTCGCTGAACGCGGTCAGCGCGGTGCGACTGACCGCCTCCGCGGCATGGAATTCCGTTTCGACCTCTACGCGTGTGGTTCGTGTTGTCTCGACTTCGGCTGCCGACAGTTTTACACTCTGCTCGAGCACGCGAATATCCTCGGCGGTGCCCGCGGTCGTCGCGCGGATGGATTCGAGGCGCGTTTCGACCTCGCGCCGCCGCTCCTGCAAGGAGCCGTGCCGGAACTCGACGCGTGCAAGCACCTTGTCGGTTTCCGTCGCGAGAAGCTCGGCGTCACTCAATTCGGCTCGTGACGTAGCGAGGTCGTATGAAGCCAGCAGGGTCTTGAGTTCGTCGACGCGCGATGCGCACGTCGCTAGTTCCTTGTCATACTCAGCCAGTCTTTCGCGGGCGGCATCGAGCTGTTCGCGGCGGCCAAGTCGGGTGGCCACGTTGCTGCCGGTTCGGTTGCGACTCCCACCGCGAAAGATGCCGCGCGCGTCGACCCACTCTCCCGAGCGCGAGAAGACCCGGTAGGCACCGTCGAGGGCGTTGGCGATTTCCGCCGCTTCCTCGGTCGAGTCGGCCATGAGACAGTTGTGGAGGAGGAGCTCCACCAGCGACCGATAAGTCGCATCGACGCGGACGAGATTCGCCATGGGCGTCCCGCGGCCCGTAACGGTCCGCTCCAGCCGGGTGGCGGCCCTGTCAAGTCGCGATAGAACCAGGAAGGTCGCTCGCCCCTTGTCCTCGACGCGCAGCGTGTTCATGGCCTGAACGGCCTCGGCTTCGGTCCGGACCACGACGCAGGCGGCCATTTCACCAAGGGCGGCTTCGAGTGCTAATCGATCGTCGTCATCGCACAAGACGATGTCAGCCACCGTCCGCAGCTCGCGTCCCTCAACGGAGGAGCGTTCGGCGAGGAACTGCACGGCCTCGGAAAAATCTTCGTAGGACGTGACCAGGCTGGAGAGCAGTTGCGCTTCCGCAGCCGCGGCTTCCCGTTGTTTCTCAATCTGCCGCAA
>JBFHWK010000183.1:0-6971 GCA_041589075.1 Rhodothermales bacterium
ACCAGCGTCTCATCGGTCGTGAACAGAATCTCCTTCTTGCCGTCACTGTCGAAGTCCATACCCACCAGAACACTGCGCGCCCCATGGAACGGCGTATGGTCAAAGTTCACCGCATCATCCCGCGGATCTAAACTCCAGGCCACTTTGAAGTCATCACCAACGGTTAACTGTGCCTGCGCCTCCTGCGATGTCACCGAGCCTGCTACGGTTGCAAGCAGCAGCAATAAGCCGGTCCCCAAAAGTATCGATACCAGTTTTTTCATCGGTAACCTCCAGCCAATTAATCCCGATCTTGGATGTGCCTTCTCGCACCACTCTGAGCATGCGAGGACGATGCTCGTAGTTACAAAATTTGGACGCGTTGATGCAAGTCGCAATAACGGCTTCGTACCTGTTTTTGGGCAGGTAGCGTGGAACCGATTGTGCTCACCGTTCACACCGCCAAATCCGCGACATCATGAAACAAGAAAGGCCCGGCTCAGCGCCGGGCCTTTGGTGGCTGGTGATCACGATTCGAGCTAGTTCGTGCCCGAACCGACCACATTCCCGCTCGCATCCACGCGCAGTATCTCCCCGAGACCGAGCGCCCGCACACCGGACTCAATCTTCTTCAGGTCGCCAACGATCACAATCGCCAGAGCATCCGGATCAAACCGCTGCTGTGCGACCGCATTGACCTTTGAAAGATCGACTTCCTCGACAGCACTCATGTCCTGAACCCAGGCATCTTCCGGCTTCCGCTGAAGAAAGATGTCCTCTGCCTGCGCCGCCACGAGCGAGATCGACTCAAAGAGCGTCGGATATGCCTTCAGGATGTTGTTCTTACCCTGTAACAGCTCATCCGCCGTAATGGGCCGCGCGCCGTCGATGCCGCGAAGCTCTTTCACTATTTCCGTCAGCGCCTTGTCCGTGACCTCTGTCTGAACCGGCGCAATCACATACATGGGTCCCTGCTCCAGGTCCGTCCACATCGATAGCCCGGCCCCATACGTGTAGCCTTTGTCTTCTCGCAGGTTCATGTCGAGACGCTGAAAACCACCGCCCAGCACCTCCCTGACGATACGCATGGCCGGATAGTCGCCGTCGAGCACACTGATACCCAGATTGCCGGCAACGATCACGCTTTGCGCCGCGTCCGGCTTGTCGATCAGTACGATCCGATTTCCGGTAACCGGGCTCACTTGCGGAAGCGTGTACCCGGGTACCTCGGCCGCCTTCCATGAACCGAAATACTGCTCGGCCATCTTTCCCGCCTCTGCAACAGTGATGTCACCGACGAATACCAAGGCAGCATTGTTGGGCAGGTAATGCCGCGTGTAAAAGTCAGCGACGCGTTCGCGGGTCAGCGCGGAGATCGACGCTTTGTTACCGAACCCGAAGTACGTCGCGCCGAACCTGAGCGGCATCCACATGAGCTGACCGTACGGGTGACGGTCACCGTAGATCTGCTTCATCAAAGCGATGCGCGAGCGCACGTCCGGACTCGACTCCGCACCAGTGAGCCGGCCGACATAGTCCTTTCGCTGTCGCTCCAGCTCGTCCTCGGGGAACGTCGGGTTTAGCGCCACGTCAGCCATGAGGTTCATAGCCGCGGCCAGGTTCTTCTTCAGCACATTCAACCGAACGTACGATCCATCGAACGAGCTACCCGTGGACAGTTGCGCCGCAAGCGCACGCGCCTCGTCGGACAGCTCCAGCGCCGACCGCGTGGTCGTTCCTTCGTCAAGCATTGCGGCCGCCATCGTAGCCGCACCCGGTGCGTCGAGGTCATCCGCATTCCAGCCGCTCTTCACGACGAGGTTGACCTGAACCAGCGGCAGGCCGTGATCCTCAACAACCATAACCTGAAGACCGTTGTCGAGTGTTTCCCTCTGAACAACCGGCGGCGTAAACGAAGAGGCAGAGCCTGGGCCCGGCATGACACTGCGGTCGAGATCGGATTCGGTAGCCAAGTGTGTCCCTCTCGGCACAATCTTGACCGCCGCCACACCCTCGGGACGAAGAACCTGACGAGCGACGCTCATTATCCCATCGACAGTCGCTCCCGTGTAGCGTGACATGTCCCACTCGAAGCGATTGGGCTCACCAAGAAAGACGTTGTAGAAGTTCAGCTTGCCGGCAAGCCCGAAGAACCCGCCCGTCGACTCGAGGCCTCGGATAAACTCGGCCTGCCATTCCTCCCTGGCGAGATCGAGCTCTCTTTGCTCGATGCCTTCCGACAGAAGGCGCGCGAGCTCCTTGTCCAGAGCCGCCTGCACGTCCTCCAGGTCGTGCCCCTCCCTCGCCGTCACCGTGATCTCATAGTAGCTGCCAAGGACCTGCGAGTTCTGTGACGCAGAAACATCCTGCGCGATCTGCTGATCATACACCAGCGACTTATAGAGTCGCGAAGTCTTGCCACCGGTCAAGATGGACGACAACAAATCCAACTCAGCGTCACCGGGCGCATAATGAGCCGGCGAGTGCCACGCGTAGTAGATCCTCGGGAGCGTTACGTCGTCCTCCGCAACAACCTCCCTAGGCTTCTCGATCACCGGCGACCACTTCATCAGCCGATCAATCGGCGGGCCCGGGGGGATCGATCCAAAGTACTTCTCGACAAGACCGCGAACGCTCGTCGGGTCGAAATCGCCTGCAACAACCAGACTCGCATTGTTCGGTGCGTAGTAAAGACGGAAGAATTCTTTGACATCGTCGAGCGTCGCCGCCGAAAGGTCCTCCTGCGAACCGATAGTCGGCCACGAGTATGGGTGATCCGATGGGTAGAGCAACGCATCCATAATCAGCGAAGACTTTGCATACGGACGATTCTCGTAGCTCTGTCGTCGCTCGTTCTTCACGACGTCACGCTGATTGTCGAACATCTCCTGTGTCAGCGCCGGAAGCAGAAAGCCCATCCGGTCCGACTCGAGCCAGAAAACCAGCTCGAGGTATTCACTGGGAACGTCTTCCCAGTACATGGTCCAGTCCGGAGTGGTCCCGCCGTTGACCTGCGCGCCTATTTTGTTGAGCGGCTCGAAGTACTCAGCCTGATGATGTTCGGACGCCTGAAACATCATATGCTCAAAGAGGTGCGCAAAGCCTGTGCGTCCAGGCCTCTCGTTCTTTGAGCCTACATTGTAAAGAAGGTTAACGGAGACCTTCGGAAGCGTGTGATCCTCATAGAGAATGACGTCGAGGCCGTTGGCCAACTCGTACTTCTCGACGTTCAGTTGCGGGACGTCCTGACCGCGAACCGGCGGAGGAAATACACCGATAACGCACAATCCGAGTAGGATGACAGTAATTTGTTTTAGCCGGGTCATGATGCGCGAGTAGATGGGATTCTTTCGTTGGAAAACGGGAGCGTACGGACCCGCCACGGACGGGTATGCACGGCGAAAGGTGTACGTCCGTGTAGTTGAGGTGTTGCATGAGCGACATGCCGCGCGGCACGGCCATTTAGACTCTATGTCCGAGGTGGTCCGTATCTTCCGCGATTTGCCGGAGATGAGAGGGTCACGTGCCCGTAGAGGCCACATCAAGCCAGATACCGCCAGACGCGGCGTCCGACAGCGTCCTCGTCATAATCCCGACGTACAGGGAAGCCGCTAACATCGAGGCCGTAATTGATCGCGTCCTTGAGCAGGGCGCAGTGTTTTCTGTCCTTGTCGTCGACGACAGCTCCCCCGACGGCACTGCCGACATCGTCCGGGCTGTGGCCGCGACAAAGCCTGACCGTGTGCATCTCATAGAACGAAGCGGGAAGTTGGGGCTGGGAACCGCCTATCTCGAGGGTTTTCGGTGGGCTCTCGCCCGAGCCTTCACCTACATCTGCGAGATGGACGCTGACCGATCGCACGACCCGGTGGATCTGCCGCGGCTACTCGCACCGGTTGCTAGAGGCGAAGCCGACCTCGTCATCGGCTCCCGCTACGTAGACGGAGTCCGCGTCATGAACTGGCCCCTCCCACGTCTGGTCCTTTCGTACGGCGCCGGCATCTACACGCGCGTGATTACGCGTATCCCACTGATGGACGTGACCTCCGGATTCAAGTGCTTCCACCGCAGAGTCCTGGAGGCTGTCGAGCTGGACCGGGTAAAGTCGAACGGCTATTCGTTCCAGATCGAAATGAACTACCGCGCCTGGAAGTCGGGCTTTCGGCTCCTGGAGGTCCCCATTGTCTTCACGGAGCGTGCGGAGGGCCAGTCGAAGATGAACAAGCGTATCGTGCGCGAGGCGATGCGCAAGGTCTGGGAACTGCGCCTGCGATCCATCTTCAAGTCGCTCTGACGCCCGTAAAGCTTCGTTGAAATGCGGTAGCGCCGACGGTCCCGACAGTGCCGCAAAGTTATCCGCAATCTACCTTGCGTGCGGAAAGACGACTGGAGTAGAACGCCGCATTTAGAGGCGACGACGAATGCCCGAATACAGTACCCTCACCCCCCCGACTGAAGGCAGCCTCATCACAATGGACGCGTCCGGCCTCCAGGTACCGGACGACCCCATTATTCCCTTTATCGAGGGAGATGGTACGGGGCCCGACATCTGGCGCGCAGCGCAGCGCGTTTTCAATTCCGCGGTCGAAAAGGCGTATGGCAAGAAACGGCGGATCGTGTGGTTCGAGGTCTTTGCAGGCGAGAAGTCGTACAACCGGACGGGCGACTGGCTGCCCGACGACACCCTCGCCGCAATCGATCACCATCTGGTAGCGATCAAAGGACCGCTCACCACGCCAGTCGGTGGCGGGATTCGATCCCTGAACGTCGCGCTTCGTCAGAAGCTCGATCTGTTTGCCTGCGTCCGACCCGTACGCTACTTCGAGGGAGTTCCCTCACCCGTCAAGCAGCCCGAGCTTGTCGACATGATCATCTTTCGGGAGAACTCCGAAGACATCTACGCAGGGATCGAGTACCGCAGCGGCACACCCGAAAACAAGAAGCTCCTCGACTTCCTGCAAAAAGAACTGGGCGTCCGCTCAATCCGCTTTCCTGACACCAGCGGTCTCGGCATCAAACCAGTTTCGCGCGAAGGAACCGGCCGGATCGTGCGTGCAGCCATCAATCATGCACTCGAATCGGGAGCCAAGTA
Organism: Rhodothermales bacterium; assembly: GCA_041589075.1. Taxonomy (GTDB): domain Bacteria; phylum Bacteroidota; class Rhodothermia; order Rhodothermales; family JABDKH01; genus JBFHWK01. The sequence goes on from JBFHWK010000183.1 coordinate 5,072, forward strand.
TGTGACCCTCGTTCACAAGGGCAACATCATGAAGTTCACCGAGGGTGCGTTTCGCGACTGGGGCTACGAGATAGCGAAGGAGGAGTTCGGTGCTGTCGAGTACGAGGGTGGCCCGTGGTGCAAGCTGCCCGGCGGCCTGATCATCAACGACGTGATTGCCGATGCCTTCCTGCAGCAGATTCTCACGCGCGCCGCACAGTACGACGTGATCGCGACGATGAACCTGAACGGCGACTACATTTCGGATGCGCTCGCGGCACAGGTGGGCGGCATCGGCATTGCACCCGGCGCCAACATCAACTACGACACGGGCCACGCGATCTTCGAAGCCACGCATGGAACCGCACCCAAGTATGCTAACCAGGACAAGGTGAATCCTGGATCTGTCATTCTCTCGGGAGAGATGATGTTTCGTTACATGGGATGGAATGAGGCCGCCGAGAAGATCGTTCACTCGCTGGAGAAGACGATCGCACAGAAGCGGGTCACGTACGACTTTCACCGGCTCATGGAGGGTGCCAGTCTGCTGAAGACCAGCGAGTTCGCCACGGCAATGATCGAGAACATGGCCTAGGGCGGTACCCGGCAGGTAGCGATAGGTCTGCAGATTTTCCAGCGCGCGGCGGGATCTGAAAAAGCATCCCGTGAGATCCACCGGAACACGACTTACAGGTGATCGGCGGCGGCGCGGCCGAGGCGTTGACTATCCCCGAGCAAGCTGACGCCGATACTCCTGCTCCTCCTCTTCCGTAGCCGGGCGCACTATTGATACGGCGCGCACCTGCAGATGTGCGCGAAGCTCCGGGTCCTTCACCTCGTCCGCCGTCAGGAGCAGCTCCTGACCCGGCTTGATGACGATCGTACGCGTCTTCATCTTTATGTCGACGGGCTTGGTGTTTGTGTTCTTGATGATCATGCCCCGTCTCTTGCGCGTACCCATGAAACCGCTCCGTTTTTAGCTGTTTGTGCCTGAAGGGCGTGCCGGTGGATTATACGAAACAACGTTGGCGCACTCACAGCGCTTCATGCAAGAAGTCTTGAAAACGCGCCCGCATTAGCACGGTCCCCTCCGCGACGCGACCTTCACGCAGAAAGCCGTGAGATACCGCGTCCCGAGTTGGTTAAAGCAAGCGTCCGCCGGCGTCCTCGATTTATGCTATCCGAACCTCTGTCCCGGATGCAACGAGCCGATGACGACGTCGGCCGAAGTGTGCTGGCGCTGCATTGAGGCCCTGCGGCCGGTCGGCCCGTTGGAGGCGCTGCCAGATTCTGGCGGCGCGGCCGAAATGACGCTGCAGCTGTTTAGTATGTGGGAGTTCGGCAGCCACGGGCCTCTCCAGAATATCGTCCATGCGATGAAGTACGGTCGGCAGCCGTGGTTGGCCGGCCAGTTGGGAAAGGCACTCGCAGATCGCTTGCTCAACACAACCGACTATCAACCCGACGCGGTCGTTCCAATTCCCCTGCACCGAGTGCGCTTCCTCGAGCGCGGTTACAACCAGGCGTTGGAGATCGCCCGCCCGGTCGCGGCGGCCTACGACGTCGGTTGTTTGCCGGACACACTCATGAGACGTCGTCCTACGCACACGCAAACCACGCTCTCACGCGACCAACGGCTGGCGAACGTAAAAGACGCCTTCGTCGTATCGGGCACTGCCATTCCGAATAGGATCCTGTTGATCGACGACGTAGCAACCACCGGCGCCACGCTGGAAGCAGCAGCGGCGGCATTGAAGAGCGCCGGCGTCGCCACCGTCACAGCCGCCACTGTCGGCATCTCCAAATCATGACAGTACAAACTCGGTCATGCTGATCTCACGATCACACATCGCCGCTTCGTGCTCCGAGTTGGTCGCAAGAATGACAACCCGCCCGGACGCTTTTTGCTGCATGACAACCG
>JBFHWK010000184.1:0-6938 GCA_041589075.1 Rhodothermales bacterium
CTTCCAACGTGCCGGCCCGTCCGTGCCCGACCATGCTGAGAGATCGGTGCCATCAAAGAGAACTACTGCATCCGACGGCGGGCGAGTTTCACCGCCGGGGTCCACCGCCGCCGGCGCCGGTTCCCAGACTTCCGTTTCTTCCGGTTTCATCTGCTGTGCATTCGCGGTGTTGGCTGGTGACGAACAGCTCACGAGTCCACAGCTAACCACGACGAGTGTGACGAGCGCGCCCAGTGATCGCCCACTCTCACGTACTACTCCAGTTTTCATTGAATCTCCGGTAGCTTCCAGGGTCCACGGTACGTGACCGACATCAGTTTGTTGGCTTCGTCGTCGTTGACAAAGGATCGACTTGCTTCATCCCAGTACACTTTTCGGCCGGTCTTGAAAGCGATGTTGCCCATGTGCGCCACGACGGCCGTGTTGGCACCGATAGCGACGTCGCATGCCGGCTGCTCACGGCTCTTCATGCACTCGACGAAGTTCAACGTGTGCTCGTCGAGTCCTCCGCTGCCGGAGCGAGACTGCGCCGGCACGTGTTGCATCTTGTAGCGGTCAGGGCGCCAGTTGATGCGTTCGACCTCGGGCATCACCTCCCATCCGCCCCGGTCCACGACGAGCGTCCCATTGTTACCTATGAACGCAACACCGTGGTTACGCCCGTACGGCCCGAGACCGATGCCGGTCGCATGCTCCCACAGCATAGAGAACCCGTCGAATTCGTATACGGCCTGCAGGGTATCGGGTGTCTCCGACGCGTCATCCGGATAGGCGAACTTGCCGCCGCTGGCGATGACGCTCTTCGGCGCGGAAGCGTTCATCCCGGCAAGCGCCATGTCGATCAGATGCACGCCCCAGTCCGTCATGAGTCCACCGGCGTAATCCCAGAACCATCGGAAGTTGAAGTGGAAGCGGTTTTTGTTGAACGGGCGTTTTGGTGCCGGTCCAAGCCACATGTCATAGTCGACGCCTTCCGGTGCGGGCTCATCTGGTACGACCGGGATCGGCTTCATCCAGTCCTGATACGCCCACGCCTTGACGAGCCGTATTCGACCGAGCTTGCCCGAGTTGACAAACTCGAGCGCGTCCGCCCAATGTGCGCCGCTGCGCTGCCACTGTCCGACCTGCACGACGCGGCCATACCGCCGCGCCGCTGCCACCATCACATGACACTCCTCTATTGAATTGGCAAGCGGCTTTTCTACGTAAACGTCTTTGCCCGCAGAGCAGGCGTCCACCGTGATCAGGCAGTGCCAATGGTCGGGCGTTCCGACGATCACTGCGTCGATGTTTTTATCGTCGAGAAGCTGGCGGTAGTCCCCATACAAAGCCGGCCTGCTGCCGGTCATCTCCTCAACTTCGCCCGCGCGCTTTTCGAGCACATTACGATCGACGTCGCACAGCGCTGCACAGCTAACCTCGGAAATCTTCAGTATTGACCGAAGGTTACTGAAGCCCATTCCGTTGCAGCCGACGACGCCGACACGGATCTGCTCATTTGCCGATGCCTTCCTGCCGATCGACGCGAGCGCCGGAGCCGCGGTGACGACGGCCGTACCACCTGCGGCAGCGGCCGTCATCTGCAGAAAATCTCTTCTTGTAGTTGCCATCACTTCTCACTCTTACCCTAACCTGGATTCGAGAAGATAGCGAAGTCGGCTGCCACGGTCGATGGGCGGATTGGAATTGATCGTCAATAGCAACGAAGCCGCCACTTCAAAGGCGCCCAAACCAACGGCAAACACACCGGCTAGCGAGTCAGACCAACCGTCAACAAGAAAGCCCGGCTCGCTTGCGCGAGCCGGGCAGTTCAACAATTAGGAAAACAATAGGAACTATTTCACCAAAACCATACGTCGGGTCTGCTCGAAGTCACCGGCTTCTAAACGGAAGAAGTACACGCCGGACGGTATACCGGTCGCGTCGAAGGTGACCTCGTATGTGCCGGCCGCCTTCGAACCGGAGTCCAGAATCCGCACCTGCCTGCCCAGCACGTCGTAGACAGCCAGCGTCACATCGGCGCGTTTCGGCAAGTCGTACGATACTGTCGTCGTCGGGTTGAACGGGTTCGGGTAGTTGGCGCGAAGCGTGAACTCCCTCGGTACATCTTCAGCGTCCGCAACTGCACCACCGACCTTGCCGAGCTTGCCGGCGGCTGCCAAGTCGTCGTAGAGCGCCTGAACGTCGGCGCGCTTCGAGAAGAGGTCCGCCAGGCCGGGGTCGGCCGGATCAACCAGTGCCGTACCGAAGTCGACCGCCAGGGATGTCGTGCCTTCCGGAACCGAACCGAACAGAAGTGCGCCTGCAACGCGCGCGGTTTCACCGGCGGCAAGATTCATAGGCGTCGAGAGGACCATTCGCTGATCTTGTGGGAAAAGCGAGCCGCCGGGATAACAGCCTGAGATGGGCCCCCCGAAGAGATCGTTGCCGGAAAGGTAATTGTAGTGATCGCCTCCAAACGGATCAAAAGAACCCGGCTCGGCGCACGCAGCCCCGAATGCGAAACCGTGCCTGCTGTAGATCACATCGCTGTCCGGTACTTCCAGGAAGGCAAAGCCCAATACAGACGGTACTTCGGGAAAGAACTCGGAGAAGTCAGAGTCCCAGCCGACGGCCATGTCCATAGCCGTGCTCGTGAGGTCGTCGCTTGCATCTCCTATGTCGAAGTCCAGCCAGTAGCCGAAATACGTGTCCGTCAGGTCGTCACCAGACACATTCGTAACATCCCAGATGAAAACGATGCCTGTCGGTGCGTCGCTGCTTCCGCCGAAGGCAAGGCTGCGTTGCTTGACCTCAACACCGAGAGGCGGCCTTGAGCTGAAGCGAGGGGAGCTGTCGTCATACTTGACGACCAGATTCTCGGCTCCGGGGACAATCTGCGCTTTGCCACGACTGTCACGAAACTCCGGTGGCCAGTCACGTTTGTCTTCCTTGATAGAGCTGTCGAAGACCCGGAACGGAGTGGCCGTCTGCCCGATCACACTGGGCGCGAAATCTCCTCCGAAATTGAATGAGAAGTCCGTCACGGAAGCTGCCAAACCTCCCGGCCCAAATCCTGCTATCCACGGGCCACCCAGGAACAGGTACGGGTTACAGTCGAGAGACCCTATATCGAACGTACCGGGCAATACAAACAGTCCGGTCCCACCTTCTTTCGAAACGCCGAGGGTGACCGGGTTTCGGTCGTGAAGGTTCGCGTCGATCGCGAGCAATTCTCCCTCGACCTCTCCGCGATCGCACTTGGCCACCGGCGGATCGATCGTCAGAATCGTGTCACTACCGAAGATCACACCTCCGCCGACGGTCCCGCCAGACAGAATCAGCTCCGTAGCATCGCAATCGACAGCCGTGACGAAATGGAGGACAACGTCGTCGTCACCATCACTGTCTACGTCCTTGATGTGTGCCTGTTGATGCACCTCCATGGCGCCGGCGAATTGCACCGTCTGGCCGTTGACAGTCGTCGCGTCAAAGTCCTCTGTTGACAGTACTGCGACAGTAATCGGTGTTGGCGATTTCTCGCCGCACACAATCTCGTTCGGCTCTACGCCGGGTTTGATGTCGATGTCAACTACGAACAGGTTGGCGAACGCCAACCTGAACGTAGTGCCCGTTTCCGGCATCGCGTTCTCCAAGCCGCCGTCTTGCTGCTGATTCCAGTTCATCAAGACGACCCTGGCCAGGTGCTCCTGGCCGATAGGGCCAAGCGGATCGAGAACGAATTCCTGATACCCGGCGTCGCCAGGTGTGTCGTTGGTTGGCATGCGGAAATAGATCCAGTCCGAATACGGATCGTTGAAGGCGCTCGAGGCCGCATGGTCCAGCTTGAAGTCGAAAGGACCACCCATAAGGTCATCAAAAAGAAAAGGCACCATGCGCACATCGTCCGACGGGTCAGCCGGAGTGTTAGCCAGGAACCAGAGTTCGAACGGCACGTCCACCACGCTATCGTCCGTAAACGCATAGATGGCCTTTCCCCCCGCGGCCGTGAATCGGATTTCGTAGCTGTTGTCTCGTGTTAGCTCAACCTGAGCAGGGTCGGATCGCAACCAATTATTAACCGCGCCCTCATGCGTCTGCGGGAAAAAAATCGAGGGGCGAGAAACCACAAAGAAGTAGCCGCCACCTACCTGCATGGGCGGACCGGACAGCACGGACCCAGGTCCCATCAGGACGTCACGAAACCAGTCCGCCGATAGCGCCCCAGTCGCGCTGGTCGGCGGGAGCGTACTTTCAAAACCCCGAAAGACGGTGATCGGGCCGTCGCCGTTCGAAATCATTTCGATCGATCCCGGGATGAAGGGAACGAGCTCCGGCGGCAGCTGGGCGGACGCGCTGCCGGTGAACATTCCTACCGTGAACAGCGGCACCAGAAGCCACGGAAGCGTCCTGGAAAAAAGGAAGGAGTGTTTCATCGCAAGCCTCCTATTAAGTGAGTTTAGTAGGCTACAGCGACCGGTCAGAAACTTGGCGACCGCGCGACAACGGACACCTCGCAGGCGCTACGGGGACGTGCCACCATGCGAGAACGACTGTAGGCTCTAGTGTAAAACTCAGATATGATGAACTGCGACCGCTGACGACCAATACTGCACGTTGTGTTCAGCGGATAAATACGGTCGCGTACCTGTGACTGCGATTGCCTTGCTTTTATTGGCTCAGTTTCAGACGTAAGTACTGACCGTTAGGTAAGTCGTTGACTCTGATAAGATTTCACGCCCCCTTTCTTCATGCAATCGCTAATAAGCTGATTTAGCACTTCCAAAATTCTGATTTTCAGGTAGCAGAGACTCCACACTCAATGAGTAGGTGATCGGCAACATCGCAGACATTGGCGCCGTGCGCCGCTGTGATGCATTTTGGTGCGTCTGAGGGTACCTTCGTCTTCCTCCGTTCAGCACGCGGCCCTTGATGTACAGCAAGAAGCCGACATTCATCTCAGCCTCCCGCTTGGCCGGCCGGTAGTAATACGAGGGAGAAGCGAGGAACGTCATTTCTTGCGGCCTTCCACCTTAGCAGATAAGATCGAGGTAGGTAACGTGATCTAGGCGGACTAATCAGAGAAGTACATTCGGGACTAATGGAACTGTCCGAGAACCGGGTTGCGGTGTGCCACAACTCGATCACTACGCGTTGATCCCGCGCTTACAATGGGGAGACAATACGAGGTCTAGGGCGCTACCGCCGTCGGTCCCGGGCCTGAGGACGCGGCGGAGATCTCTAAGACTTGGAGTCTGTCATTATTCCTTGCAGCCACGAGCATGAGGCGTCCGTGTGCGGTGCGCAACAGTCGCAGGTGGTTGATTCGGCCCTCTAGATAGAGCCCGCTCCGACTCGGGTCAACGGACGAAAAGCCCCTCGTCTTGGAGAAAGTCAGCAGACTGCCATAACTGGCATCGTAACGGCCTTCTACATTTCGCGCGCGATCCGAATTGCCGGCAAGCACGATCTCTCGATCGCTATCTCCATCGATGTCTAAAGCTATCCCCGCGTGAATCGGCGCGATCTGAGATTCGAACGGCAGCGGACGGATGGTAAACGTACCGTCACCGAGGTTCTCCGCGAAAACACTCGACAAAGTCGCCGCTTCATAGGTCTGTAGCGTGCCCGCAAGCGATCCTTCAAACAGATCGGAGAGCTCGATGCGACCAAAATCGTGGTACCTCCGGTATTTGCGACCGAGCGACGGAATCTGGAGCAGCAGTTCATCAGGCGACGCCAGCACGTACTCCTCGCCTAACCGAGACGTCGTAAGGAAATGCTCCTTTCGACCGTTGGCGTCGACGTCGCCTACGTACATCCGCAGAGGTTTGCCCGGCGGCGCCTGCAATATGGAATTCACACCGAGATTGCCGGCGATAATATCGGGGTCGTCGTCGCCGTCCACGTCCGTCACCAGGAGGGCGCCCCAGAGACCGGTCGCATCATCAAGCCCTGCCGCTCGCGTGGCTTCGCGAAACCCATCTCCCGTGTGCAAGAAGACGCGTATTGACATCCAGTCGCCGGCGATAACCAGGTCTGGCTTTCCATCCATGTCCACGTCACCCCACGCCGCCGAGGAAACCATCCCGGCATTCGTCACTGACGGTGCCCGCTCTTCGGTGACGTCTCTGAAGAACCCGGCACCGTCGTTTTCCAGGAGGAAGCTGCGCGGCGCCACGCCGTAATCGCGCGCAGTCACGCGTCCACCAACGAAAAGATCGACGTCACCGTCGCCGTCGAAGTCGGCAGGTGCGACACAGCAGCCGTTCGTGCGCATGGGCGGGAGCCTTCCGGTTGACCGCGAGAAGTGGCCGGTGCCGTCATTCACATACAACCGGTCTTCGAGAGCGGCGTTGCTGTCCGAGAACTCGTTCCCGGCGCTGACGACGAAAAGATCTAAATCACCGTCGCTGTCAGCGTCAAAGAATGCGGCGTCGACATCTTCAAACAGGCTGTCAGCCTTCCAGAGGTCGGCGTCGATACCAATGAAAGAGCCGGCGCGATCCTGAAGCATCAGGCTTGCAGCCTGCCACTTGGCGCCGCCGGCAAAGATGTCGTCGAGTCCGTCCCTGTTTACGTCACCAACCGCCAGGGCCGGACCTTCCTGCGAGACCTTGCGGGGCATGAGGCCTTCGCGATTGAAGTCGATGAATTCGTTCTCTCGGTGACGGTACGGCAGCCGCAATCCATCGGTTCGATCGATGAAGAGAGTGGGTCCGTTGCTGCCGCGATAATCGAATGTTTCTCGTGCGTCACTCTGCAGCACTCGCACCAGCGTGTCAACGGGAAGGCCAGTGCTCACGTCGTAGCGCCCATCCGGCCAGACCACGAGAAGTGTGTCGACACGCCGTACGTCACCCAGACCGAAATGAAGTCTGTAAGGAACGGACGATTGCCATCCCCTCGACGCTACCATCTCACGAACTTGCTTCACGCCGCCTGCCGTTACGACGACA
>JBFHWK010000185.1:0-6904 GCA_041589075.1 Rhodothermales bacterium
GGAGCGGGACCTGCCATCACGGGCGCCGGACCACTTGTCGCACTGGTTTGAGTGCGACGCGCCGTGTCAGCCTCGCCCCTTTCATCCATCAGCGTAACACTACCGAGTACGTTCGGATCGATTTCGATTTGATGCTCACGGAGTAATCTCGAAAGGCCGGATAGGAATTCGAGACGAAGTGTCGGATGAGCCCGTAGCACGGTACGTAATTCCGCCGCGCTGGAAATGCTGATTCTCCCTTCCATTATGAGGTGCCTGCAGTTTTGTGAAAACCAGATAAAGGTAGTCAGCTTCGTCGCTCAAGTCAACCGGCCTGATCAAGCGGTAGCATTACCGTAAACGTCGTCGAGACACCGAGTTCGCTGTCTACAAGCAGCCTGCCACCATGGCCTTTGGTGACGATATCATAACTGAGAGATAGGCCCAGACCCGTGCCCGTCCCCGTCGGCTTGGTAGTAAAGAACGGCTCGAAGATCTGGTCACGGATATTGTCCGGAATCCCCATCCCATTGTCTCGCACCTGAACTTCGACATGTCCATCGTCGACCCGGACAGAGACCCACACAGTTGGCTCGTAGCCTTCGGGAGCAGTCTCCTGCTTTTTATGAACCGCGTAAAAACCGTTGGTCAGCAGATTGATGAGTACGCGTCCAATCTCTTGTTGCACCACGGTGACGGTCGGAAGAACATCAGCGTAGTCGCGTTCGATTCTGACGGTGCCACCGGAGTGCCGCGACAATCCAATACACTCGTCGAGCAAAGTGCGAAGGTCGGTTTCTTGTCGTTCGCCGCCGCTTTCTCGCGAATGCTCGAGCATACCGCGCACGATAGCATCGGCCCGCTTCCCGTGTTTGGTGATCTGAGCTGCGCTCTCCTTCAGGTCGACGAGGGTCGGCTCGATCAGCTCCAGGACTTCGGCCGCTGACCTTTTCGGATCTACCCGAATGTCGGTGGAGACTTCGTCCGCCAGTTCTTCGACCACCTCGGCAAAGTTGTTGACGAAGTTCAGGGGGTTTTTAATCTCATGTGCAATTCCGGCAGCGAGACTACCGAGCGAGGCAAGCTTCTCGGACTGAATCAGCTGCTGCTGCGTGTCTTTCAGTCGCTTATATGCCACGGCCAGCTCCTGCGCCTTTTCCAACTCGAGTCCTCTACGCGCGTTCTCCGCTTCCAGCGCTCGTGACTGCGATTCCGCTGCCAGCGCGCGCAGCTCGGCCTCCTTGATTCGGGCCGCTTCGCGCTCCTTGCGTATGAGCCGGCTTCGTTGAAATCGATCGACGCCAAAGATGCCGATCAGAAGGACAAGTCCGTCAATGCTGTACGCCCACCATCTGCGCCACCAGGGAGGGCGAATCACGACGGCAACGGAGACTCCGTCGGTATTCCACGCGCCGTCGTGGTTTGAAGCGATGACTTCGAAGACGTACTCGCCCCAAGGCAGATTCATGAAACTTGCCGAGCGTGTATCACCAATTTCGCGCCATTCACCGGCACCAAAGTTCATCATCCGATATCGGTACTGGTTGCGCTCCGGTCGCGTGTATTGAAGCGCCGCAAAACGAAACGTGAAGTCGTTCTGATTATGGCCGAGTGTAATCCGGTCGGTAAACGCGATATCTGATTGCAGCGGCGAGCCACCGCCTATGCCCGCCGCAACACCAGCTAGACGAAATTGTGTCAGCACGACTCGGGGAACGATTGGATCGTCATGTATGTCGCCGGGAACGAATCCAGTGAATCCCTCGTCGCCTCCGAAATAGAGGTGTCCGTCTGATGCGGCGAGGGTCGAGCGGGGCTGAAAGATGTCGCCTGGGAGCCCGTCATCCGCATCATAGTTCTTGAACTCACCCGTATCCGGTCGAAACCGCGTTAGCCCGTTTCGTGTGCTAATCCAGAGTCTGCCCGCATCGTCTCCGAGAATGCCCGCCACGCGGTCGTTCGGCAGGCCGTTCGACTCGGTAAGCACCTGTTGCGCGGTTCCGGACGCACGGTCAAAGAGCAACACCCCCATACTGTATGTCCCTATCCAGAGCCGTCCGCCGGTGTCCTCAAACAGCGCTGTGATCGCGCCCACCAGGTCCACATCCGTGAGGTAGGAGGTGAACTTTCTGGTTTTGGGATCGAGGGAACTCAAGCCGCGCTCGGTCCCAATCCAAAGAAGACCCTCCCGATCCGTGATAATGACGTAGACCCAGTCGTCTACCAGTCCATCCTGCTCTCGAAAGCGTTCGAACCGTTGGGTCGCGCGATCCAGTCGATTCAAACCGCTGCGACTGGTGCCCATCCACAGCGCTCCCGAGAAGTCCTGAGCGATCGTCGTCACCCTGTTGCCGCTGAGCGTGGCCTCATTCCGGGGATCGTGCAAATACGATTGGATGTAACCGCGGTCGACGTCCGTGAGGTGATGCGCGCCCTGACTCGTTCCGATCCACAGCGTGCCAGCGTCGTCGACAAAAAGGCAACGAACCACTTCATCACGGAGCGCCGATGCGGGCGAAGTATCCCCGAAGCCGGGTACTGCGCGCTCCATAACAGGGTCAAATCTCCCGATGCCGCTCTCGGTACCGATCCACAACTGCCCGCCCCGCGTTTCGGCTATGGCCCGTACGAAGTTGGCGTTGGGACTACTTTGATCGTTCAAACTGACTTTGTACCTAGGAAACCGATTACCATACGGATCCACGCGACCGATGCCACGGTCGTGCGTCCCAATCCACAAGCCTCCGGAGTTGTCTTCAAATACTGCCCGAATGTATGCGCCGATCAGGTTTCGGCCGCTCTCGGAACTCTGCGCTTGGTGCTCAAACGATCGCGACGACTGATGATAGAGATAGAATTTCCCAGCAGAGGTCAAGACACGCACACCGCCCTGTCGGTCGACGACGGTGATGTTCGGCTGATCGCGTGACGATGGGTGTCGAGGATCCAGTTCGTGCCGTTCAGACAGTCCGGTTATCGGGTCGAATCGGCTCACGTCGTACTCGGATGATCCGATCCACACATGGCCGCTCGTATCCGCCGCCAGGTGGCCGATGCGATCACTGCCGATCGACTGCTTGTTTCCTGCTCGGCGACGGAAGCGGGTAAAAGTCTCTGTGGCAGGGTTGAACCGATTGAGCCCGGCATCTTTGGTCCCCACCCAGATCACGCCATAGCGATCTTCCAACAGGCAGCAGATTCGATTGCTGCTGATCGAACCGGCCTGATCGGCGTCGTGTCGATACCGGACGACCCCGTCACCTTCCGAATCCATGCGTGCCAGCCCGCCTCCGTCCGAACCGACCCAAATCCGACCATCCGACGCCTGCAGCCAGGCCAGTGGTGTCTCGTCCGGCGGCGTCGCAAGGGTTGCACCGCCAAAAACGCGATCCGAATACCTTGTGATCGCACCGCTCTCGGGATCAATTCGATCCAGTCTTGCGGTCGAAGTGACCAGCCAGAGATAACCGTTCGAATCCTCATGAATGGCCACGACACCGCCGTCACTGAGAGTACCGTTGTCGTTCGGGTCGTGACGGTAGCTTTCAAAACGGTTGTCCGTTCGGCGAAGACGATTCAAATACCTGAGTGTGCCCACCCACAAGTCGCCGCGGGAATCCTCATGCAGCGCCCGCACATTACCGCCGGCCATACCTTCGGAGTTGACGTGCCCCGGGCGGTATACCGTGAATGTGTAGCCGTCGAATCTCACCAAGCCGTTCTGTGTACCGAGCCACATGAACCCGAGGCGGTCCTGGAGAATGGCAAACGCGCTTTCTTCCGGCAACCCGTCCTGAACGGAGTAGTGGCGGAGGCTGATCTCGTTCTGCGCCAGCACCGACGACGAAGGGAGGAGACCAAGAGACGTCAGCAAGCACGTTAACCCAGCAAGCAGAGCGGCAGAGCAGCGCCGTCCGAGGCGGTGGCCGTGGACCAAACCCACGGCAGATTGAGGATCGCAGTTGATACCTGTAACCGTTCTCTTACTCCGTGTCTGCTGCCGGGCTGGGACATCGGGCAGACGCTTCATTTCACTTCGACGCGATTGACTTGGGTTCGAGGATATGCAAGTCTACAACGCCCGTAGTCCTGAATGTGGATTTTCGCACGGTTGGCCTTTCTCTTGTCCCTAAAGATCAGGGCAGCCCCCTCGAGCTCGAAGAACCGACCAGCGTCTCTCATGGCAGCGTAGGCCAACTCAGGGCTCGGGTAGTTCGATTCCCACTCTTCCATGCAGATTTCGAACTGGTCTACCTTCCGACATAGGAGGCCCGGGTCCGCTGGTGAAGGTGCGTACGCCTCCCAGTACGTACTAGAATCTACCCCGGATACCAGGTAAGACGCCCATGCAAACAAGGTATCGCGAACAAGCATAGCACGTCGGTCGGCTATCCTCACATCATCCGCGTCCCGCGCCGTAGCGGATCTGGAGAAGCCGGTCACTAAGACGCGTATGGCATCGCCATCCCCATTGGGACGGCTACAGGCGTGAAGTCCCTCGACGAGGCGTGCCAACCGCACCATCAAGGTCGAATCGATCGGCTCACTCGTAACCGCCGCAGTATCAGCCTCGGGAAACGAGATCGAAATGCTCGGTTCGTGAGGCGATGTAAAAAGCGCTTGCGGTCGCTCGATCAGGTTGGACCCAATTTGGCCCGGATTGAATTTCGAGTTCAGGGCCATGGCGAGAGCAACAACCGAGACAAAGAGGAGCGCTGCAAACCTCGACGCACCCTTACCTGCGCCCGATTTCCAATAGTCGACCAATTCCGGACCCAGACGAAAGAGTTCCTTGAGGGTTGCGAGAAGTGCGCCACCGGTCGCGAACGCCGAGCCCTGTTGCAGGCTCGCTTTACCGAACGGGTAGACCGTAACGAGCACCCATCCAAGTAGCAATCCAGCGACAGCCGAAGCCCCGATCAGAATAAGCAGCCCGGCGCGAGCCCGCCGGACGCTGGTCCGGTCGGACGCCTCCGACGTGCCCGAAGGGTCTTGGTGCGACGCTCCCTCACCCAGTGTCATGAGACTAACTGTTCAGTTATGGGTATTGCAGTTGACAGTTTCCCAGCCGAACAACGCGAACCGACGCGCGGCGGTTCAAAACGCCTCGGTCGGCATCGTACTTTCGTCGTTCGTCTAGGTCATTGTACTTGCCCGCCTTTATCATGTCCTCGAACAACTCCCACTGGCGGGTGATAACGCGCAGCCTAATATTATGGCCACGCAAGTTTATGACGGCGGCGCTGTCGTCGGGCAACGCATTCGGCCCGTCCGTTCTGATCAGGTTGTCCCGGCTGCGCAGCTCACGCAGGAGTTGTCTCTTGACAGCAACAGCGCGCGCATTCGCGATGTCGACGTTTAGCCTCCTCGAATCACGTGTGCTTTTACCCACGAATGGTGAGGAGCTGGCGTATCCCGTAATCTCGACCTCGACGATGCTCGAATCCGACCTACTGCACGCCGTCAGTCCGCGCGCGAGCAGCTCGAACAGAATTCGGACATCCGGTAGAACCGTACTGCCCTTCCTTATCCTGTCGTCGTCGCATTCCGTTCGCCCCGTAGCACACTCGCTGGCCTCGTCACGAAACGGTATGGAGAAACTGGGCTCACTCGGATAGACAAACATCACCGGCGTGCCGGCTCCCGACTTTCGGCCAATATCGCCTGGTTCGGTCATGGCCTTCCAGGACAGCGTAATGCCCATGGCCAGCAGTAAGAGAAAGGTCGCTAGCTTGTAACCGCCGATTCCTTCGTTCCAAAGCTTCTTGATATCCGATCCCATGCTCAGGATTTCCTTGAGGGTCGCGATCATCGCTCCTCCCGTAGCAAGGACCGACCCCCCTGCCAGACTCTTCGGATCGAATGGGTACTGGTCAAAAACAAAAATGCCGACCCTGTAGCCTATGCAAACCACAAGACCTGCGAATAACACTGTTATCCCGCGCCGTGTCCAGAGCTTCCTTCGGGATTTGCCGGACTCATCAGAATCCGATACCGACTGCCCCGTCGGACCGACTTCATTGGCTACCATGGCGTTACATTCCCTTCTTCAAATCTTTGCATAAACAGGTAACGATAGGCCCAGCGGCGGTCATTCGCAACCTGGCTATCCGGAGCCGGTCGAATGGTACGGCCGTTTGACCACCCCGCGAGCACGACGAGCTCCGCAACAATAGAACGCCCACGAGGCACGGCGCCAGCTACAGCAGTGAGCCAGGCTGTGGCGTTTGCGCATCCAATCAATCGCCGACTATTATTCCGATCATGCCGAGTACCCACTTCCCGCAGCGATGAAGAGACGGAGATTCCTCAAGACGACTGCCCTCGGCACCGCCGGGGCAGGGTCACTTCTGGCAGGGTGTGGCAGTCCGGCAGATGAGAGTTCGGCCCCCGCGGTCCAGACCCAAAAGAGCATAACGTGGCGACTCGCATCGAGCTTCAGCCGATCGCTAGATACGATCTACGGTGCATCGGAAATTCTGGCCGATCGTGTGGGTGCACTGACGAATGGTCGCTTTCGAATCCGTCCCTACCCCGGCGGTGAGCTGGTGCCGGCGCTGGAGGTGCTGGGTGCTGTACAGACAGGCACTGTGCAAATAGGACACAGTGCCAGCTACTACTACGTGGGTAAGAACCCCGCGTTTGCCTTCGATACGTGCGTTCCGTTTGGACTCTCGGCGCGCATGCTGAACGCCTGGCTCTATTATGGTGGTGGACTCGAATTGCTGCGCGAGTTGTTCGCCGACTTCGGGGTCGTAAACCTCCCCGGTGGCAACACCGGTGTTCAGATGGGCGGATGGTTCCGCCGGGACATCGGGTCGCTGAACGACCTGCGTGGCATCAAGATGCGCATCCCGGGATTGGGCGGCCAGGTCATGGACCGCCTCGGCGTGAACGTCCAACTCATCTCAGGGGGAGAAATCTA
>JBFHWK010000186.1:0-6885 GCA_041589075.1 Rhodothermales bacterium
ACAACGTTAGGCGACATCCTCTGGCGAGTCGGTATCGCCGTCCTATTGGTGGACATTGTAATGATGATGCTCTGGCCACCTTCGCAGAGTGCCGCTGTATGACCTCCCCCGACGGCCCCGCCGACGACGCGGCCGCCTTCCGCAAAGGGTCCAGCCCTACATGCAGGTATCACCCGCAGAAATTCCGGCAAGTTGTCTGCTTTGAGATCGAGGTACTGCCGCCTCCAGGCCGGGGACTACAGAGCGCCTCGCCGCCATTTGGAAGACCCGAGACTGATCTCACGGATGTCACATGGACTGTGTCCAGGGAGGACACCGGATGCGCTCAATGATCTCGTCCTGGATCAGACGACTCGAGATCGTCTCACACGGGAATTCCATCAGCACGAGCCGGTCTCCTGCTTGCGCTACTTCCGAACGGACCCGCATGCTGCACACCAGCCAGCAGACCATTGCCATAGAGGAGCGCTGCCTCCCTTCCGCCTCGACGGAACGCTGGTAGCCGGGGTCAAATAGTGCACAACTGCCGGCTATCGGGAGCCAACGGCTAGTCTCCCATGCGCAGCCCAGTACACCGTCTGGGAATCTGAGTGGATCATATTGGCGCGGACGCGGAGCGTCCAGTCGCCCTCTACACGGTCGCGACCGCGTGCGACGGCGCGTGTTCGTTCGAAGGCATTCCTCACAGTAGTGCTGCTGCCTCTCACGACACCGCGTGGATCAATCAGCTCTAAATCTATGTCGTTTCCGGGTGCGGTGTAGGACACGTACTGCTCCGGGTTTGGCCACCATAGTGCGGCATCGAGAGTGTCGACCGATATTCCGTCCACAGCTTTAAGCGGTATGTCGACTACCTGACCGGCGGAAAGTGTGACGTCGCCCCACCACCGTGTTCCGTCGAGCGGAGGCAGTTGAATGAGACCGGCACCGGTGCTGTCCGTGAAGGGATAGGTGCGCTGTCCAGAGAGGATAGTGTGTGCGTAGACGTGACCGGGATCGACGTGCCGATCATCGCTTGCCAGAACGAGAAAGTTCCGTAACAGTGATGCTGCTGCTGCAGCGTACGGTGCCGCGCCGCTCGTCATTTCGTATCGAATGAGTGCCGTATCGGAGCAGCTTTCGGGCGTGTTGCGTCGCGCACAATTCCCAGCCGCCCACAGGTCAGTCGGAGTCTGAATATCGGGTTTGTGCCGACCGTCCGGCGTCGGTCCAAAGCCCTGCTGATCGAACTGCTCGAGTGTGATTCTGCGAGTTGCCTTGGCGCCCGTTGTGCGGGCGTTCAGTGCACCGGAGGCGATAATTCGACGGCCGAAAGCAGGCGCAAACACCTCGGCACGCAAGTTTCCTACCGGCGCGACGACAACCGCACCCACGTCGAACGCATTGTTGG
Source organism: Rhodothermales bacterium (assembly GCA_041589075.1). Taxonomy (GTDB): domain Bacteria; phylum Bacteroidota; class Rhodothermia; order Rhodothermales; family JABDKH01; genus JBFHWK01. The sequence goes on from JBFHWK010000186.1 coordinate 1,391, forward strand.
CTGCCACAAGAACGATGCTGTGGAAGCGCCGTGGCGCAAGCGGTATCTCGATCAGTATAATCTTGTTGAGGTTCGTGATGGCTGCCTCCAGCCCACGCAACAGAGCCGCGGTATCCGTGCGAGGAAAGCCACCTTCGCAATCGTATATCTTATAGGAATCGAGCACGTGTCCGGTCACTCCTCTGTACGCGTCGCCCAGGTTGCCATTAGCAGCGATAACGGAGGCGCTCGCAGTTCCGTGCCCAGTGTACTGGCGGCACTCTGCTGGGTCATACCCCGGTGTGCGCTCTGTATCCTGAGAGAGGGCGGCCACCATCCGGGTGCCGCAACGCCAGCCGACCGCGCCGTAGGTACAGTCCCGAATAAACCGGAGGTTGGAGTGCCTGCCGAGCGTGTCGTGCAGTAGAACGTGCGTCGACCGAACACCGGTGTCGAGAAGACCGATCCATCCACGCGTCGACCGGAGCGAATCTAATTCGAAATACGCGTCGCTGTGGATTATCCGTCGTCCGTCGCGAATGGTGAGCAATGAGGAATCTGTCGGGCTCGTTGGGAGGGCGTTGCTTTCTCGACCTGAGCGCGGTGCGTACCATGAACCTCGCGCAGAGGCAGCCGACGGCGGGGGTGGCCGATCAGGGAATCGTGCCTCGAGGTACTGGATGCTGGAATCGGCGAGAATCTTATGAAGGTCGCCGACCCGAACGGCGACTAACGATGCGTTGGCGATCCAATAGAACTCCTCGGGCTTACCGTCGATCTTTAGTTCGTTGAACAGGTGCGTCAAGTGCCGATCATGGTCGCGTATTAGTGCGTCGCTCATGTTTTGCGCCGCTGTCAAGGCCTCCAAGTTAGCTGGAGAGTCAGGCGGCTCACCGACGTGTGGATCTGGAAAGTGCGGAAGGGCAAGCGTCTCCCGGAATGATATAACGACCTCTCTACGCTGTGCACAAAACTCCGGGTCGTCAGAGCATCGTGCGATCCAATGGCGCACGGAGTCGTCGGGTGGCACCAGGTCCGCCAACGGAAAACTGCTGGATGTGTCGGGCGCTGACTCGCCCGACAGGGCCGACGTCAGAATATGACTTGCGAATCGACCTACTATTCTCCCGTGAGACAATTCGACACGATGAACGGTGCCGATGGAACCATCGGAATCAAGCTCACGAATACCCGACGGCGGCGTCACCTCGCACCCTGGAAGCCACACTGCGGCGAAAGCCATGGAGACATAGAGGATTCCGCGGACGCCATTGCGGGGTTTCATCTTTACGTTGCGCCCCACAGGATTGTGTGGATGACTGCCGCGCCCTCCATCAACAGGCATCGAACCGAGCGTACTAGGTGATGTCCGGAGCGAACGCGCGCGGCAGCTCTTGCGACCCACCGCGCGCTTCAAAACAACGGCCTGCCTTCTCGCCGAGTCAATGGCTTTAGTTGACGACCATCGACGGCTTATTGCCAGGCGGATCACACTCCGGCTTGCCGCCTCCCGAAATCGAGTAGTCGTACTCTCCAGGCGCTGCGTCCGCGTCGACCGTAACATCCGCGCTGCTGTTGCGCGGCGCCGCAAGCTTTACGCTTGAGGGGGACACCGGGGCTGTTCCAAAGTTGAGGTCTACAACGTACCCGGTCATGTTCTTGAACGTTACTACGCCGCCCTTATTTACACCGACATGGCCCGGGTTGGCATCGTTGCAGTCGCGTGCTTGATTTATGCTAATGCTGACGTTTGGCATGATATAATCCTCCGTGTCTGACTAATTGCCGAACAAATGGAATTAAGCACGCATTCCTCCTAAGATGCCTTGGTGACTGGAACGGGATAATGTAAAATATGCGTTTCGTAAACTAAGGAATCTGTTCCGGGACATCTCCCTGGTAACGGTCCCTGAGCGACGCAAACCTCGGGTCCTGGCGGAGTTCTTCAAGTTCCGGATTGTCGTCAATGTCGACCAGGGAGTATCCTGCCACCAGGGCACGTTCGAGCCATCGCAGTGCCTCGTCACGCTCGCCGAGCCGCTCGTAGATGTCGGCAATTCGTGACAACTCCTCTGGGTCACCGGGTCGTTGGGCGATCAGGTCCTTCAGCATCGAACGCGCCTCATCTCGTCTTTGCAGTTCCACGTAGTAGCCGGCAAGCTGCGCCATCACCTCCGGATCGCGCCGATTGCGCTCAAGGTGATCTTTGGCCATGTCCGCCGCCCGCTCGTTGGCCCGTCGGGCTGCGTCAGGTTGGCCTGATTCCTCATATGCCGACGCCAGGTAGCCCCAGATTCTGTAATCGGTGTCTTGTATTTCGAGAGCGCGTTCATACATGCGGGCGACATCCGCGTAACGCCCTTCGTAGAAATACAGCGTTGCCAGATTTGCGTACGTGCTGTAGTCAGGCTGAATATCGATCGCATTCTCAAACATCTCAACGGCGTCCTGCCGACGATCGAGATAGAAATACATGGCCCCTAGGTTTCGATAGCCTTTGAAGTTGAGCGGAGTAAGTTTGATGACGTTCTCGAATTGACGGATGGCATCTTCGTATCGGCCTTGATTAAAGTACAAGACGCCAAGGTCGTTATAGCCTTCCCAATAGTCCGGCTTCATTGCGATGGCTCGACGGATGGCCGATTCCGCATCGTCTATTCGCCCGAGAGACTCATAGGCTTTCGCCATCCCACGGTACGCGTCTGCGTACGATGAATCCCGGGCGAGAGCCAGTTGGAATTCGGCCAGGGCGGTTCCATATCTGCCTGCTCCGATGTGCACCTTACCGAGCGTGACATAGACGGGCGCAAGTTGGTCGTCGATTTCGATGGCGGTTTCGCAGTGACGTTCGGCCGCCCGGGCCCATTGTAGATCCTTCGTGTCTGTGAACTTGCGCAGGTACGCTTCACCCAGGCCCGCATGCGCCAATGCGAACAATGAGTCGTGGCGGAGTGCCTGTTCGAAGAGGAATATGGCTGCATCAACGTTGCGGCCCTCGGTGTGCTGGCGGAGGTAGCCAAGTCCCTGAGTATAGAACTCGTAGGCACCGGGAGCCGCCGTGCCACCCATCGCAAGCGCGCGGTGGTCGCTGGGCCGCAATGATACGTCAAGGAGGTCCGCGAGAGCGAGCACCAGGTCTCCTTTGAGGTCCGACAAATTAGCTCCTGTGCGGTCAAGTTCGGATGTTCGGAGGGTCTTCGCTGATTCGGTGTCGACAAGATGTAATGAGACTCGGACGTCATTTGCATCGCGATTCACTTCCAGCGAAACGGCAAGATTCGCTCCAAAAGCACGACGCGCCGCCGCCGGACTGTCGACTCCGAACTCAACCACCTTGTCGGTCGGGACCACCCAAAGGCTCTTCTCCGCACCTTCTATCCGGCGCAGGCTCTCGACCAGGGTCTCCGCGAGTCCGTTTCTAAAAGCTGCCTGTTCCGGGCTCTCCGCAGGTCCGGCCTGCGACAACACTACGAGATGCTTTTCTACAGGTAGTCCGGAGATACCCATCGCATCGAGTATCGTACGACGGACCGGTGCAATGGCGAGGAGGGCCAGTAGGACCGTCACGAGGCTCGCGCTTGCAATGACAGTCCGCCGCGACCGCCGAGGCGGATGCACAACGGACACGGTACCCCCGGCGGGGATGGGAGCAAGATCGGCCAGCACCTCGGAGACCGAGGCGTATCGCTTATCTGCATCCTTTTGCAGGCAGCGGCCGACGACTTTGGCTAGACGCCCGGATACTTCGGGATTGACCTTCTCGATGGGCTCCGGATCGGTATTCAACAGGGAGTATATGACCGCCTGGGAGTACTCCCCCTGAAACGGCGGCCGGCCTGTCAGCATCTCGTATAACACGACACCGAGGCTCCAAACGTCGGTTCGTGCATCCACCCTTTCCCCACGGGCTTGCTCGGGACTCATGTAGGCCACGGTTCCAAGCGTGAGGCCGCTTCGTGTCAGCTGCACTTCGTCGAGCTTCGCCAGTCCGAAGTCGAGAATCTTGACCTGTCCGTCTTCCGTCAGCATCACGTTCGCGGGCTTGACGTCCCGGTGCACAATGCCGGCCTGATGAGCGCGGTCAAGTCCGCGGCCAATTTGCGTGGCGATCTCTACGGCTTGTTCGGTCGGCAGGCGTCCCGACTCCAAGCGTTCCTTGAGCGTCTCGCCCCGGTACAGGGCCATCGAGATGTAGAGCTGCCCCTGCTGCCCTTCGCCTATCTCATGAATGGTACAGATGTTCGGGTGATCCAGAACGCTTGCAGCACGCGCCTCCTGTTCGAAGCGCGCGCGCACGTCCGCGTCGTGCGAGATTAGCGGGGGAAGAAACTTGAGCGCTACCGACCTGCCCAGCCGGGAGTCACGGGCCTCATACACGACACCCATGCCGCCACCGCCTAACTCACCGACGATATCGTAGTGTGCGATGCGCGTGCCGGCCGGGATCGAATGACTAGAACGTGATCCGGCTGTCGGAGGGGACGCGATCAGATCAGGATTCTGAGGCGTGATTTCTTCTCCGGCACTGGTTCTGAGCAGCTCCTCGACCTCGGCGCGGAGCTGCGGATCGTTCCGGCACTTCAAATCTAGGAATGCCGCGCGAGCCGACGGAGGTCGCCCCACGGCCTCCAGGAACAACTCCTGGATGCGCTGTCGTCGTTCCGGCGTTGCGGGGCTATCCATCAATACCACATCCCTGGGTGTGATCTCAAACGGCGGTGTACGGGCGGTATGCCCGCGGCGACGCTCTAAACGGTATGTCACTCCCCATAGCCGAAGCTAAGCTATCGGCCACCAAATATAACAAGTCAGGCGGTCCTGCAGCGGTCCGTGTCGCGAAGTGCTTTTCGACTTCAGTACCGGTGAGTGGGACCACGTCGTGTTCTTTTGGATGAAAGACGGCGTTTCTGAGTTCGAGTAGAGAAAGCCCCCGAGCGAAAGAGCCTGGATGGCCGCATTCGCGAAGCAGGCCGGCGGCAAAGAGAAAGCTGCCGAGATGATGGCGGAGTGGCAAGGCATGGTCGCGGAGCAGAGGACCGAACTGGTTCGCTACGCGCAAAAACCCTGGGAGTACGCAACGACGTCGCGTATCCGCGGCGACCTGCTTCCCTCAAACATTGAAGTGTCAGCAGCCCAGTTTGCGGGCAGCGGCGGCGCACGCATTCAGCGCCGTATTGACCCGACGTGGACGATGCCGTACCCTACGCTGGTGAGGTAGCGGCCGAGGCAGTGCACTTTTCATCATCGACGAGGCTCTCTGTGTCCAATCCAATTTCCTGGAATCTCCAGATGGCCGTCAAGGAAGGCCGACTCGACAAGGCTCGCGCGCTAGCGACCGAGATGGTCTCGGCCACCCGGCAAGAGCCCGGTACGCTCGGCTACGAGTGGTTCTTGAGCGACGACGGCAAGAGATGTCACATCAACGAGCGCTTTGCCGACTCCGAGGCCGCGCTGGCTCATCTGGGTAACTTCGGCGCCAAGTTCGCCGATCGCTTCCTCGACTGCTTTGAGCCAAC
>JBFHWK010000187.1:0-6852 GCA_041589075.1 Rhodothermales bacterium
CCTCCCGCAATCTTCGCTACGCGCCAGGCCCGCCTTGCAGTGATCTTGACGGCCGCCACGGGATTTTGCGAGGCCGTGATCATCTTCGTGCCGTCTCTGGCCGAGGCCTCCTTCGGCGTCGACAAGTCCACCGCCTCCTTTATGTTTCTTCCTCTGGCAACGGCCGTCGCCGTCGGTTCCCCGATGTTCGGATGGGTACTCGACACGTTCGGATCACGGACGGTCGTAATGGTCGCCAGCGTGTGCCTGACCGTCGGGCTATGGGTCGTTGCGCAGATGCCGGGCGTGGCGCCCTTCTACATCGGAACCGTGCTTGTCGGTCTCGCGCTGGCCGGACTGCTCGGATCTTCGCTCAACTACATCCTCCTCCGAGAGTCACGGCTGCAGGACCGGGTCTCCGCCCAGGGAATAGTCACGCTCTCCTTAAACACGGGAATACTGATGGGTGGCGCGGCCGTGGGTGCGCTCGCTGCTTCAGGTGCAACCCATCGGGCCGGCTATGAGACGGCGTTCACGACGATCGCGTTCCTGGGCGTGTGCATGTTCGGGCTGTCGCTGTTCCTGCAGACACGCAAGGGCGCAACTGTCTCACTGCCGTCCGGTTGACCTCACCCCAACACACGCACGCGCAGCACTCAGAGCGGCACCTCCTCGAGTTCTTCAGGCGAGGTAGTCGGTATCTGCTTCTCGTCGGGTCGCGGCGATAGCCACTGCGCGGCCTTCTCAGCAAGGAGTCCGAACGTAACGATCGCAACAATTTCCGCCAGTACGCGGAAGAAGTAGTTCCTTATCGCAAATCGGATCAATCTGGGTAACACGAGAATCGCCGTCATCACACCGGCGAAGCCAAGCAGCGAGTTCGTGACCCCCTTGGGAGTAGCCTCCTTGATTCTTCGAATCGAGTCTTTGTCCATGGTTGCAGCACCTGACTTCTATCGAGACGGGGCGGTCGCGGGCTCTTCGACAGCAAGTTGACCACACGCGGCATCAATGTCCTGGCCGCGGCTTCGTCTCACAGTAACCGTTATACCCTCTTTAACGAGCACCTCGATGAATCGGTTCATCCGATCATCCGGCGTCCGATGAAAAGGCAACCCTTTGACGGGGTTGTACATGATCAGGTTTACCTTGCTCGGTACCCATCTTGCGGCCTCTGCGAGCCGGCGGGCGTCCTCGGCGGAATCGTTAACACCGTCGAAAAGACAGTATTCGAATGTAATCCGGCGGGAGGTTTTGCGATAGTAATATCGCAGGGCCTCCCTTAACGCCTTCAGGTCGGTTCGAGCGGCCCGATTCACCGGCATGATCCGACTTCGCTTTTCGTCAGTGGGTGCATGTAGCGACACGGCCAGATGTGTCTGAAGATCTTCATCTGCAAGGTTTTGGATTCGTCGGGCCAGGCCTACCGTCGAGACCGTGATTCTTCTCTGAGCAAGCCCGAGACCGGCGGGGTCGGAGATCAGCCGCACGCTCTTGACCACGTTGGCGTAGTTCAACAGCGGCTCGCCCATCCCCATGAAGACGATGTTCGTAATTCCGCGACCGAGCCTTTCAACGGATCGCGTATTCGCGAAGCTCGCCTGGTCGAAAATCTCACCGGCACTGAGGTTCTGGTGAAACCCCATCAATCCGGTCGCACAGAACGTACACGCCATCGGACAGCCGACCTGGCTCGAAACACAAACCGTGACGCGGCGCGCCGTCCCGTCGTCGAGGTCCGGGATCATGACCGTCTCAATGTGACGGCCAGAGTCAAGTTCAAAAAGGACTTTCTCAGTACCGTCGGACGAGGTCTGTTGCTTGACTGGTCGAATTCGGCTTATTCGAAATCTTTTGTCAAGCGCGCGGCGAAACGTGTTCGGGAGATTGGTCATGGCGTCAAAGCCCGTGGCGCCTTGCCCGTACATCCACTCGAAGATCTGCCGACCCCGGTATGAAGGCTCACCCATTTCCACAGCGAGCGACTCCAACTCGTGCGCATCAAGACCCTTTATGTTTTTCGAAACGGTTTCCATTATCGGGGGAGCGGCCCTGGATCTTGTCTCGTATTCAGCGGCCTGTCCTGCTACGAGAACGGATATGTGAAGCTGGACGATGACCCATCGGCCGCCGCTCTCTTCGAGTTCGTCCGGCTATCGTTACGATGCTATGAGAGCCTTCATGATGAGAGGACTCCTCCGGGTGCCTGTCTTTTCTGCCACTCACGCGAGGCAGTCGATCAGGAGCGCCAAGACGATAACGGGGATGTAAAGAACCGTTGCTTTGAGCACGCGCCGCGCTGCTGCGTTCGATCGATCACGCATGAATCGACCTGCCGGTACCAGCAGAAGAAGAGATGCGATCACGGCAGTCACTGCGTAGACGGCGCCGAGACGTGGCTCCGCAATCAGCATCAGGCTGAGAGCCGTCAGCAACACGGTGTAGATCAGCGACTGCATAGCGGTGCGGTCACCCTTACGGTCGACCGACGGCAACATGGCAAATCCACCCCTCTCGTAGTCCTTACGGTACATCCACGCCAGTGAGAGGAAGTGCGGCATTTGCCAGCAGACGAGCACGCCGAAAAACATCCACGTGCTCCAGCCTGCGATCGAGTTAGACGCCGCGGCCACTCCGCCCAGAACGGGCAGCGCTCCCGGCACCGTGCCCACAAGCGTGTTGATCCAGGTGCGGCTTTTCAGCGGCGTGTACACGAACAGATATAGGACCACCGTCATCGCTGCCAGAACGGCCGTAAGCGGATTCACGAGCGGACACAGGATTCCGAGGCCCGCGGCGACCAGAAGCACACCCGTGTTTCGCGCATGCCGGGGTGCGACGCGGCCGGCCGGTATCGGCCGCGATGCCGTTCGCTTCATGACGCCGTCCTTGTCTCGCTCCAAATAGTGATTGAGCGTACATGCTCCTGCCGATGTCATTGTGACACCGAGCAGCGTCATTGCAAGACCGAAGACATCAAAGACACCGTGTGATCCGAGCGCGTAGCCGGCCAACGAGGATAACACGACCAGGAACGTAATCTCGGGCTTGGCCAGGGCCACGAAGTCACCGATTGTTCCGCCCTGCAGTCGCGCCGAGACTGCGGACGTGGCTGATGGCACTGTCGTCACCATGGCCCTCGGCAAGAGTCCGCTCGGACCTGTGTCGGCATGAGGTCGCTTCACGTCACACTCACCGTATCAAGGACAGCCGTAGCGGTAGTTTGCGGGTGTTCTAGGAACGGTCTTCGCAGCACCGTTACCACGAGCCCGATTGTCGATCCGAAAAGGAGAGCACCGACGACCATGTGGCTCGAGTTCACAATTACCTGGAGATTACTGGGCTGGACAACGCCGCGCTCGTCCAGCAGCACAAAGAACGCCGTCATTCCGAGGGCGAATTGAAATGCGAGAATGCCCACACTCGTATTGCGCCACCGGGACGCTGCCGCGCCATGTGTAGCGGCACTTATACGCTGGGCAGTAGCCAGCACCAGCGCCACAACGACGAACGCCCAGAAGATATGAAGTCCGGCGAACATCATATCGATGCCCGTGCCCGGGTGCCTCAAAAGGGCTCCAAGAATGACCTGAACAAAGACGGCAGCCGAGGCGCTGACGGCAAGTCCCGAGACGGCCTTCGTACGGGCGGGCGCGCTGGACACGGGTGCGGGATCTGTCCATGACCTGGATGTGAATATCGCCATAGCGATCAGGGTCCCGAAGAATATCTGCGCGACGCACGCGTGCACGACCGCCAGGTCCATCGATATCCACACGACGCGGAGTCCACCGAGAACGCCCTGCAAGATCACCAGAGCCAAGGCTCCCACGGCGAGGCGCCGCATCCACGGTCGGTCGTCGCCTCGGACGGTCCAGACCGCCAGCACGAGTGTAAGCAGACCGACGAGCGCACCGAGAAGCCGATGGCCATGTTCAGCGAGGACCGGGGTCATGGTCCACCACTCCGGCCACGGATTAAAGGGGTCATACGAGTTGAACGACGTAGGCCAGTCCGGAACGGCGAGTCCCGCGTCAATGCTCGTCACAAATGCTCCCCAAGACATGAGAAGCACCGTACTGATGGCAGTAAAAACTGTGAATCGAAAACGTGCTGACATGGGGGAGAATTGAGAACGGCATTCCGTCGGCTCACAAGATACGGCCGTTCGGATCGACTACCTTACGGCGTTCCGACCAGTTCCATTGAGCCTTCGTTAAGACAGCACCGACGTTTTCTGCCGTTCTGGATCGGAGTTGACGATCTCGTGGGGCTTTGGCGAGGATTCAAGGAAGGCAGATTGTCGGACTTGCGCGATCCGTCGTACCTTTCGTGCGTTGCACCCCACGTTTTCCCCTGTTAATCCCGCTTTCCGTGCTGCTGGCCGAACTGAGAATCCCGCGTACCCGATCGACGATCGTCGGGGCAGTGATCTTCTCGATGTTAGGATTGCTGTGCGCGCCGGTCGTGAGTCCCGCGGACCGGTTGGACGACTCAGCGGCTGAGTGGCTTCGTCGGCAGCTGCGAATTCCGGCCGACGACAGCTTTCATCGGGCGGCTGACGCCGCGAGAGCCGCGGGCCCGACCTCGCTGGACGAATTCGTTCGGCAGTTCGTGGTCGCCTATGATGCGTCGGAACTGATACTGGAGAGGCTGGCGTGGGCGTTCGGTCATCCGGAGGATCCTTTCTCACTGATGGGAAGTGCGGCCCGCATCCTGGATAAGGCGCTCGCCAAGCGGCACCGCGAGGGCATTGACGTGAAACACAAACTCGTGGCCCCCGGCGCGGCCTCGCTTGAGGGCTTCGCGTTGCTTGGCGAACCCATTCGGCCGCCGGTCTCTTCGTCCGAAGGGTATGTCGCCGGCAGCATGATCAGGCTCCTGATTACTGCCTCCCCCGAAGGCCCGTAGGCGGTCTTGCCTACACCCCGATTCGTGTCGCCGGTTCCGACTATGGAGCCGTGCGGCTGCACGTGTATTGTAAACTGCCAACATTCTCATGCAAGGCAACGGCTTTAAAATATTTCTGATCGTCTTCTTCCTCCTGCTGACCGGCTTCTATCTGTGGCCTTCGGTGCAGAGCCTGTATTACAACGGCCGCATGAACGACATGGATGAAGAAGCGCGCCAGCAGTTCAGGCAGGAGAACTTCGCAAAGCTTCGAGAGCTGGAGGAGAAGTCTCTCAAGCTAGGACTCGACCTGCTCGGTGGCATGCACGTAACGCTAGAGGTGCGTGTCGAAGCCCTCGTTCGTGAGCTCGCACGGGAAACCGACGAGACGTTTGAAGAAGTCATGGTGGTCGCTGACCGTCGCTCCGCAACCGAGGGTATTCCGTTCATTGACGCCTTCGTCGACGAATTCGAGGCGCGTGATCCGGATGCTCGTTTGTCCCGCTACTTTCGAAACGACGACGAGGGTGTGACCCGCCGTTCGACGAACGTGGAAGTAGCTAACTACCTTCGCGGCGAGTCGAACTCGGCTGTCTCGCGTGCAATCGAGATCATTCGCGATCGCGTTGACCGCTACGGTGTGACAGAGCCGTCGATTCAGAAACAGGGATCGCGCCGTGTCATCGTCGAAATGCCCGGTGTGGACGATCCCGAACGCGTTCGCAAGCTTCTGAAGGGGACAGCGAGATTGGAGTTCCGGCTAATGACGGACCCCGATGATGTGCGGCGATCCGTACAGGCGCTCATTCAGCAGTTTGAAGAGGAGGTGACCGACACGGCGGATGTCGCTCCGGCTGACACGTCCTTGGACATCGCAGAGCTTCTCGAAGAGGATGCTACTGCGGGCAACAAGCTGCTCGAAGTGATGAATCCCATCGGTCAGGGAGTCGTTTTCGGCGCGGTTTCCGAACGCGACACGGCTGCCGTGAATGCACTTTTGGCACAGCCGGAGGCACGGACACTGCTGCCTCCCGGCACGGAGCTGATGTACACGTCGAGCCCGGTGTCTGCGGAGGCCGGTACGGAAATCTACTATCTGCTCGGCGTCCGCGACGTTGTCGAAATGACAGGCGAGGTCATCGAGGATGCCCGCGTCGACTTCGACCCGATTACCAACGCGCCGGAGGTCACGATGACGATGAATTCGGAGGGTGCGCGGACATGGGCTCGGCTCACGGGTGCCAATGTGGGCAAGCAAGTGGCGATTGTTCTCGACGGAGTTGTCTACTCCTATCCGGTCGTCAACGAACGCATCACCGGAGGTCGATCCAACATCAGCGGGCTCGACTCGCAGGCGGAAGCCGAGGACATCGTGACGATTCTGAAGTCGGGCGCCCTGCCGGCGCCGGTCGAGATTGTCGAAGAGCGGACGGTTGGTCCAAGCCTCGGCCGGGCCTCGATCCGAGCCGGGTTCATGTCCGTGATGGTGGGACTTGTGATCGTCGCGCTGTTCATGATCGTCTACTACCGTACCGGTGGTGTAATTGCGGATCTCGCGCTGATCATAAACATCATTTTCATCCTGGGCATACTCGCCGGGTTTCAGGCGACGCTCACTCTTCCGGGCATCGCCGGAATCGTGCTCACCATCGGTATGGCCGTTGATGCAAACGTGCTCATCTTCGAGCGGATACGTGAAGAACAGAGCGCGGGTAAAACAGTGCGTGCAGCTATCGACGGCGGTTACTCGAAAGCGCTCAGCGCGATCTTCGATGCCAACATCACGACGTTCTTCGTCGGAGCGATCCTGTATTCGTTCGGAGTCGGTCCCATTCAGGGCTTTGCCGTTACGCTGATGGCGGGGATCCTCGCATCGATGTTCAGTGCGATCGTGTTCACGCGCGTGATTTGCGATTACCTGGTCGAGGGTCGTCGCATGACCGTGAGCTATGGCTGAATCAACTGACCCCGCATGGACAAGGA
>JBFHWK010000188.1:0-6751 GCA_041589075.1 Rhodothermales bacterium
CCGGATTCACTGAAGGTGGACGCACCGGATTCACTCAAGGTGGTTGGGTCGGATTCACTGAAGGTGGACGCGCCGGATTCACTCAAGGTGGTTGCGCCGGATTCACTCAAGGTGGACGCGCCGGATTCACTCAAGGTGGTTGCGCCGGATTCACTCAAGGTGGACGCGACCACCGATGCCGCGGCGTCACCGCCTGGGGTGCGACTCGAGCAGCTATACGATGCAGTAGCTGCCCGGCATCCGAATACCGAGTACGCGAACCGTGCGTCCGCCCTAAAGAACGCGCTGACTCAGATGCGACAGGAGCGCGACGCGGCCGCTGCAGTCGCGCAGCAAGCCGAGGAACCGGCTCCACCGACCGGCGAGCCAATTGCGGAAACGCCGGGCCGGGATCGTCCCCTCGTGGAAGCGGATTCGGTGGCCGCCGACAGCGAACCGATCTCTCGCAGAGCTCTTTCGAAAGAAATGGCCGGCGAGGTCATGGCCGCCGAGCCGAGAACCGGGGAACTGGACGAACAGGTTGTGGATTCAGCCCGCGTACGCGTGCCGCCCGAACCGCAGGCGCCAGTCACCAACGTCGCCACGGCGGTAGATACGGAGCCCATTCCCGTCGGCGGCCCCGGCGCCATGCAACGGATGGTTCGCTATCCGCAGATGGCGAGAGAGGCCGGCGTGACCGGCGAGGTCGTCGTCACATTCATCGTTGACCTCCGCGGCCAGGTAAGGGACGAACGCATCGTAAAAGGGCTGGGTTACGGCTGTGATCAGGAGGCGCTGCGCGTCATCAGTCGCACGCGATACCGTCCGGCAATGAAAGATGGGCGGCCTGTCGCTTACCGCATGCAGACCGCCGTGGCCTTCGGATCGTCTGAAGCGGCTCCGGTGTCGGAGTAATCTCGAGACGCCGTGGCCGGCAGTAGGCGCCATGGATTACGGATCACACTGTCGGGCCGATACCGATACAGAGTGTACGGTGATTCCCTGACGTCGATTTTCACGCTCATTGCCACGTATGTCGCCGTTCGGGCAAGGAACCATACCATATGTGCGGGGTTTTTTCAGACCCTCCACAGTCGACTTTAAGTTCGTCTGGCGGCACCATGAAGCCGCTAAATCGCTTAACTCCTCGGTCCGATGGCCCAAGACGACCGCGATAACATAGAACTCGAGCGCGGTAGCCCAAAACCGCCGAACCAGGGGCCTCGCCTTCCCGACCGACGCCCGCGGTTCTCGCTGTGGATTTATCTCGCCATATTCCTGGCGCTCATAGTCCACATCCTCATCTTCGTGACTAACACCGACCCCAACTCGGTGGACTATAGTGCTTTTCTCACGTATGTGGAGAAGGGATACGTGTCCGAGGTCGTCGTCATCAATGATACCCGCATCAACGGTACGTACACCGAAACGGCCGCGCGCGACAAGCTCGTCAAGCTCCCCAAGCCGCGACAGGATCTGTTGTCCGCGTCGACAACTGAAGACACGCGAAAGTTTACAACCACCAAGCCGGCCGACCATGAACTGACGCAGTTCCTGCGCGACCACAACGAGACAGCCAAGTCAGCCGGGCAGCCGACCGTCGAGTTCAGTGCGCGCCAGGAAGAGAACTGGTTCGGTGGGCTTTTGACGTGGGTGTTCCCGCTGCTTCTTCTGGTGGTGCTGTGGGTCGTGCTGATCCGGCGGATGAACCCCGGAAGCCAGGTTCTGAGCATCGGTAAGAACAAAGCGGTTCTGTTTGATGCGATGGGCGATCATCGGCTGACCTTCAAGGATGTCGCGGGTCTGGAGGAAGCGAAAGAGGAGGTGGCTGAGGTTGTCGAGTTCCTGCGCTCTCCGAAGAAGTTCACGCGTTTGGGAGGAAAGCTCCCGAAAGGTGTGCTCCTGGTCGGTCCACCCGGCACCGGCAAGACACTTCTCGCGAAGGCGGTGGCCGGAGAGGCCGGAACACCGTTCTTCTCCCTATCGGGGTCGGACTTCGTCGAGATGTTCGTCGGCGTAGGCGCGGCGCGCGTGCGCGACCTGTTCCGGCAGGCCAAGGAGAAAGCTCCGTGTATCATCTTTATCGACGAGATCGACGCGATCGGTCGATCCCGCGGCCGCGGTATGATGATGGGCGCCAACGATGAGCGGGAAAACACCCTCAACCAGCTGCTGGTTGAGATGGACGGCTTTAACACCGACAAGGGTGTGATCATCATGGCCGCGACAAACCGACCAGACGTGCTCGACACGGCACTGCTGCGCCCCGGCCGCTTCGACCGCCAGATACTGATCGACAAGCCGGACAGGTTGGAGCGCGCCGAGATCTTCAAAGTGCACAATCGCGAGCTTATCCTCTCCGACGACGTGGACTGCGAAATCCTCGCGAGCCAGACCCCCGGATTCGCAGGTGCCGAGATCGCCAACGTCTGTAACGAGGCCGCTCTTCTTGCGGCCCGCGAGAATAAGACGGCGATCGATATGTCGGACTTCGAGAAGGCGATCGATCGGGTGATCGCCGGACTGGAGAAGAAGAACAAGCTTATCTCTCCGGAAGAACGCAAGATCATCGCCTATCACGAAGCCGGTCACGCCATCGTCGGCTGGTTCCTGGAGCACACGGATCCTGTCGTGAAGGTGTCGATCGTCCCGCGGGGTTTGGCCGCGCTCGGATACGCCCAGTATCTACCCGAAGAGCGATATCTGTACACTCGGGAGGCGTTGCTCGACCGGATGACGATGGCGGTCGGCGGCCGCGTGGCCGAGGAGATCGCATTCGACCGGATCTCGACCGGTGCTCAAAACGACCTCGAACGGATCACGAAACTAGCGTACGCCATGGTGGTCGATTACGGCATGAGTGAACGCGTCGGCTATGTCAGTTTCAACCTCTCCGGTGCCGCGAGCGAGGGGCCGATGTTCGACAAGCCGTATTCCGACGAAACCGCGCGCATCATCGATGAAGAGGTAAAACGGATTATCGATGACGTTCGCGAACGAGCGCGGAAGCTGCTTGTCGAAAAAGGTGACTACCTCGAGCGCATGGCGCAGGCACTTCTCGAGAAGGAGGTCCTCGGCCCGAAGGAACTGGTCGGGCTGCTCGGTACACGGCCCTACGGTGACTACGTGTCCTTCAACGGAAAAGGGACGAAGGCGCGAGGTGGTGGACGAGAAGTGGACACGGCCATGCCGGCCGCGGGTGAGAGTGGCGACGGCGCCGCGGATTTACCCGAAGGTGATGGCGGGGTGTCGCCCGTTTTGGGTGAGGAAGAAGAAAGCACCGACTGATCGTCAGACGTCAACGGCGGACACGGAGCCCAATCACCAACTGATATATCGTTCTATACCTATAGATCGATAAATGAACGCGCCCGTCTGACCCATAGCCGCTCCGCGACGCTGTTTTCTGAGATTTTCTTGGGACTAAGCCTCCCTCGGGCCTGATTCAGACGTTTCTTCACGGTCGGGATTGTCGCAGGTTAGAGTGCCTACTTATATTACAAGACTGCATCAAGTACGGGCTCGCACCGACACGAACGACGGTGCTTTCCCGCAAAACGGTTTTTATCGTGCCAACCATCCAGCAGCTGGTCCGAAAGGGCCGCCACCCGAAGGTTAAGACCACCAAATCGCCGGCGCTGAGCTCGTGTCCGCAACGGCGGGGCGTCTGCACGCGAGTGTATACGACGACACCCAAGAAGCCCAACTCGGCGCTTCGGAAGGTCGCCAAGGTGAGGCTTACCAACGGCGTGGAGGTGATCGCCTACATCCCCGGAGAAGGGCACAACCTCCAGGAGCACTCGATCGTGCTCGTTCGTGGAGGTCGTGTCAAGGATCTTCCGGGCGTGAAGTACCACATTGTCCGTGGTGCCCTCGACGCTTCGGGTGTGCAGGACAGGAAGCAGGCACGGTCGAAGTACGGCGCCAAACGGCCAAAAGGCTGAGGCAGCACGCGCGGCCACCCCGCGCGCCGTGCAGCAAAGATTTTCTAACGGGTCGACATGCGAAGAAAAAGTGCAGAGCGCCGGCGCGTGACGCCGGATCCGATCTACAATGACGAACTCGTCTCTCGCTTCGTGAACAGTGTCATGAAGGAGGGCAAGAAGAGCCTCGCTCAGCGCATCGTCTATGATGCCTTTCGCTTCATTGAGGAAAGGACGTCGGAGTCCGGCATTGACGTCTTTCACAAGGCGGTCAATAACGTGGCACCGCTGGTCGAGGTGCGCTCACGACGGGTCGGCGGCGCGACCTATCAGGTGCCGATCGAGGTGCGCCCGGAGCGCCGAACGGCACTGGCGTTCCGCTGGATTATTCAGTTTGCACGAACCCGCAACGACAAGAGCATGGCTAACCGCCTGGCTGGTGAACTGATCAGCGCTGCAAACGGCGAGGGCGGTGCCATCAAAAAGAAAGACGATACGCACCGCATGGCGGAAGCGAATAAAGCGTTCGCACACTTCCGTTTCTGACGCGGTACTTACCTGTAAAAAGAACAATGGCAGGCAAAAAGGTCTCGCTCGAAAACACGCGGAATATCGGCATCATGGCCCACATTGATGCCGGCAAAACGACTACGACGGAGAGAATCCTCTTCTACACGGGTAGACTCCATCGCATGGGCGAGGTGCATGAAGGCGGCGCCACCATGGATTGGATGGAGCAGGAAAAGGAGCGTGGCATCACGATCACCAGCGCTGCTACCACCTGCTTCTGGAAGGACTACCGCATCAATATCATCGACACTCCTGGCCACGTGGACTTCACCGTCGAAGTCGAGAGGTCATTGCGTGTGCTCGACGGTGCTGTCGCTCTCTTCTGCTCGGTCGGAGGCGTGGAGCCGCAATCGGAAACCGTGTGGCGGCAGGCGGACAAGTATCGCGTTCCTCGTATCGCTTTTGTAAACAAGATGGACCGGACAGGTGCAGACTTCGCCGGCGCCGTGCAAATGATGAAGGACCGTCTCAAGGCAAATGCGGTCCCGGTCCAGATTCCCGTGGGCGAAGGCGACATGTTTCGCGGCGTCATCGACCTGATCACCAACAAGGCGATCGTCTGGCATGACGAGACGCAGGGATCGACGTGGGACGAAATAGAGGTCCCGGGTGACTTGAAGAAGGAGACGCGTCACTGGCGCATCAACCTGCTCGAGGCGGTTGCCGAACGCAACGATGCGCTGCTCATGAAATATCTCGAGGGCGAGGAGATCACGCCCGAAGAGCTCAAGGCCGTCGTACGCGAGGCCACGCTGGGGCTCGACATCACCCCGGTGTTCTGTGGGTCGGCGTTCAAAAACAAAGGCGTGCAGCGTCTGCTCGACGGCGTAATCGATTATCTGCCGAGTCCGAAAGACATCGCAGCCCTCACCGGCATCGTGCCGCGGACCGACAAGATGCAGGAGCGCGCTGCCGAACCGAAGGCGCCCTTCAGTGCCATCGCTTTCAAGATCGCGACGGACCCCTACGTGGGTAAACTCACCTTCTTCCGCGTCTACAGCGGAACGCTCAAGAAGGGTCAGCAAGTACTCAACTCAACGACCGAGAAGAAGGAACGAGTTGGTCGAATCCTTTTTATGCACGCGAACCATCGCGAGGACGTAGACGAAGTGTCCGCCGGTGACATCGCGGCGGCCGTCGGGTTGAAAGAGGTTCGGACCGGAGACACACTTTCCGATCCGGACAAACCGATCGTGCTGGAGAAGATGGATTTTCCCGAGCCCGTGATCCGCATCGCCATTGAGCCCAAGACAAAGGCCGATAGCGACAAACTGGGTGTCGGGCTGCAGAAGCTCGCAGAGGAAGACCCCACGTTCCAGGTCTCTACCGACCACGAAACGGGTCAGACAATCATTGCGGGCATGGGTGAGCTCCATCTGGAGATCATCGTCGATCGACTTAAGCGAGAGTTCAAGGTCGAGGCCAATGTCGGTAAGCCGCAAGTCGCGTATCGTGAGGCGATTCGCGTGGCAGTGGACGAGCGCTACACCCATAAGAAGCAGACGGGTGGTCGCGGCCAGTTCGCCGAGATCTACGTAGAGATTGGCCCGAACGAGTCCGGCGTGGGCTTTGAGTTTGTCGACGAGATTCGCGGAGGGGCCATACCGCGCGAATTCATCCCGTCGGTCGAAAAGGGACTCAAGTCGGCAATGGGCCAAGGGCCTCTAGCGGGCTATCCCGTCGAAGGTGTGAAGGCGAGGCTGTACGACGGCAAGTTTCACGCGGTGGACTCCGATCAGATGGCTTTCGAGATCGCGGGTCGCATGGCGATGCGGGAAGCTGCTCGAAAGGCGAAACCTGTTTTGATGGAGCCGATCATGGAGGTCGAGGTCGTCACGCCGGAAGAGTATATGGGTGACGTGATCGGTGACCTGAACAGCCGTCGTGGTCGTGTGCAGAGCATGGGACAGCGCTCCGATGCGCAGGTGATCAAGGCGCTTGTTCCGCTCTCGACCATGTTCGGATACTCGACCGACATGCGGTCGATTACGCAGGGTCGTGCACTGTATTCCATGCAGTTCGATCACTACGAAGAAGTCCCGCAGTCGATTGCGGAAGACATTGTCGCCGCCGCCACGGGCGTAGCTGCGGCGTAAACGTGAACAAATTCAAGCAAACAAGAAGCTAAGGAGCTATCGGTCATGGCGAAGGAGACGTTTCAGCGTACGAAGCCTCACGTGAACGTGGGCACGATTGGGCACGTGGATCATGGAAAGACGACGTTGACGGCGGCGATTACGCAGGTGTTGTCGAAGCGGGTAACGGGCAACGCGGTGCGC
>JBFHWK010000189.1:0-6728 GCA_041589075.1 Rhodothermales bacterium
AGATCTCCTCGATTCCTACAGGACTTGATATCTCGTCAAAAATCGTGAAGACGGGAAGATGGTCCGATGTGGAGGAGACGTATGACGGAACGGTCGATAACAGCTCGTCATAATGATCGACCGACCCCGCTCGGTACATGCTTGCGAGCTCGTTGGAGATGATGATGTGGTCGATGGTGGAGCCAGAACTGCAGCTGGAACTGTTTCCGCACCAGGTGTACCTGCGGGTGAGCTGCAGGTCGAGTGTGGTCGCGTCGTAGTCATTGGTGGCCTGAACGAAGTTGGAGTAGGGTGAGCTTCGTCCCGCGGTGATCGAACCGCTGAGCAAATCGTTCAGGTCGCCGAGGATAATCAAAGGGACCTGGTCCAGACCGGATCCCTCGATGTAACTCTGCAGGAGCTGCGATGCAGCGAGCCGCTTGTTGTACGAGTCGACCGCGCTTGTTGCCTTCATGTGCATGTTAATGAATGTCAGCCCGATTGTGTCCTGCGGCGTAAGGACCTGCGCTTCGAGAAGGAACGGCGGCCGGCCGGCAAATTGCGTCTGGCTGTTGGCATCCGTCAGTATCTCGCGAACGGACACATTCAACAACACGGACGGCTTGTAAATATACGCGAGGCCAAGACCGCGCGACATCGACGTGCGAGCGAGCGCCCCCGTGTAACGTGGGCTAAGTTCTGCAATGAGTGTGTTGAACGCAGAAGCATTCGCAATCTCCTGCACCGCCCACACGTCGATGTTCGAGTCGCGTAAGACTCGAACGGCGTTGTCAAACTGCCGCGGATCATCGGAAGGTCCATTGGACGGGCTGCCAAACCACTCGATATTCCACGTCGCAACCTCGAGCGCGTGCAGCTCCCCCTTGGCGGGAACGGTCTGTGCAAACGATGTCGCCGCCAAACACAAAGCGAACGCGACCTGCCACAGGACGACGACTCGAAGCGGCGATTTCAAAATCAGATGCCGTTGTGTGGGACGTGACTATTCGAAGTCGGTGTTCAGCCGGAATCGAGAGATGCGATTATTTCCCGTATCGGCAACGTACACGATACGATTTCCGTACGCGACACCTTCGGGGTCATTGAATTGCGTCGCACCGTCACCGGTTCCACCGAAAGACACGACAACCGGCTTCGAGCTACGCGCACCGGGCGGAGGGGCGACCCCCTCGATACCATTTGCCGTGAACACGAACAGACTGTCCTTTCCCGCGTCGAGGACAAACCAGTACTGTGTGGCATCGCCTGCAAAAGTGATGGACGTGGGACGATCGAACTTGAATTCATCGTAGAGGAACCCGTCACCACGGTCGGGATTGGCCGATACCTGCAGCTTTTCGCTGTCAGGCACGAACACAATGCCGTCTGGCGTTTCGATGGCGCGAATCGAGAGGACGCTGAAGCGGATCGGGTCACCGGACCCGGAGCTCTGGACCAGCGCCAGATGCTTCTCGGCAGAAAAGAAGTCGCGCTGTGGCGGCTGCACAAACGTCATCACGTCGGCCGGGCTTATAGCACTCCTCAGGCTCTGCCTGTTGGGATTAAGCGGGACGGCCAGTGTGTTGACACCGGCGAAGGTGAACTCGAGAATCGCGTTGTGTGGCAGTATGATGCTGGTCTCTGAGTTGACAGGGCCGCGGCGTGACGCGTAGAAGTTGTTGTTGTAAAGGATGGCTACGCCGGTGAATTCAACCTCCTCGTCTGTTGGGATGGGGTCGGGGCGGTTGAACTTTCGAGAATCGTCGTCAAAGGGATGCCAGACGATGAGATCGAGCTGCGGAAAACCAGCTGTCACGTCGGCGAACCGCATCACGACCGGCAGATTCCAGACGACATCGTTTACAACCGTGTCGCGCTTTGCCGTCACGTAAACGTTGAAGCGACGGTCCTGGACTACGGACGTGGCTCCGCCCGGTATCGGTATGAAGGCAGCCGGCCGCCCGGCCCGGTCGATTACATGAAGCCCGCGATCGTCGGTCACATACAGCAGCTCGTCGTAACCGAAGTAGACGTCGGATGGTGCCGACAAGAGTCCGCCGTCACCGGCCCGAAGAAAGAAGGGAAATAGCGGGACGTACTCGACTTCGCTGAAGAGTCCGGGTTCGATGCGGCCCGCCTCGAAGATCTCCCCCGTCGTGTCATCGGACTTCGTCCCGAAGAGCGCGTCGCAGCCTGACGAACTGACCAGAGCAAGAGCAGCAATCAGAGCAAAGCGAAGTAGGCGTCTCGCTCCCGGTCGTCTTTGAAAGCATCGATTCCGCATCGGCGAGTGCTGTTCTAAAGTGAGAAGTTTAGTCCGACGCGGTGGACTGTCCCGAGGCGACTCAGCCGGCTGAAGCCGTAATCAAAACGAAGATCCGGACCGGCGTACGGAATATTGATTCCGGCGCCGAAACTCGGAACATCATACTCTTCAATGCCGAACCGATATCCGGTACGCAGCATGAGAACATCGTTCCAGATATACTCGACCCCAAGGTTCCAATTCTCGACGTTATCGTTTGGGTTGTTGAGCTGTGCCGCCAGGACTAGTCTGCTGGACTCGCTGCTCCTGAGCATCTCGTAGGTGAATCCGAGAAGGAAGGTGGTCGGCGGCGTCATCGATTCGAAGTCATCTTCCGTTACGATGCCGCCGCTTCCAATCGTAACGCGGTCGATTTCGCCGGAAGGAGATGCGTCCGGCCCGAAGTTCCGCACGGCCACACCCATCTGGGCGCCGGTTGCCCCGATCTGATAGAAGATGCCGATGTCAAAGACCAGTGTCGTCGTCGATAGCCCGGCTGTGCTCTCTCGGATGTACTTGGCAGTGACACCGTAACTGAAAAGATCCGTGAGATTCTGGGCAAACGTCAGTCCGGCCGCGAGGTCGCGAAACCCGAAGGTCTCGCCGGTACCGAACGGCTGGAACTCCGTCGTCACGTTCATGTCGCCCGCGTCCAGCGTTTGAACGCTCGCGCCCAGGGTAATATTGGCAGCGGGAAGCCGGTACGTGGCTGCGAAGAATTCGACGTTGATATCGGTAAAGTAGCTCGTGTGGTTCGCGCCGAGCTGCAGCCGCGCTGTGCGAGCTGCCAGAGCAGGATTCCAGAACAGGGCTGACGCATCGTCGGCGTTCGCTACAACCGTTTCTCCCATTGCCGCCGATCGTGCATCGACGGGAATCTTGAGGAACTGAAACCCGGAGGTGCCGGCCCGGTCGCCGCCGAATGTCGGCAGAATCTGCGCCGGTGCGTCGACGACTGCTGCAACGCACACGAGCAGCCCGACGACCAACCGCGCAGCGGTCTTCGACTGTCCGTTTGACAGCACCGACTTTCGTATGTGTGCCTGGAGGCGGGTCAAAACGAATGCATGCTCATCTAAAAGCGGTACGAGAGTCCTACCATCACATGCCGCTGCGGTAGAAAACGTGCGGGATTGAATGGAGGCAAGCCGCTCGACGACGGATCCTCGTATCTCGGGTCACGAGTACCGTTCGGAACATCAAAGTCGGAGTCGCCTCTCAGGGCCGTGAAGTCCGTCGTCGCCGGATCCACGTCAGGATACGCCTGGCCCGTTACCGGATTGACGATAATGGCGTTCTTCTGATTGAAGAGGTTCGTGACTTCGAGAGTGAGTTCCAAGTCACCGCCCCCCACCTCAATTTGTCGGCGTAAATTCAGATCGAACCAGAGCCAGGACTCTCCGATCTTCGAAAAGCGATCTGCGGGGTCATCGCTTCTCTCATAGACCGGTCGCCAATCTTGCTCGCCCGTAAACGGATTGACCTCACGGCCTTTGAACTCGACAGGCGTGTAGCGCTGCCCGCTTCGGAAAGTGCCGGCAACGTATGCCGTAAGGCGGTTCAGCCCCGGGATTCCTAAAAGCGGTCGTTCACGGTCATGGGTAAGAGTGACGCTGGCCTTAAGATCGAGCGGCCGATCCCAGGCAAGAGGCGTCTCGAACGTGTTGTCGATGTCACCGCGAGCGAGGAACTGAGCGAGCGCATCGTTATTCGTCGAGCTCAGGCCGGTGGCGCGCGAGAACGACCCGGACACCTGTCCTTGGAACCAACGCCCGATGCGGTTGAGATAGCTCACTTCAACGCCCCGCACGCGAGCGAAATCTCCGTTGACACGAAAGGCACGTGTTGTTTCACGGCCGGTCGCGTCACGAATAATGACATTCTCGACGGTAATGAAATCGAACTTGTCCCGCCAGAACGCCGTCACATTCAACACGTCGTTGCTGGAGAACTGATTGCGCAACCCGAGTTCGTAGGAGATATCGACTTCCGGGTCGAGATTGGGATTGCCGAGGTCGGCGAAAAAGCTGCGGTCCTGGAAAAACGGATCCAGTCCCGTGTACACGAAAGTTGGATGTGGGATTTTCGTGGAGTGTCCGTAGTTGAAATAGAGCACGCGGTTCTCCTGAATAGGGAAGGAGACACGCACCTTCGGCAGTAGCCGCAGCTTGTATCGAAGCCCCAGCAGTTTGATCGTTTCGTCCCAGTACGCCTCGCGAACGCCCTGTAAAATCGGAGCTCTTGCGTCGGTCACTAGATCGTCTACGTACTTGCCGGGCGCCCAGTATTCGAGGCGTGCACCGATGTTGGCGATGAGACCGCGGTAACGCACCTGATGCGTGGCGAAGAGAGCTCCGCGTTTCGGCTTTACTCGCCATATGTCTGAGCTTTCACCAAGTCGATTCGTCTGTGTCGCCCCCTCCTCGTCACCGATCGGGGCTCCGACCCACGGGCGAATCACGTCAATCCACTGATAGTCGTTGAACTTGGCTTCGAGACCTATCGACGTGCGGTGCTCCTTCGATACCGAGAACCGCGTGTAAGTTGCCCGTAGCGTGTATTCCTCGGCAAAGTGGTCGTGAAATCGCGTTGCGATGCCGCCATTGTTAACCAAACCGGGTCCCGGAAGAACGAACAGTGCGTCCGGGTTGATGGGATCTCCGTTCTCGTCGACAAAGATGTTCGCGGGATAGGTAACGATGCTCTCGGGGTCGAGCTCGGTATCCACGTTCGTCGGTCGCCACGGTCGTCCATTGGCATCCGAGCGTAGCGTTGTGAAAAGCCGGCTGAGCTGGACATCGTAAAATGATCGTTCATTCAAAACGTGCGACCACTTCACGTACGAAATGATGTTGTCGTGTGTGTACGTGTTCGCATTTTCGGGCTGAAGCACAAATGCGTATTGGAATCCCGGCGTTACAACGGCATCGTTTCCGGTCACTTGCAACATGCGCGTGTTCTGGTTGACCGTGAGCGAGCGCTGGTACGAGACTTGGATCTTCTTTCCCGGACTTACCTCATAGGTCAACTTAGAGATACCGCTCCACCGGTTGCCGGTGCGCGGCATGAAGAACGTTCCGTCTACGGCCGTTGAGAACACCTGCTCCGGGTTAGCCGTCCTTCGAGTGAACCCGTCGGCTATCTGAACCTGGCCCGAGAGAAAGAAGCGCAGCCTCCCTTTCACAATAGGCCCACTCATGTTCAGCTCGTAGATATCCTCGTAGAAGTTGGACTGCGCGTTGTCGTTGAATCCAAGGTTGTCCCGCTTGTGTGAGAAGAACCCTTCAAACCGGTCCGAACCATCTTGCGTGCGTACAGACACCACGCCCGAGGTGACGTCACCAAACTCAGCTCCGACGCCGCCCGTCGTCACCTCGACTTCACTGAAGGCGTTCGACCCGATGTCTAGTCCGAAGCCCGTTCCGGCGAGGGGATCCTTAGCGGAGACACCATCGACGACGAAGCCTGTCTCTTCCGCCCGTCCCCCTCGTATGTAAAGGCCTGTGGGGTCGCGGACCACGCCGACCTGTGTCGCGACTGCGGACTGAACATCGCGAAGAGGCGCCACCTCCAGTTGTTCTTTGGAGATGGCGAACGTGCTGGTGGATTGCTCAACGTCCAGCAGCGGCCGCTCACCTACGATTACGATCTCGTCGTCGGTGGAGAGTATCGCGGGGCTCAGCTCGACGTCGAGACGCGTCGGCTGGCCCTCACGCACCGCAATGCCGGTAAACAGCTTCGTCTCAAATCCGATATACGAGAACTTAACGGAGTACTCGCCGGCTCTAAGGTTCGCTATGGTGTAGCGGCCGTCAAGATCGCTGGCAGCGCCACTCGAAGTCCCGACGACGATCACATTGACACCGATCAGTGGCTCACCACTTGATTCCTCGGTCACCGTACCCTCCAACCGGCCCTGTGCCGTTGCGCTAAACGGAATCGCGGCTGTTACCGAGATCGCCACGATGAGAAGCAGTGGCGTCGGTATAGCAGTTCGTCGTCGCGTTATGTCTACGGTCGCCTTGATCATCTCTTTGGAAATCCGAGGCTTTCGAGCATCAGTTTGACGGCGTTCTGAGGAGCTTGTGAATCGCCATCGGCCCCGACGAGATGTCCTTCTCCTGACTGTTCGTTAACCATCGGCAGACCGAAGAGACCGATGCGTCGGTCGGCGCTGATCGAAACGACGGTGCGCGGACGTATCCAGCTGCCGCGATTCCCGAATCGTGTGAGGTAGACAAACTCACCCTCGTAGAGCGGGACGGTATTTGCCCCCTCAGCAAAGAACGGCAGCTCGTTGATATAAAAGTTCCGGGACTCCAGGGCCGGCAGCGGCTCGGCGACGCCGGGCAAGGTCCCCGCCGCAGTAACGGCCGCGCCGCGTCCTAGCTCCATCCGTTGCAGTGAATCAGGTCGGATAAATAACTCACTCAAGGGCAGGAGG
>JBFHWK010000190.1:0-6703 GCA_041589075.1 Rhodothermales bacterium
AATCCATGCTTGGTTGAGGCCAACTCGGACATCAGATGGATCCCGGCTCGGGGGCCGGGATGACGGTGTGCTACCGGATTATGTTGTGCGAGAGTCGTGAGTCCTCCGCCCAACCCCGTCCTCCAAGAGGAAGGGGAAACTAAAATACCCAGGAGGTCAGGTCTTCCCTCACACGGCCCGTCAGGCTCGCCCTGATACGCAGGTGGGCGCGCGCCGAGTCGAACTCTGCCGCAGCCGTTGAGTACCTTCCTTGTAGGGGAAAGTCGGTACCGAAACGTGAGTAGCGTCTCGAAACAGCTTACGCGACCTGTCGTGGCCGTCGCCGTGGTGGGTGTCATGGCCCTGGTGGGCGCCACGGAGGTGCCACAAACGTGGCAGGATCAATCACGCGGGGGCGACTCCGTCACGGCAGACGAGCGGGCGCGAGCAGGCGGTCTTGTGTTGCATGCCCGGCTGGACGACGAAGCGATCACACCGGCAATCGCCCGTTACCTCTCGCGCGCGATCGAGGAGGCGGAAGAGAACGCGGCCGAGTGTCTGGTCATTGAGATGGACACGCCCGGCGGGCTGATGCAGTCGACCCGCGAGATCGTCAAGGAGCTCCTTGACAGTAACGTGCCGGTAGTGATGTACGTGTCGCCGTCCGGTGCGCGGGCGGCGTCGGCAGGTGTCTTCATTACGCTTGCTACACATGTGGCAGCCATGGCACCGGGGACGCACATCGGTGCGGCTCATCCGGTTCAGGTTGGCGGCGTCCCAGGATCGCCGCCGGGCGGCCAGGAGGACACGACGGTACAACGTGGGCGCGCCGTGATGGAGGAAAAGGTGTTGAACGATGCGGTCGCCTGGGTCCGGTCGCTTGCGGACATGCGCGGCCGCAATGCCGACATGGCCGAGTCTATGGTGACCGAGAGCAGGACGCTGGTGGCGGTCGACGCCGTCAAGGAGGGTATCGTGGATCTGATCGCGGAGAACTTCACGGAACTGCTGGAGAAGATCGACGGACGGACGGTGGAGCTCCCGCGCGGATCACAAACACTCGAAACGGCGGCGGCACGTGTCGAGATGCTCGAGATGTGGTGGGGTGAGAAACTGCTCGGGATTCTTGCGAATCCGAACATCGCCATCATCCTGATCATCCTCGGGTTCTACGGCGTGCTGTTCGAGCTCTACAGCCCCGGATGGGGTGTGCCGGGGACTGTCGGCATCGCGTGTCTGCTGATGGGGTTCTTCGGGCTCGCGGTCCTGCCGATCAACATCGTCGGCCTGGCACTGATTCTGCTGGCACTGGCGCTCTTTGTTGCGGAAGCGTTTGTTACGAGCTTCGGGGCACTCACGATCGGTGGTGTCGCGTGCCTTATCATCGGCGGACTGATGTTGATCAATGAGCCTCTCGGTGTCGTACGCGTGTCATTGAAAGTTCTGTTGCCGGTCGCGATCGCGACCGGTGCGATTACGTTCTTCCTTCTCACGCGCATCGTCAAGTCTTTCAAAGCTCCGGTCACAACCGGTTCGGAAGGACTCATTGGTACGATGGCAGTTGCGGACGACAACTTCATTCCGGACGGCAAAGAGTTTGCCGGCTACGTACGCACGCACGGCGAGCTCTGGCGCGCCCGTGCCGAGGTCGCGGCGCGACGCGGGGACAAACTACGGATTAAGAACGTCGACGGTCTCACGCTGGCGGTCGAACGGCTCGAGTGAAAAAGGACGTGAACATCGACATGAAAGATATTCTGACCAACAGATAGTGGAGGCATAACATGGTAGTGCAGGTTATCGGTTTTACGCTCGCCATCGTCGCTCTCTATCTGCTCTCGTGCATTCGGATTCTCTTCGAGTATCAGCGGGCCGTGGTGTTCAGGCTGGGCCGTGTTATCGACCACGCCCGTGGGCCCGGACTCATCATGGTGTTCTGGCCGATCGACCGGATGGTGCGCGTAAGCCTTCGGATGTATGTCGAGGATGTGCCGTCGCAGGACGTGATTACACTCGACAACGTCTCGGTGAAGGTGAACGCAGTCGTGTACTACCGCGTCGTCGACCCGATGAAAGCGATCCTGGAGGTGGAAGACTTTCAGTTTGCAACCAACCAGCTCTCGCAGACGACGCTGCGCAGCATCGTGGGTCAGATCGAACTCGACGAGCTACTGGCCGAGCGTGACAAAATCAACCGGCAGTTGCAGGAGGTGATCGACACGCAGTCGGACCCGTGGGGTGTGAAGGTCGCACTTGTCGAGGTCAAGCACGTCGACCTGCCCGAGCACATGAAGCGGGCGATGGCCAAGCAGGCAGAGAGCGAGCGCGAGCGGCGGGCGAAGGTAATTCATGCTGAAGGCGAGTTTCAGGCAGCGGAGAAGCTGCGCCAGGCGGCCGCCATAATCACGGACTACCCGATGGCGATGCAGATGCGTTTCCTGCAGACGCTCGTCGAAGTCGGTGCGGAGAACAATACGACGATCGTGCTCCCGATTCCGATCGACATCATCGAGAGCTTCCTGAAAAAGGGAGAGACCGGGGTGTCCAAGCGAGAAGGCTGACGAGACGCGGTAGTTGACGTCGCGCGTAATCTTGCTGAGGGGCGGACTGCAGTCGCGCTACTCGGTCTCGAATCGTATTCCTTTCGCGCGCAGCCGCCGTACGAGTTGCATGCCCATGGCCGAGGCTGGTGTGTGCACGCCGCCGGGCATAGCGAGCGCCTCATCGATCAGGCAGAGGCCTGATTCCACCAGCATCTTCGCGGTCTCGGCATAGCCCGGGTCGCCGTCCATCTCGACACGTGTGCGGATGATCTTTTTGTCACCGTCATCAGCGGTCAGCCGCCCCACATGCACACCGCGGAACGAACCCGACTTCAGTTTCTGCTGACTGGGGCCCTGACCGGGCGACGGCAGGATGGTCGCCTGGAGCGCGCGCCGCAGCGGGCCGACACCGACGGCGACCTGGAATCCGCCAAGCAGCGCCGCGATGCCGGCGGCGCGAACCCATCCGGCGGTTCCGGCACCGGTAGCCATCGTTTCCGCGTATCGGAAGTCCGTGCCGTACCGATCACCGAACAGCGCATTCGTTCGGCGGACTACACGGGTATTGATGCTCTCCATCAGGAATGGTGCGGTCCATTGTCCGATCTCTTCGTCGAACGTCACGCTATGCTGTCCGCGCGTGTCGGTGCCACGATGTGATCCTGCCGGGTTGAGCGCGTACGAATCGGCGAGGAGTTTTTTGAGCGACGGGTCCTTCTCCATGTCCTCGGCCAGCTTCAGCGCGCTGGCCATGGTGCCACCGCTCAGCCCTCCCTCCAGACGCGTCACATAGAATTTGACCTCGCGGCACGGGCGACCGAAGCGTTCGAGGGCCGCTTCCTGCAGTGTCAGCACACCGAGGTCCGACGGGATGGAGTCGAAACCGCAGCCGTGAACGATGCGCGCACCGCTTTCGCCGGCCGCTTCATTGTGGGTGTCGATCGTCTTTCGAATAAAGGGAATCTCTGCGGTGAGGTCGCAGTAGTGCGTGCCGCATCCGACACACGAAGCGACGAGTTCGGCACCGTAACGCCCGTACGGGCCAACCGTCGTGCACACCACGCGCGTGCTCGCGGCCACTTCGTTGACAAAACCGACGTCGAGACTGTCACCGACCAGAATCGGAATCTGAGCTGCTCGCGCGTCGATCGAGGCGAGTTCGTCTCGAAGCTCCTCGAGTTTCGTCCGACTGCGCGCGCCGAATGCGATGCGAACGTCGGCATCGAGATAATTGCCTACGAGGTACGTGGCGGCAAGACGGCCGGTGTAGCCCGTCGCGCCCCACAGGACAAGATCGTGCGCTCGATCCGTTCCCCTGCCGCCTGTTTCAGAATCGTTCACGGTTGTTTGCCGTTGACAAGGATTCGATTGCGATGTTAATCGCGTAGCTTACCTCAAGGAATGAAAATCGCAGCATACTTGAAATGAGATCTGAGCGAAACATTCCACGTCTTGCTGGGCAAGACGATGCCACCGTGATCGCAGAGATCTACAATGAGTCGATCCGAGCTCGCGACGCCACGATGGAGATGACGGAGAAAACGACGGCGGACATCGAGGCAATGATCGAAGGTCTGACTGCGCGCGAGCGGCTGCTAGTGATCGAGAACAGTGACAGCGTGCAGGGTTGGGGCATTTTAAAGAGATACAGTGACCGGGAGGGCTATCGATTTGCGTGCGAGACCTCGGTCTATCTGCGACGCGCGATCGCCGGACAGCGCACGGGAATGGGTTCCGCGCTGCAGGCCGCCTTGATGGAGCATGCACGCGAACTCGGCTACCATCATATCGTCGTGAAGATCTGGGCAACGAACGAGATCAGCATTCGCATGCACGAGAAATTTGGTTTTGAGATGGTCGGAATTCAGCGAGAGATCGGCTTCTCGGACGGTCGATGGCAGGACGTCACCATCATGCAATACGTGTGCGGAACTTGAACGACGATCTTACAAGCGCACCCGTCTACCGCCTGCAGACGCACGATTGTGAAAAAAACTCGGCTCCGCAGAAGAAACCAGCGGATTATTGTGTCCGGATTTGCTACGTTGAGTTACGCACCGTTTGAATCCCAGATCAAGAGTGAGCGATGAACAGATTTCTACCATTCGTAATTGCCGCGCTCTGCTGGAGTGTCGCCGGAGCGGCGTTGGCCCAGATTACGTTCGACCGCCAGTACTTCGAAGGCCTGGTTGGGACGTATTCCGAAACGTCATTCTGGATCAACCTTACGACGGACCCCACATCGGCGTTGGCCGTCCAAGGAATAATCGACAACGCTAACGGTCCGAATCAGACGTACGACTTTTCCGCACTACCCTTTGCGGCCGGAGGGACGGCCGATTTCGAGTTCACAACAAACGTGGCATCTTTTCCAGGAGCTTCCAGACCCGAGTTCGCCTCCGCGAACGTCGGATCGATCTCCCATTTCAGTGAAGAGACGCAAAGTGGAACGATAGAAGGAACGGGGTATTTTTTCGGTCAGCTCAACGACGGCGCGCTGCTGCAACTCGGCACGTGGGTCGTCACGGCGGACAGCTCATTCGCGCTTTCGTATTCGCCACCTGACAGCGTATATGAGTTACCGCTGACTTTCGGAACGGCGTGGACGTCGACAACCACTCTCATGGTCGGTGGGATCGGGCTGCCTGAGAGCAACTCGGCGGTCGTGGAGGGGTACGGTACGCTGATGCTTCCGGGCGGCCGCATGGCGCAGGCACTGCGGATCAAGAGGATCTCCGAGTCTGGCTTTGGCTTTTCAAACATAACGTACGACTTCGAGACACTCGAAGGTCACTGGGCGACCATCGACGTCAGCGTGATGTCGTTCCCGCCGCTCCCTCCGGTAGAAACGCTGGAGTGGGCTGAGTATGGCACATCCCAGAAGACGACGGCCATCGATGACGAGGGTGGCCTGCCGGAGTCCTTCGTACTGCATCAGAACTACCCGAACCCGTTCAACCCGGAAACAGCCATACCGTTTGAGCTGTCTGCGCCCGGCCATGCATCGATGCGTGTGTACGACACGCTGGGTCGCGACGTTGCGACGCTGGTCGACGCCACACTGCCGGCGGGTTCGCACCGGGTAATGTGGACGCCCGATGGTCTTCCGAGCGGCATCTACTACTACACGCTCGACGTCAACGGCGAGAGCAGGACAAAGTCGTTGCTGCTGATGAAGTAGATCGTCGCCCTGAAATCCGACAAACGAAAAGGCCCGATCACCTGCGCGTGACCGGACCTTTGTCTTTCCTGCTCGAACTGGAATTCTACAGCACGCGGTCGAGCACCATGTCGCAGCATTTCCGGCGGAACTGCTCCGCGCGCTCGTTGGTCATGCCGTTCTTTTCAATGGTGTGTTCAACAGCTTTCGAGAGCTGCTGAACGAGGCTCACGATCAGTGCCGACTGGCCGCTTTTCTCCGCCGACGTATCGAGTTCGTCGATGAACTCGTTGATAGTCGAGTCGAGCCGGCTGGAGATGCTGTGAAGCAGGATTTTGCGCATACGGTGAGGTCTCTTCAAATTCGCACCCCTTGTTAACGCGCAAATGCCTGATTTTTGGGAAGATCAACGTTTGGGCCTCCCTATCGCCGTCCCGACGCCATCTTCACCGACTCGGGCAGACTGCGGAGCCGCCGCATACTCCAGATCCCGAACAGAGGGCCGGCGACGAGAATCATGAAGGCGTATCGCCAGCCGAGGAGGTCCACGATCGGCGGCACGACCTGTATAGTGACGACGGTGAGGAGAAATCCCATCATCGTCTGCAGGGTGAGCGCGGTGCCGACGTAGCGGCGGTCGGTAAGCTCGCTGACGGCCGCGCTGAACTGAGCGCTGTCGGCGACGACGGCAAAGCCCCAGACGAGGCATAGAATCGTGAGCAGTGCAGGCGCGTCGATTAGCACACCGGCCAGCAGCGCGCACGCGCCGGAGACGGTCAGGCTCCAGATGGTGATGTTGGTCCGACCGAAACGATCCGCAAGTCGGCCCGCTAGCACGCAGCCGATGCCGCCGGCGGCGATGACGAGAAAGCCGACGACGCGTGCCGCTTCCCCGCTCCACCCTGCTTCGTTGTAGACCGCGATGAGCAGGATGGGCACCCACGTCCACATCGCATACAACTCCCACATGTGTCCGAGGTAGCCGAAGTTGGCCAGGCGTGTGGGCTCGTGTGTGAGCGCG
>JBFHWK010000191.1:0-6675 GCA_041589075.1 Rhodothermales bacterium
CGATACGGCGCGTGTTTTGCACCGACATCCAGTACAACCCCCACACCGCGTCGGCGCAGCCGCTCGTACTGGCGCACTAACTCCTGGTTGAGCGTGATCCGCGTAACGGTTGGTTGACGGAAGAGATGGTAGCTCTGATTGCTCAAACGAGTGGGTTCATGTGACGTGTGCTTCCACGCGGAAGCTGGACCCGCAGAGTATCGCGATTCACGGTCTCCGGGGCCTACAATGCGAGGAGTGCCTGCTGCAACTAGTTTTGATTAATGGAGCGGCGCAGGCTTCTGAGCAGTGAGTCGGCCTTTTCCGCATCCGGGCTGCTTGAAAGGCCACGATATGACTCCAGCGCCTCAATCGCACGTTCGAAAGCGTCCTGCATCGCGAGTGTCAGCGCAAGATTGAAATACAGGTTGGCGTAATTCGGGTCCAGCGATGCCGCTATTTCGTAGTGAACCTGGGCCGGTCGGTAATCGCCCAGATCGAAATACACATTAGCCAGGTTGAAATGCGACTCGAAAAGCGCCGGATCGTGCTTCAGGGAGTTCTTGAAACACTCGACCGCCTTGTCAAGACGTCCCTGCTCCGACTCCAGAATGCCCAGGTTGCAAAACGCGTCGGCCAGACAATCGCCCTCCTCGATTGCACGGAGATAGCCGTGCAGCGCCTTACTGTGGTTGCCGCGCTCGTCGAAGAGCAGCGCCTCCTCAAACGGACTGAGTTTGTGTGGAAGCGAGACGATGCGCGCGAGTGACGGTACTGAGAAGAGGTCGATCTGCGCCTCGTCTGCGTCCGGCCGCGACCGCCGCCGCGCTTTCTTGTATCCGAACTTCTGCGGCCTTGCGGACCGAAGTTGAAGAATCTTCGCCATGTGGGACTGTGGCGTGATCTACGCTGTCTTCTTCTTCCTGGACTTCGACGATGTGGACGCTGTCGCCTTGGTCGCCTTCTTGCCGCCGGTGGCTTTCTTCATCGGCTTCTTCGAGGACTTCGCCTGCTCGATGCTCTCTTTCAGGGCCGTCATGATATCGACGACGGGTCGCTCCTCCTCCGCCACCGTCACGATCTCCTTACCCTCCACCTTGGCGGCCACTAGTTCTTTGAGGGCGTCGTAGTACGAGTCCTTCAGTTCGATGTCAGCGAGGGACATGGACATCGAATCGACGAGTGTCTGTGCAAGCTTCAGCTGTTCCTTGTCCGCTTCGAGTCCGTCGAGCTGGGGCACCTGAGCGATGTCACGGAGTTCGTGCGGGTAGCGGATTTTATGTAGAAGAAGACCGGGGCCCTGAGGCGTAAGCAGCACAACGCTCTCCCGATCTCTTAGTACAACCTTTCCGACCCCGAGCTTGTTGCTGTCTCGAAGTGTCTGGCACAGCAGTGCATAGGTTTTTGCGCCCACGACCCCGTCCGGTCCGGCGAAGTATGGCGTGTCGTAAAACGTGG
Organism: Rhodothermales bacterium; assembly: GCA_041589075.1. Lineage (GTDB taxonomy): Bacteria > Bacteroidota > Rhodothermia > Rhodothermales > JABDKH01 > JBFHWK01. The sequence goes on from JBFHWK010000191.1 coordinate 1,438, forward strand.
GGTGAACCTCTGAAGTGTCGACGAAGCCCTGAATCTCAATGACACGCGTGCTCTTGACACGTAGCTTGTCGATGTCCTCCTGCTCGATCACGACGTACTGGTCCGGCTCGTACTCGTATCCCTTGACGATTTCGTCGTTCGAGACGACGTTGTTGCACTTCTTGCACCGTTTGTCGTAGGCGATGCGGCCATAGTCTTCCACGTGCAACTGGTTGAAGCGGATCGTTTCCGAAGACTCAATAGCGCTGTACACGCGAATAGGAATCGTTACCAGCGAGAACTGGATGTGCCCTTTCCAGATTGCTCTCATAGGTGACCTCTCGTTTTACGGGGCGGCGTCCCGAGACTAGACGTCCTCCGCCGTCAAGTCCGGTCGCAGTCGAACGAAGACCGGGTCTCGGAAGGTCCCATTGTCGGTGAGTTGCGAGTACTGTACTTCACAGAAGAGGCTCGGCTCAAGCCACGTTGTTTCCGCATCATCCGCAGGTTTTTCCGTCACAGGCCGCTCAGCCTGCGGAATTTTGCTCAATCGCGCGAGAATGCTCTTCATCAGTTTGTGGCCAAAACCCGTACCGACTTTCCCGCGATAAACCAGGACGCCGTCCTCGTAGCAACCGATCTGCAGGGCTCCGAACAACCCTTCCCGGTCGCCTTTTCCTTCGGTGTATCCAAGGATCACGCAGTCGTCGCTCTGCTTCACCTTGACCTTGAGCCAGCTACGTGAGCGGCGGCCCGGATAGTAGCGACTTCCCGTCTCCTTGGCCACGATCCCCTCGAGCCCCATTGTCTTCACGGCTTCGTACAGGGCGCGTCCGTCCTCTACGGATTCGCTCACACGGTAGGGCGTGTCGCGCCGGACCGAATCTTCGAGCCAAGCACGTCGCCTCTCCACCGGGTCGTTGGTGAGAGCGCGGCCGTCAAGAAAGAGACAGTCGAAGAGGTAGCAGTGGACGGGGTTCTTTTCGGCTGCGCGCCGAATACTCGCTTCCCCCGATCGCTGCAGACGGTTTATAACGTTGCGGAAGTCGGGACGCCCTTCTTCGTCGAGACAGACGATCTCACCGTCAAAAACTCCGGACGTGTTGCGGAACGCCTCCTCGGGAACAAGCAACTCCGGGAATTTCTCCGTGATGTCACGGTGATTGCGGCTGCGGATTCGAATCTCACCCTCGTCCAACACGATCATGGCTCGGATGCCGTCCCACTTCAGCTCGTACGCATAGTCGCCATCGGGCACTTCCGACACACGTTCGGCAAACATGAAGTCGATTCGATCATGAAGCCAGTCGATCTGCGGCTTATCCAGTCTCTCGACCAGCCACTGGCGGTTGCTTGTGGCGTACATACGGTAGTCGGCCGTCAGTTCGGTACTGTTCAATCGAAAATAGAAGCCGTCTTTTTTTTCTTTCGTTTTCTCGTACTTGCCCCGCGCGTAGATCCACATCGGCCCGGCTCCATACTCGCCCTTTGGAATGACGCCCTCGAAGTTCAGGTATTCGAGGGGGTGGTCTTCGGTGGCCACGGCGAGCCTCTTAATGCCGGGATGCGGCGGCATACCGCGGGGTACGGCCCACGACTTGAGTGTGCCGTCTTCCTCGAGCCGAAGATCGTAATGAAGATGCGATGCGTGGTGTCTGTGGATGACGAACGCGTTTCCTTCACCGAGTGTCTCCAGTGGTTCGGGTTCGGGCGTCTTTCCGAATTCCCGCTTCTTGGCGTACTCCTCGAGTTGCTCCGGTGTCTTGTGCTTGTCGGAATTCTTTTTGCCACGAAGTTTGGGCGCCGGCGTCTTTTGCGTGTGCAACTCGCCGGCGTAAGCTCCGATGGCCTCCCACGCATCGCCTTCAGTGAGGACATGATCGATTGCGTTGTGGATGTTGAAATCACCCGGAGAGTCGAGGGCGAGCAGCCGATCCCACGACAGCGGCATGGACACGGGCGCCCCAGGTGCGCCTCTCAGTGAGTACGGCGAGACGATCGACTGCCCGCCACGATTACGGTAGATGTCTACGAGGACACGCCCTTTGCGTGACTCCTTTTTAATGTGCAAGGTCGTGTCAGCATTGGCGCGCACGAAAGGTTCAGCGAGGTCCTTCGCCGCTTCGAATACTTCGCCGAAGGACCACTTGGGCTGGACCGGCACGACGACGTGAATGCCCTTGCGGCCAGTCGTCTTGGCAAACGGGTGGTAGCCGTATTTCTCTACGTGGTCCTTCAGGCGGCGGGCGATGTCGAGTACGTCTGCAAAATCGAAGTCCTCTGGCGGATCGAGGTCGAGCACGAAGTAGTCGGGTCTGTCATGATGCGGGTCGCGCGAGTGGAGTTGGTGCAGCTCGATGCATGCCAGGTTCGCGAGCCAGACGAGCGTGGCCTCTTCGGTGGCGAGGATATAGTCGAGTTTCTTCTCTTCGTCACCGAGCTTTACGAAGCGGACCCAGTCGGGCGCCCAGCCCGGCCGGTTCTTCTGATAGAAGGTCTCGCCATAGATGCCGTCGGGGTAGCGAACGAGTGTGAGCGCACGCCCACGAATATGACGAAGAATTGTTGGCGCGATCTTCAGGTAATACTGTACAATCTCGGCCTTGACCACGCCGTCGTCCGGGTAGAGCACTTTCGTCAGATTTGACAGCTCGACCTTGCGCTTGCCGACGCTGGCCATCTGGGATGTCCGGGCCATGAGTCAGGCGGTTGTCTTCAGCCTGTGCATGTGACGATCCCCCGCGCCTGCTCGCCGGTGGTGCAGGCCGGCACTTCGGACGGGAGGTCGATGCTCTCGCGTGGTGACGACGGCGGTGGCAAGTGAGCATTGGCCGTCTACTTCTGCGATCGTAGCCATCGCTTCCATGTAGGCGGCGGCATCGGTAGGGGAGTTCTTGCGCAGCGTGCGATTCCCGAGTAGGCGGAGGACATGTGGATCGGAAAGATGCTCAAGATGCGCAATGTCGGCTCGAGTCAGGCCCGCTTTCGCAAGCGTCTGAAAAATGTCATCGGCTGCGGCACCGGTTGTTTCACAACGGCCGCGTGCGTGCTCGGTCCATTCGTCGAGTTCGTAACCGACGCGTGCCACGATCTCCCGATCCGTCAGCCCCGTGAGGGTTTGCATAAGATGCCCGCAGTTGCATCGGCCCATATGGCCCCACTCGTAGCGTGCGCCCGAGCGAAGGTTCGCGGCGGTTGTGCGAAGCGCCGCGGCCAGAGAACGATTACGAGATGGCATGAGAGGATGTCTTTTCGTGACAGTCGGATGTGACGGTCGCACGTCGCTATCGTTCCAGCAGCGGCCGACGGGCACGGAATGTGTAGTTGGTGGTATTGCACACATGACGCGTCGCGTCGAGGCTTTTTTGGCGTGCACCGGAATGTCGAAGCGTGTTGCCGTGGCGGCAAGATTTTCGCAGGAACGGTAAGAAATTCTCATTCGCCGTAGACTGCGCTGACGGTTTGCAGCGTTGTCCGCCGGAGCCGAAAGCCACCTGCCGAGCGGGAAACAGAGATCCGCGGTTCTGGCAACCGAATGGGAGGGCTTGGCAGGTGTGCCGGGCGTGCATGGCACGAATCCTGTGCCTTGCGCACCGCCATCACTCATGCCGATCCCGCTCACCCGCCGTTTCATGGTGACACGAATCCTTGCCGCCGTTCTGCTCGTCGGTCTGTCTGGTGCCGGTCACGTGGTTTCGCGAGGGGCGCATGAAGCGCAATCCGAGCCGACCACGGCCGGTACGACCGCTGCAGCCCTCGGTGATAACATCCTCGACATTGGCCGCCGGCTGAAGCCGGTCATTTCAACGGATGCACCCGCCGGACCATGGACCGTCAAAGACGGAAGTCTCCTGGAAACACGGTCATCGGTAGTCGAGATACAAAGCACTGTGGGAGTGTTGATGCTCGCGGTTCTGTACGTGATCATCTTTCTGATCTGCGTCTACACCGTGCGCCATTACGGCTTCACGCTCAACCGGCTCTTCGGAAGACAGCGCCATCCGTACGTGCCTGTCGACAACACCTGGTGGCCGGACGTAACCGTCGTTATTCCGGCACACAATGAGGAGGCGGTGATTGGTCACATCCTTGACGCGCTGCTAGCAGCCGACTATCCGAGCGAGCACCTGCGCATTATGCCGGTCGATGACCGATCGAAAGATCGAACCAGACAGATCATTGAGTCATATCGCGATGCAAGTGGTGGTCGGATCCAGCCCTTCTTCCGCACAGAGGGTATACCCGGCAAAGCCGCGGTTCTTCGCGACGCATTGCCTTTCATCGACACCGAGGTCATGCTGGTGTTCGATGCCGACTACGTTCCGGACAAGGGGCTCATTAAACATCTCGCCGTGCCGTTCCTTGATCCCGAAATCGGTGCGGTGATGGGCAGAGTCGTGCCCGTCAACACCGGACGCAACCTGTTGACTCGGCTGCTCGAGATGGAAAGGGCGGGCGGTTACCAGGTTGATCAACAGGCGCGAATGAATCTTTCCCTGATCCCTCAGTATGGAGGCACGGTCGGGGGTGTGCGCGTCAGTGCACTGAAGTCTGTGGGTGGATGGCGGGAAGATTCACTCGCCGAGGACACCGACATCACGTTTCGGCTGGTTCTTGACGGATGGAAGATCGTCTACTCGAACCGCTATGAATGCTACGAGGAAGTACCCGAATCCTGGCCCGTCCGGATCCGGCAGATACAGCGTTGGGCCAGGGGTCACACAGACGCGGCCCTCCGGTACAGCGGAAGCCTGCTTCGCAAGAAGAGTTTACCTCTGAAGCAACGACTCGACGGACTGTTGCTGCTCGGCGTTTACTTGATGGCTCCCATTCTTCTTGTTGGCTGGCTACTGGCGTTCGCCCTTTTCTTCATGGGTGTCCACAGGTTGCACGGCGTATTCGCCATTCTCGCCGTCGCCTCGTACAACACGATCGGCAACTTTGCAGCATTTTTCGAGATCGCGGCAGCCGTCCGCCTCGACGGTACCATACGCCGAATCCGACTGCTGCCGTTGAACATCCTCGGATTTGTCGTGTCGATGATCTCGGTGACGACTGCAATAGTGAGTCACCTGTTCACACGCCGCGACGACACGCACGTCGACTGGAAGAAGACAAAGAGATTTCGGGTAGCCTCGGAGGGCGCCGTATACGTGGCAACGTGATCAGATGCTGTACCTTCTCGCCCTCATAACAATTGCGTGGCTCGTGCTGCCGTTCATCCCGGCACTTGTGGAGTTAAAACGCCCGCGTGATGTC
>JBFHWK010000192.1:0-6651 GCA_041589075.1 Rhodothermales bacterium
GTCGATTTTGACGTTGTCGATGCTTCAAACCTGCAGCGGCAGGTCATTCACGGGACCAGCGACGTCGGACGATCGAAGCTCGAGTCGGCGCGTGACAGGATCGCCGAGATCAACCCGAACGTGGAGGTGGACCTGTATGAAACGCGCCTAACGAGTGCGAACGCACTGGACGTGATTCAGGGGTACGACCTGGTGGCGGACGGCACCGACAACTTCCCGACCCGCTACCTGGTCAACGACGCATGCGTGCTGAGGGGAATCCCGAATGTCTACGCTTCCATTTTCAGGTTCGAGGGACAGGTTTCCGTATTCGGCTCGGAAGACGGGCCATGCTACCGGTGTGTTTATCCGGAGCCGCCGCCGCCGGGACTGGTGCCATCGTGTGCGGAGGGCGGGGTGCTCGGAGTGCTTCCGGGTATCGTCGGTTCGCTTCAGGCAAGTGAAGTTATCAAGCTGATCGTCGGTGTGGGCGACCCGCTAGTCGGGAGATTGCTGCTTTTCGACGCACTTGAGATGACGTTCAAGACGCTCCGCGTGCGCAAGAATCCGGACTGTCCCGTCTGTGGCGAGCATCCTACACAGACGAAGCTAATCGATTACGATCAGTTCTGTGGCCTTCCGGCGCCGGGACAGCAGCCGGCGATGCACACCGACGTACCGGAGATCACGGTGAGGGCCCTCGCCGATCTGGCAAGTGCCGGACGCCGGCCGTTCCTGCTCGATGTTCGAAAACCGTTTGAGGCAGCGATTGCATCGATAGACGCGGATCAACTCATCCCCGTGGAGGAGCTTGCCGATCGTCTCGACGAGGTTAGGGCCGCGCGCGACGAGGACGTCGTAATCCATTGCCGGTCGGGAGCGCGGTCGGCGCGAGCCACCAAAATGCTGCTGGAAGCTGGGTACCGGTCGGTCCGCAACCTCAAGGGCGGCGTCCTGGCCTGGAGTGACGAGATCGATCCGAGCGTGCCGCAATATTGACGTACTCGGCCGACGCGTCATCCTCGGCACCACCTCGTTCCGCGCACCACGTCGTTCCGGGCACCACGTCGTTCCGGGCACCACGTCGTTCCGGGCACTACGTCGTTCCGGGCATCACGTCGTTCCGGGCACCACGTCATCCCCGACTTGATCGGGGATCCATCTACCGCCCGAGACTACCTCAACCTCGTATGGATTCCCGCCTACGCGGGAATGACGAGGGTTGCGTGTGACGGACTTGTTAAGATGTCGCAAAGCCGGGCACGGTGATGTCGACTCTCATTCGCCGTCGCTGGACAATGCCAGAGAGGTCGGAGCGTCCGTATGAACTTATAAATACGGCACTTCTGTCGTCTGAAGCGATAGTGCCTTCCGCGATTCAGGCCCTGATATGGTGATACTTGTCGCGACGAATAATCCACCGAGACGGATCGTTTGCCCTTTCATTTGCCAAAGCCTTTGCGGTAAATTCCCGCCCGAGCGCCAGCCACACAGAACTCGTAAAGGTGAGGAGTCACCGTCCCTTGCGAAAGCGCTTACGCAAATCTGAGGCGTTTGTAACCAAACCCATTTAGTCATGCTTCGACGGATACTGCTATCCGCTGTTGTTGTACTCGTAACAGCGGGTCTAGCCTATGGCCAAGAGAAAACTGTAACTGGAACAGTGACCGACGCGGACTCGGCGTTCCCCCTGCCCGGCGTTAACATCGCTGTGAAGGGGACGATGACCGGAACCGCGACCGGCATCGATGGAACCTACAGCATCCGGGTAAGCCCCGGTGCAGTCCTGGTCTACTCCTTCGTCGGCTACCTGCCGCAAGAAGTGACGGTCGGTGACCAGAACGTCATCAACATCGCCCTAGCCGAAGACGTCGCCCTTCTGTCCGAAGTGGTCGTCGTCGGGTACGGCACGCAGCGGAAGGCGGACGTCACGGGCGCCGTAAGTAACGTGAAGGTGTCCGAGGCCAATGTCGGCCTCGTTCAGTCACCGGAGCAGCTCATCCAGGGCCGCGTCTCCGGTGTCCGCATCATTCAGAACGACGGTGATCCAGGCGCCGGTGTCACGATTCGTGTTCGCGGCGGCACGTCCATCAGTGCATCCAACGATCCGCTGTATGTGATCGACGGCGTGCCCATCGATAACAGCTCGTCGCAGCCGGGCACATTTTCGATCGAAGGTGGTGACGAGAACAATGGACCTCGTAATCCGCTCTCGTTCCTGAACCCGAGTGATATCGAATCGATCGACATTCTCAAGGACGCTTCCGCGGCGGCCATCTACGGTTCTCGGGGCGCCAACGGCGTGATCCTGATTACCACCAAGAAGGGGCGGTCCGGACAGTTGACTGTCAACTATAGCGGTCGCGTTGCTTCGTCGAGTCTGCGCAAGAAGCTGGATCTGTTGTCAGCGAGCGAGTACCGGCAGTTCGTATCGGACTTCGGACTTAACAACGACCTCGGCGGTTCGAATACGGATTGGCAGGACGAAGTTTTCCAGAGCGCTACTTCGCACGAGCACAACCTCTCGTTCTCCGGTGGTACGGAATCGACCAGCTACCGCGCGTCCGTCGGATACCGTGATCAGGAGGGTATCGTCATCAACTCCGGCCAGGAGCGTGTGACCAGCAATCTCAGTGCGACGCACAATGCACTTGACGACAAGCTCAAGCTGGCCGTCAACCTGAACGGGTCATTTGTTAATGACAACTTGACGCCGACGACGGAAACGAACGGATTCGAGTCTACGCTGCTGGGGAACGTCATCAAGTTTAATCCGACACTGCCAGTTGATGATACCGACGATGGTTGCCTGTTCGACGTGGGCTCGGGCTTCTGTGAGGTAGGTACGAGCGTCCGGAACCCGGTCGCGATTGCCGAGCAGGTGCAGGACTTGGCGAAGACGACGCGCATCCTAGGTAATATCACCGCCGACTACTCGTTTACGAACGAGCTTTCGGGTAAGGTCAACGTGGGCCTCGACCGGTCTTCCGGAGTGCGCCGAACCTTCATTCCGAAGACTTCGCCGCTGCCGCCGGGTGTGAGTGAAAATGGCACGGCAGCACAGAACTCGCTCGACCGCGGTTCGCGGCTTGTCGAGGTAACTGGCCAGTACAATAGCATTCTCGACGACCGCCATAGTATCAACGTGCTTGGCGGATATTCGTGGCAGGACTTCACGAGCGAGAGTTTTGGTGTTGAGACACGTGATTTCGTGACCGACGCGGTCTCATTCAACAATCTCAACCTCGGCGCCAATTTCCAGAAGCCGGTGTCGGACAAGCAGGTCAGCAAGCTGATCTCTTTCTTCGGTCGTGTCAACTACGGCTACGACAGCAAGTATCTCTTGACCGCAACGATTCGTCGTGACGGCTCGTCCCGATTCGGAGCGGACGAGAAGTGGGGCGTCTTTCCGTCTGCGTCAGTGGCCTGGCGGCTTTCGAGGGAAAACTTCCTTGCAAATGTCGACTGGCTCGATGATCTGAAGATCCGCGTGGGTTGGGGTATCACCGGTAGCCAGGAGATTGGCAACCTGCTCTCGCAGCCGACCTTTGCACCGAGCAACGATTTCATCGCAATAATTGGTGAGAACGAAGTCGTTGGTGTGGCGCCGAACAACGTGCCGAACGCCAGCCTCAAGTGGGAGGAGACGACCGCGACCAACGTAGGTCTTGACTTTGCTTTCTGGAATGGTCGGGTCGATGGGTCGCTCGAGTGGTACACGAAGAGCACGACGGACCTGTTGACAGCCGTGCCGAACGCGCAGCCAGCAGCCGTCGAGGTTTCGATCATCAACGCCGGTGAGATGAAGAACACCGGCTTTGAGCTGACGCTGAACTCAGTGGCCATCGATCGCGGTGATCTCACGTTGAATGTCGGAGCGACCCTTGCCTCGAACAAGAACGAGATCAGGGACCTTGCAGGTCGTGAGGAAATTGCGACGGGTCGGGTTAGTGGAGCAGGTCTGTCCGGTATCAATGCTCAGATCCTGACACCCGGCGAGCCGTTCGGCACATTCAAGGGTGCCGTGTTCCGCGGTTTCTGTGGTGAAGAGGTTGCGATGTCGGATCAGTCGTGCTCCGGTCTCTCGGAGGGTGCTCAGGCTTTCGAGCTTGACACCGAAGGCAACCGCGTCCTCGGCATTATCGGCGACGCACAGCCGAGCCTCGAGTACGGCCTCTCGGCGAACCTCACGTACAAGGATTTTGACTTCAGCCTTTTCCTTCGCGGTGTAAGCGGAGCCGAGCTGTTTAACAACACGGCGCTCGAGTACACGGCGAAGAACCTCGTGAATACGAACATCAACTTCCTCTCCGACGCGGCCTCGGACCCGACGCCGTTGGCGGAAGCACCGGTGTTCTCCTCACGCTGGATTCAGGATGCCTCGTTCCTGCGGGCCGAGAATATCACACTCGGGTACACGTTCAATAACGTGACCTCTCTGAACTCCGTGTTTGGAACGATCAGCAGGGCGCGCATTTACGTGACCGCGCAGAACCTGTTTGTTCTGACCTCCTACGACGGGTGGGATCCAGAGGTGAACACAGCCGCAGCTGCATCGATCGGAAACATCCCGATCACGGCCATCGGTATCGATTACCTCAATTATCCGCGCCCAAGGACCTTCACGTTTGGAATTGACTTGACGTTCTAGGGTCAGCGCACTATCAAGACGAATTAGATCACCACGAAATCCGCATAAACCCATGACAACCTTCAAGCAAAAAAGAGCCTGGTGGGTTTTGGTTCTGGCCGCGTTCCTGGTCAGTCCCGCCGTGATCTCGCTCCAGGGATGCACGGACCTCGAAGAGGACGTGTTTAGCGCCGTGACCCCGGACAACTTCTTCCAGACGGATGAGGAAGTTCTGGCAGCCGTCGCCCCTGTGTACGCGCAGCTTCGCAACATGCTGTGGGCCTACCACAACCTGAGCCAGCACGCGTCGGACGAGACACTCGTGCCTGTCCGCGGTACAGACTGGGACGACGCCGGTCGCTGGCGTGCCATGCACAAGCACACCTGGGACAAGTTCCTTGTTGACTTCAATGATGCATGGGTTGGCGCGTTCACCGGCATCGCTCGCGCGAACACTGTGATCGACGCAATCAACGACGCGACGGCCGACATCTCGAACAAGGATCAGTTGCTGGCGGAGCTCCGGTTCCTCCGGGCATTCTATTATTTCCAGGTGTTAGACTTCTTCGGCAACGTGCCGATCGTCACCGAGTCGGTGTTCGACGAGCCGCCGGCAACGAACACGCGCGCGGAGGTCTTCTCCTTCATCGAAGACGAGTTGATCTTTGCAGCCGGGGCGTTGCCACCGGCCAGCACATGGGGCGCTTCCAACTTTGGTCGTGCCACAAGCGGCGCCGCTAATGCCCTGCTCGCACGCCTCTATCTCAATGCCGAGATCCTTGCCGGAACAACGACGGCCGGGGGTATCACCAAGGCCGCTCCGCGCTGGGGCGACGCCGCATCGCGCGCTGACGCGGTCATTGGGTCGGGCGAGTACGGACTCTCGGACGACTACCTCGACAACTTCCGCGTGGACAACCACACCTCGCCGGAGCTGATCTTTGTAACGCCGACGCTTGCGAAGGGAGGACTTGGCCTTACCTTCATCATGCGGACTCTGCACTACAACCAGATTCCACAAACGCCTTGGAACGGCTTCATCGTGCTGGCGGACGTGTTCAATCAGTTCGATCCTGATGATCGCCGGGCAGACGTATTCCTCGTAGGCCAGATGTACTCACAGCCTAATCAGGGATGCATCGGCAATGAGTGCTTCAGCGACACGAACAGCCCGCCACTGCAAGATCGCAAAGGCAACCCCCTCTCATTCACGCCGGGACTGTTCACGCCGGAGGGCGTAGAGGTTACCGCGGGTGAGCCGATCAATATCGACGAAACATCGGGGGTCCGTGTTGTGAAGTGGGAGATTGACCCCAGCCGCGCCGGCGGTGACAATGGCAACGACTACGCCTGGCTGCGACTGGCCGAAATGTACCTGATCAAGGCCGAAGCGGCCTTCCGTCAAAGCGATAACGCCGGAGCACTGGCGAATCTGAACGTCCTGCGCGAGCGCGCCTTCGGCGATGCCTCGAACAACCTGACAACCGTAAACGCGGATGTCATCTTGCAGGAACGGCAGTTCGAACTTCTGTGGGAGTCAACCCGCCGTCAGGACCTGATCCGGTTCGACAAGTTCGGCAATACGTGGGCGTTTAAGACAAACACAGAGCCGTTCCGCGTCGTCTTCCCGATTCCGCAGGTTCAGCTCGACGCGAACCCGAATCTGCTCCAGAACCCCGGCTACTAAAGCTTAGGAAGGGGATTCGGCCCTTAAGAGCTAGTAAAGCCCGACCTGCTTCACGGCGGTCGGGCTTTTGCTTTGCCGAGACCCTCGCCAACGGCTTGATGTTCACAACGGCATGACACACCCGCGCGTGATCGGTGCCGGCCTTCTCTTCGCATTCGCACTTATCGGATGCGAACCAGACATCAGCACGAGCCCCGTAACATTCAGAAACGTCGCGAACGAGACGGACTACACGGGCGATGACTCTTGTGCATCCTGCCATGCCGAACAGTACAACGGCTTTCAGTCCCACGGCATGGCTCGGTCCTTCTACGCATTCCGCGATATTGCGGACTCGTTGTGGGCAAGTGCCGAC
>JBFHWK010000193.1:0-6548 GCA_041589075.1 Rhodothermales bacterium
CGATGTGGGTCGTCGGAGCTTTCCGGTGTTCGAGGATCTGGATGCTGACGGAGATTATGATCTAATCGTTGGCACCGATGTCGGAGACCTTAAGGTCTTTCGAAATGACGGAACAGAGGGTGAGCCAGTGTTTGTCGAAGTTGGTGAGGCGGCCGCGATGGGTCTGGTGCGCGCGGTTATTGATCTGGATCTGCCGGCGTTCTCGGCGCCGGTTTTCATTGATCTTGACGGTGATGGCGATCGCGACGTGTTGAGCGGCGGTCGCGGTGGTGGGGTCGTGTACCGGGAGCGGCGGTAAGTCCGCGTCCTATTCCTGCTCGACCCAGCATTCGTCATTCCCGTGCCTGCCCCCGCGGAGGCGGGGGAAGCGGGAAACGAGCAACAAAGTGGCGACTGATGAAATAATCCATGTGATGGTTGGTTGTCTGAAGCCGTGCATGGATCCCGGCTCGGGGGCCGGGATGACCGGCTTTCGCCGGGGCAGGCTAAGCGCTGTGGGATGACGGAGTGTGGGAGTAGCTCCACCCCCTAGCCCCCTCGGAAAGGAGGGGGAAATCAAATTGTCGAGCGTACCCCCTCGCCTGAGGGGGGCTACAGGGGGAGATGTTCGCCGTTCCCGCAGCCTGCCGCTGCGGAGGCCGGGGCCGGGATGAAGTCGTGCAAGCGTGTCCTACGCGAGAAGCTGCGCAGTCGCTTCTGCTTCACCTCCAAAGGGATCAACCATTCACTTAAGCACGACCATCCTTCTCGAGGCAATCATGCCGCCGGCTTCCAGCCGATATACATAGATCCCGGAAGACAACGACGATGCATCAAAGACCAGCTCGTGGTTTCCTGGTAGTTGTGCGTTGACGCTCGTCTCATTCACAGTGCGCCCTAGCACGTCGATAACCTTAAGGGACACGTCCGACGGCATGGCCAAGTCGTATGGGATTGTTGTAGTGCCACGAAATGGGTTTGGATAGTTGGCGTAGAGTGTTTTCGGGATGTCCTTCTCGAATGTCTCGATGTCCACTGTAACCGCCCGTGTCTCCGCGTCGACAAAGAGAGTAATTGATTCATTGGCCGCGCTGTACAAGAGCCTCCATGTGGTCCCTTCGCCTGTTTCGGAGGTAAGACCCGGCGCCAACACGGCAGAGACGGTTGCGTCGGTATGTCGACTCCGGAATCCGTTGCTGTGCTGCTCGGCAATAACCGCGGCAGGTCGACTGTCCAGCCACCGTGCTGGAAGCGGCGACGTCGAGTGTAGATTTGCGATATCGACAGCGAAATCGGAAACGACCGCCCCGTTCAGTAGAACGAATCCGTGTGCAGCGGCGGCTCCTGTCTTGTTGGCCGTGTCACTGTAGTACGTGTACACCCATTCCTGGGCGGCCCCGGATTCATCCAAGTCGTTGCCCTCCACCTGGACGAGCGCCGCGTCACTGGCGAAGGCGACTGCGGCTGCGTCCGCGGCCGTTCGGTTTGCGGCGGCGGGAGTCGTCGTCGCGCCCGAGTAGAAGACGTTGTCGATCCACGCCCTGGAGCCTGTTAGTGCTGGCTGAAGCGCGTGGTCGGCAAGTGTGAATGTGACAATGGCACCGCCGGCGATGAAGTCGCCGACCAAAACCTGGACTGGAACCGTGAATTGCGTCCACGCCGACTCCATTGCGGACTCGGTAGTCAGTTGGGCCGTACCATAAGCTACCGTTACATCGAAGCCTTGGTCAGGATCAAATCGCCGCACATCTACCTCTACGTGGAGACGGTCGTCATCGGGATCGGTAAATGACGCCTTCCAAAAACCATGGACTGTTGCCAGCGGTGCCCGCACCGTATGGCCAACTCCACTCTGAAAAGAATAGAGTGCGGGAATTCGCCGGAGGCCATCCGTTCCAACGACAACTTCCAACATCGCCGAGACCGTGTCCTCAGCATAGCCCGGATTGTTGCCGGGAATCTCATGGTTTGGGTGAAAATCGGTCGACCGTCTGACATGACCCAAGTTCTCTCTGTCGTTACCAACCCACGCCTGCGGTTCGTCACCGAACCCGAAATTATTCCACCTTTCAAAGCTGCAGTTGGGGCCGAATTCTGAAGACTGAAAACTGCACCAGTCGCGTGCCGCCTCGACTTGTGCGCTCGCGTCGATCGCGAAAATTAAGGCGATCGGAATCAATGCGTGTTTCACGTTTAATCACCGATGTTGCTGTGGATCGCGTTGCTTAGCAAATCGGATTGAATTGCGCAATTGCCGATAGTCTGATTTTTGACGGGGCAGTCGGAAATCCCTCCGGCAGCATAGTGGCCTCCTGCTCCGTGACCGAATGGCCTTCCTCCATCGTCATTCCCGCGGCCTGCGTGGCGGAGGTGGGGCAAGCGAGAATCCATCAGTGTTTTCACTTTCCCAAGCGTTCCATGGATCCCGGCTCCGGGGGCCGGGATGACCCCGGCTTTCGCCGGGGCAGGCTAAGCGCTGTGGGATGACGGAGTCTGGGAGTAGCTCCTTCCCCCGACCCCTCCTCTGAAACGTGGGGTAACTTCGAACTTAATTGTCCCCCCTCGCCGGACCGTGTGAGCGTGTTCAATTAGTCTTTCAAGGCTACTGGGGCCTGCCTCGGCGAAGCCTACCATCGGCAGGCGACGCCGGGGACTACCGGGCGAAGCTTATCGTCGTTCCCGCGGCCTGCCGCTGCCAAGGCCGGGGCTGGGATGACGTTTTCAGTTCGGAAATCGCTGGTTTTGCGCCTTCTTCATCGGTTTCTGTTTACGGTGACCGCGACATCGTCGATTCCCTGGACGAGTAATCACATTGAAGCGACTCAGTCGGGCATCGGGCTGGTCGCACGCCGAACGAACAGAGAATGAAACAATTGTTACGCCTCGCGACGCTTGCCGCCGCACTCCTTGGTTGTTATCCGCTGACCGCGAGCAGCCAGGTGTCACTGGTCTTTAACGCAGATTCTCTTCACTCCGGGACAGCTCTTCAGTCCGGTGCTGTTTACTGCTTCACTGATGTTACGGGCACGACAGATGCCGAAGTCGAGATAGTGGCGCTTGCGAACGGGGCCACGCTGACGCAGGTCGACGATTCGAATAGCCCAACGCCCAGCAGTGCGCCGCTGCAGCCGCAGATGAGCGCAACCCCCAACTTGGAAGGTCGCGTCGATTTCGCAATAACCCTTGTCGATTTTTGCGGTGGCTCGGCCGGTACGATAACGGGCCTTGAGATATCCGCCATTGATATTGACGGGGCGTCGGGCCGACAAGAATTCGTGGAGCTTTCGGGAGTCAGCTCCTATACCCTTGAGGGTACACCTGCTTCACTGTTGACGGTTTCGACGAACGAGCGCGGCTTGCGCTTCACAGGTCCCGAGACAACCTTCAGCGGCATCGATCCTACGATTACTGAAGTGATCGCGGTCGCCAATGGTGGAAGCACGTCACGCATCGAGCTCAGTATTGGCCAGACAGGGACCGGCACTACTGCCGGCAACAGGCTTTTTTCACTTGACTTCACGATAGACGCAGTAACGTTTACGGACCCGCAGGTTAGCAATCTCGCTGCGCAGATCGGCACAGCAATGTCGGTTGGCACCATCATCAACAACGGTGACGGCACCTACGACGTACCATTGACCGTGACGCTTGAGGGCTTCAGTGACGTATCATTGTTCGATCTTCAGATCACGGATGACCTTGCCACGTCATTCGGCACCTATGTTTCAGCAACACCAACCGTGCCGGGCACATACACGGTCACAACGCCGACCATCGGCGCACTTACGGGCGGTGCTGTGATCGCGGCCGGAAGTCCGAACGCAAGCTTCAACGGCTCGACCGACCAGAATTTACTCAACTTGGTTGCCGGTAACCGTCTTCCCGTCGGTGCAACCGCACAGATCAGCTTTACTGTTACCTGGTACCCAACCGGCGGGACCACGAGTACGACCAACCAGGCGACGGGACGCGGTGACTTCTCGGAGAACGGTACGTCCGAGGGATCCTCGACGGATCTTTCGCATGAGGGAAACGATCCGGACCCAGACCTCGACGGACCCGCCAACAATTCCACCGTCACGTCCATCGATCTGGGTGGCTTGCCGGTCGAGTTGGCCGATTTCACGGCCGTCAGTAACGGCACAACGGTCGCCCTGATCTGGAAAACCTATTCTGAGACCGGCAATAGTGGATTCGACATCGAGCATCGCGGGCCGTACGCCGACGAAGGCGTCTTTCAAACCGTTGGTTTTGTGCAGGGTGCCGGCCAATCGCAGTCAACCATAAGCTACCGCTTTGAGCTCAGTAACCTCGAAGCAGGTGCGCATCAGTTCCGACTTCGACAGAAAGACTTCGATGGAAGTCTCGCCTACAGCCAAGTGCTGACGATCGACGTCGAGATGGCGGACCAGTTTGTCCTTGGCGCTGCATATCCCAATCCCTTCAATCCCACGACCACGATCCGTTTCGCTATTAAGGAAAAGAGTCACGTGAGATTGGATGTATTCGACGTGACAGGACGAAACGTGCGTTCTCTCGTTAATGGACTGCTACAGGCCGGCAACCATGAGGCACGATTCGAAGCGAGCGCTCTGCCAAGCGGGCTTTACCTGTACAGACTGGTGACGGACACAGGAAGTGCTTCGAAGCCCATGGTTTTGTTGAAGTAGAGACAGAGCGGTCTCCCGCATCCTGAAAGTCAACGGAAGGCCCTTACATTTTCGTCGCAATCCGGGTGCGCCGAAACGATCGCGCACCTAGGAACACGAGGGTCGCGCCCAGAGCCCAGAACACGAAGCCTATCGCAAACACGAGACTCGTCTGAAAAAAAAGCAGCCCCTGCACCTGCCCGATGATCAGGAATAGGATCGGCAAGACGACGAGCGAGCCGAGTTGATATGCTGCCTGGTACGTGCCGACATGCGCAGACACCAGTACCGTCCCTCCAAGTGACAACACCGCGACGGCCGGTGAGAGCCAGAAGACAAGCACGAACCACATCGGCGTCGGAAAGAATATCGTGCCCATGACAGGCCACGCCGCGATATTCGCTACGATGCTGTAAACGACGAATGAACCGACGCCGATTACGAACGCAGGCATACACGCCGACAGCACTTTGGCGACGAACAGGTGGCGGTCCGTAAGCGGCGTGTACAACAGCGCTTCCAGTGTCTTGCGTTCTTTCTCGCCCGCGAAGCTGTCTGCCGCAACGACGACGGCGACGACACTTGGTATCAGCAGAAACAGCGGTGCCATGAGGTATACGAGTGCCAGGTATGCGAACTGTTGTTCTACAGTAAGCCCCGAGATCGCCGACGCAGCCGCCGCCGGCAGTGAAGCGGCCATGCGGTCGATATCCAGCTCCGATGCCACCGCCGGGTCCGACGCATAGCGCGCAACGATACCAAGAATCACGGGCATCACGACCAGCAGCAGTACCGGAACGAGTAGCATTGGCAGAGCGACGGCCTTCGTGCGAAGAACGACGATGAGGTCTTTCCGGATGATTGCCCAGGTTGCGCGGCTATTCATGGGCGGGAGGCTCTTCTTCGTCGATGTATAGCGATAGGTACACGTCGCGCAACGTCTTCTCACGTGGAACGATGCCGTACACCGGCAGACCAAGTGCAGTCACCGTTTCAACAAGCGCCGGAATCTCTTCGCGTCTCTCTACGCGGACCGTTATGCGTCCACCGTTGTGATTGTTTTCGCGGTGTATCTGCTCGATTACTTTGACGCGTCCGCCGAGCGCGGACCGCGCGCGAGCGACATTCGTCTCATCGAAGAGAAGGTCCACCTCGATGCCGCTGTCATCACCACTCGTGAGTTCCTCGGGTGTGCCGATCAGTCGAAGTCGTCCGCGTTCGAGCACGCCCACGCGATCGCACAGCTCCTGCGCCTCGACCAGGTTGTGCGTGCACAGGAATACGGTACGATCGGGTGCGTCGCCCCATCGCCGGATCATCTCCCGTACCTCGTGCGAAGCGACGGGGTCGAGGCCCGATGTCGGTTCGTCGAGGTAGAGCATCTCGGGTTCGTTGATTATCGTGCGTGCCAGGGCCAGCCGCTGCTTCATTCCCTTGCTGTACGTCTGCACCCGTTCATCGGCTCGGTCGGCCAACTGGAAGATCTCCAACAGGCCGTCGACTTTGTTTGCATCTCCGTTTTCCGGGACGTCGTACAGGTCGGCGAAGATCGCGAGGTTTTCGCGACCGGTAAGTCTGTCGTCGAGGGCGGGTGTTTCCGTGAGGACGCCGGTCCGGCGGCGCAGCTCGGCTCCGTGTTTCTGAGGATCAAGACCCATCACACGGACGGCTCCCGCGGACGGCTCCAGAATACCATTCAGGATGCGGATGGTGGTCGTCTTGCCCGCGCCGTTGTGGCCAAGCAGGCCGAAGACCTCGCCTTGCTGAATGTCGAGCGAGAGGTCGTCGACCGCCCGCACGTCGCCGAAACGGCGGTAGAGGTTCCGTATCTGGACCGCGGTTGTCACAGCGTTTGATGTCGTGAGCTGGGTGAAAAGACGTTACTCCGAAGCGCAGTGGAAGTTACGGTGACAGTGATTA
>JBFHWK010000194.1:0-6521 GCA_041589075.1 Rhodothermales bacterium
CGCGGGCCTCGTGCCCGGCCAGCACTTCGTGCATCAGGTCCGTGCGGCGGTTACGCCGGGCGAATACGAGCTGGACGTTTCCGTTCCTGCTGATCCGGCCGCGTCTCGTCAGGCCCTCAGTCTCCGCCGGGATGTGGTTGTACTCGGCTTCGACGACGGAACGACAGCTATATCGGACGTAACCCTCGCGACAAATATTTCGCCATCGGATGAGGGAAATAGTCCTTTCTACAAGAACGGACTGCTGATCCGCCCGAACGCAAACCAGCTTTACGGTGAGGGCCTATCGCGCCTGTTCTTTTACGCCGAGGTGTACAACGTCGATGCCGTGCAAGGCCTTGCCGGTGAGTACACGTTCTTTTGTTATCTCGCCGATGCGAATCTGCCGAGGCCGCTGCCGGGAAACGCACGCAGGCTTGAGCGTCCCGTACGATCTCCGGATGTCGTAGTCGGCTCCTTCGATGTCGGCTCGCTGCCGAGCGGATCTTACTTCCTGCGAATGGCGGTGCTGAACCGTGACAACGAAGCCGTCGTCGAGCAGTCGCGCAAGTTCTTCGTGTTCAATCCGTCCGTCGTGCGTGAGCAGCCCGTGGCTGTTCGTGGTGCGTTCGAGACGAGCGTGTTTGCCTCCATGCCGGAAGACGACCTCGTCACGGAGCTTGAGCTGATACAGGTCCTGGCTAACGATCGTGAGCGACGACGCGCAGATAACATTCAGGACATGGAGGAGAAGCGCCGATTTCTGCTCGATTTCTGGCAGCGGCGCAATCCTAATCCAAACTCACCCGCAAACACAGTCCGGCAAGATTTTCTCGAGCGGGTTCAGTACGCGAACGACCGCTACACAAACAGTCGCGCCGAAGGCTGGAAGACGGATCGCGGACGTGTGTTATTGAAGCACGGTTTGCCGAGTGCCATTGACCCGCACCTGTACGAGCGCGACTCCGTGCCCTACGAGATCTGGGAGTATCACAATATCCCCGGAGAGGGGCAGGCGATCTTCGTGTTTGCCGATCGGACGGGCTTCGGCCAGTTTGACTTGCTCCACTCGACGGTGACGGGCGAGACGACCCTTCCCGACTGGCAGGAGGAATTGCGGCGGCGTTGAGCCGGCCGATTGGCAGGACGTCGCGTGCCGGACACGTCGCTGCGATTGACTGGATCGTGTTGTCCAGCGCCGCATCTTTCGAATGAAAGCGACCGGTATTTAGCAGTAACGAACGGGAGATTGAATGGCGAAGGCCGTAACGATCGCGGAACTTCGGAACAGCGAGGGTGACCAGGTCACGCTGCAGGGTTGGCTCTACAACAAGCGCGGCGGTAAAGGAATCCATTTTCTGATTCTGCGCGATGGGACCGGCCTTGCGCAGTGCGTGGTCGCCGAAGAGGCGGTCGATGCCGCTTCTTGGGAGGCTGCGTCGACGCTCACACAGGAAAGCGCGGTTGCAGTAACGGGCACGGTGAGGGCCGACGAGCGCCAAGTCGGCGGATTCGAGCTGCAAGCGACGCGCTTGCAACCGATAAGTGTGGCAGAGGAGTATCCGATAACGCCCAAGTCGCACGGCGTAGAGTTCCTCATGAACCACCGCCACCTCTGGCTGCGCAGCCGCCGCCAGTGGGCGATCATGAGAATCCGAAACCGCATCATCATGTCGATACACGGATTCTTTCAGGAGCAGGGTTTCCTGCAGATGGACGCGCCCGTCCTGACCGGAAATGCAGTCGAGGGCACATCGACGTTGTTCGAGATCGACTATTTCGACGAGAAAGCCTACCTGACCCAAAGCGGTCAACTCCATGGCGAAGCGATGGCCATGGCGTTCGGCAAGATCTACACGTTCGGTCCCACGTTTCGCGCGGAGAAGTCGAAGACGCGGCGTCACCTGACCGAGTTCTGGATGATCGAGCCGGAGATGGCGTTCTACGACCTCGACATGAACATGGTGCTGGCCGAGGATTTGCTCAGCCGTATCGTGAGTGATGTGGTGAATACATGTGCAGATGAACTGGAGATACTGGAGCGCGATATCGAGCCGCTAAAGCGATGTGTTGCGCCGTTTCCGCGAATCACTTACGGCGAGGCCATCGACCTGCTTCGCAGCGAGAACATGGCGCGCATGGTCGACGATCGAATAGCGGCGCTTGAGCAGGAAAGGCAGTTGCTTGCCGAAGAGCTGGAGGAAGGGCAGAGGAGGTACGGACAGGCAAAGAAGGGTGAAAAGCGGCGAATCGACGCGCGACAAATCGAGATCAATGCGCAGACGGAGGAAGTGATCGAGGAGTTGCGCAACCTACCCGAGTGGAAGCAGTCGGCCCAACGTTTCGAATGGGGTGGTGACTTCGGCGGCAGCGACGAGACGCTGCTGTCCTGGCACTTCGATCGGCCGCTGATCGTGCACCGGTACCCGGCCGACGTAAAGGCTTTCTACATGAAGCGCGATCCTGACGACCATCGGTTAGCATTGGGGATGGACGTGTTGGCTCCAGAAGGTTTCGGCGAGATCATCGGCGGTGGTGAACGGGCGACCGATCTCGAATTCCTGAAAGATCAGGTTCGTAAACACCAGCTCCCCGATGAGGTCTTCAGTTGGTACTACGATCTTCGCAGGTACGGGTCCGTGCCGCATGCCGGTTTTGGTCTCGGTCTGGAGCGGACGGTGGCATGGATCTGCAACCTGCCGCATGTGAGAGAGACGATCCCGTTTCCGCGACTCATGGGCCGGCTGCATCCGTAGCATTCTCCATGATGAAGTCAGTTATACGGTCGTGAACGACGTGACCGTTCGGCTCGTTCAGCGTTTCGTGACGCATACCCGTGTACAGATTCAGCGACTTGTCGATCGACGCTGCGCAACCATAGAGATCAGCGCTGGCTTCAGGCATCGTGATCCGATCATCCGTTCCGTGGATTATCAGCAGCGGCAGAGAGAGCAGGGCCGCTCGGTCGAGTAATGCCCGGCCGGCCAGGACTATTTGAGCCACCGAGACCGTTGGGATTAGTCCGTGGTAGTTGAGGGGGTCAGCGTTGGCGGCGGCGACATACGCCGCATCCGTGGAAAGCTTTCGGCGGTCGAGTCGCTTCGTGGGTAGGCGCGGGGCAAAGCGTGCTGCAACGAGTCCCAGTCGCTGTAGCCACTGCGGTTCGCAGATCCTAACGGCGGGACTGCTCAGTATCAGGCCTCTGATGGGAACGTCGTGGAGCCGGAGGCTCGCGAGACCTGCGATGGCGGCCCCGAAGCTGTGACCCAGCAGAAAAGTTCGGGAACCACGGCGACGTTCCAGGACGCGTTTCACGAACGCGGTTATGTCGTCCACAAGCGTGCGAAAGGACGACACGTACCCGCGGGGACCTTCGGAGCGACCGTGTCCCCGAAGGTCGAGAGCCTCAACGGCGAAGCGCTGTTCGCAGAAACGTTTGGCATGCAGCTCGTATCGACCGCAGTGTTCCGCGAATCCGTGAACCAGGATGATCACGGCCGCCGGTCGACCCTCAGGGAGCCAGCACCTTTCGGCGAGGGCCGTGCCATCTGAAGCGCGAAACTCAGCCTCTGAATATCGTATCGATGATACCATGCGAAGCGAGGGCCTGATGCTCGCATCCGAGTTTTCGAAGATACGCCCGCCGCCCCACGACCCGTGCAAAGCAAACGGAAATTTGAGGGTAGGAGAGTATTTTGTCGGACCCACAGACGCGCCACCCTCGCATCACCATGGCCAAGCAGACCCTCATTGCATCGATATCGGGAATCCGTGGAATCTTTGGCGCGGGATTGGCACCCGATGTCCTTGTCAAGTTCGCGGGAGCTTATGCGGGTTGGCTTCTTGAGTCGGATCGGGGGCGGACCGTTGTCGTTGGACGAGACGCCCGGACGACGGGCCAGATTTGCTCGAAGATTGTCACCGCCACGCTTGCGGCTGCAGGCCTGGATGTCATAGACGCGGGTCTTGCCACGACTCCGACAGTGGAGATGGCCGTGCTGAAGGAAGGTGCAGCCGGCGGAATTGTGCTCTCTGCATCGCACAATCCCGGTGAGTGGAACGCCCTGAAGTTGCTCAACAGCAAGGGCGAGTTCTTGTCGCCGGAGGAAGGAGCCCGAGTGCTGGCGTTGTCGCGAGACGGAACGGATCCTACCACAAGCTGGACAAATATTGGTGCGATCACGTCGGGAGATTACCTGGACTACCACGTCGCGGAGGTCCTGGCACTCGACTTCATCCAGCCCGACGTGATTGGCGCGCGAGATTTTCGAGTTGTTGTGGACGGAGTTAATTCGATCGGTGGCGTTGCAGTGCCGGCGTTGTTAAGAAGACTTGGCGTCCGCGGCGAGAATGTGACGTGCGTCAATTGCGAGCCGACAGGAATCTTCGCGCACCCGGCCGAGCCGTTGCCGGAGAACCTCACGGAAACGCTAGGGGTGGTGCGCGAAACGAACGCGGACCTGGGGATTGTCGTCGACCCGGACGCCGACAGGCTCGCGCTCGTCGAACCGGGAGGACGATATCTGTCCGAAGAGTTGACACAGGTGGTTGCTGCCGATTTCATGTGGCGTTTTCGAGAGGGTCCGTTTGTTACGAACCTGTCTTCGTCGCGGGCGATCGAAGACGTGGCGGATCGTTACGAGCAGACGGTGTATCGATCGGCGGTTGGTGAAATCAATGTGGTGCAGAAGATGCACGACGTCGATGCGATGCTCGGTGGGGAAGGCAACGGCGGTGTGATACTTCCCGACCTACATTACGGTCGGGACGCACTCGCAGGTGTGGCAATAGTCTTGCAGCACCTTGCCAACGAGAGGATCTCACTCACCGATCTGCGAAAGACGTTGCCGCAGTATCACATTGTCAAGCGAAAGATCGACATCCCGGACACCGATCCATCGGTTTTGCTGGAGGAGCTTGCGGCGCGTTACTCGGACGAGCGGGTGGATCTGACCGACGGAGTGAAGATTGACTTTGACGACGGATGGGTGCATGTGCGCAAGTCGAACACCGAGCCCATCGTACGGATATACGCGGAGGGGAGGACCTCGGAGGCAGCGGCGAAGCTCGGAGACCGCTTCGTTGAGGAGCTTGACGGCGGCGTGTCGGCACGGATGAGGCCTGCCGGAGATTGACGGCCTTTATTGAAGAGGAGCAGCCGTCGTGGGAGCATCCAAGGCGGCGGTAAGCGCGTGGGTTAGTGCCTCGCCCACGACCCGATGGCCGGCGGCGCTGAAATGCACGTGATCGATGAACAGTGGTGCGATACCCTCGGTCCTCCGTTCCAAAAGTCGGAAAACGTCGAGACGCATTACGCCTGGCCCGACGATTTCGTCCAGAAACATGACGGCTTCCGCGGGTAGCGCCTCCAGCCGTTCTCCGGAGCGTACTGGTGTCACGCCGATGATCAGCGGCACGCGACGGCGCCGCGCCTCGGCTACGACCGCTCGCGCCGCCGCTAGATTCTTGCGCTTCCGCTCGGCCATCACCTGATCGTAAAATGTCTCGCGCCCTGTAGGGACGTCGGGCTGGTGGAACTCCTGTTCAGGTGCGCGTCGCTCACGCAAGGACTCGATCCAGTAGCGAAAGATCAGATGGTCGACGACTTCAACGAGTGCAAAGCGGGGCTTGAATCGCGCGGGCATAAGGAGCCCTACGGTTGAGTAGTTCCGCAGTACGTCGCCCCACGGAAAAAGCCAGACGACTGCGTCCACGGAGTCGGCGTGGTGCAAAAAGATTTCGGCGTGATTAACGAGGGCGGTGCCGTTGACGCCGGCGTTCATCGCGTAGACCGCCCGACCTCTCGCCCGAAGTCCATCGGCGGCCACCTCGGAGAAGACCGCGTCGTCGTTAAGACTCGTGCCGCCCCAGGTAACCGAGTCGCCCAGGTAGAGTATGCGGAGAGCACCGGCCGTCTCGCTGCGCGCGCTGCGATATCCGTTGGCGTCTATGGTAACCGTAGCTCCAGCCAGACGCTCGACCTGCTGGTTGGGCAGTGGGCGCGCGCCGCCCCACGCATCGTTGTAATAGAGGATCGGCGCACCCAGACCAATGAAGCGCGCCGCCAGCTCCAGGATGACCAGAATCAGCGCGACGGCCACGAGCACGTAGCCCGCCTTGAGCAGCCAAAGCCCTGCTCGCCTCATTGTAGAGGGTGCGAGGCGGTGCCGCAGCCGGCACCGCCCTCGTCTTCTTCCCTAGAGTGCTCTGGACTAGAAGTCCATGCCACCCATGCCACCCATGTCCGGACCGCCGGCAGGTGCGGCATGCTTCTCCGGCTTGTCCGCAACGACCGCCTCCGTCGTCAGCAAGAGACCGGCCACTGAGGCAGCGTTCTCGAGCGCGGTGCGTGTGACCTTGGTCGGGTCGATCACGCCGAGGTCGGTGAGCTTTCCATACTCCTCGGTCTGTGCATCGAATCCAAAGTCGTCCTTGCCCTCACGGACCTTCTGCACGACAATCGAGCCCTCCATGCCGGAGTTCTCGGCGATCTGACGCAGTGGCTCCTCAAGTGCACGGCGAACGATGCTGATACCGATGAG
>JBFHWK010000195.1:0-6502 GCA_041589075.1 Rhodothermales bacterium
ACAAAGAAGACGTCAACGACGGCGAAGACCGATTCCATCACCATCTCGAGCATCATCGGAACCGAAAGCAGCAGTATTGCCCGGCTCAACTTGCCCTCAGTGTAGTCGAACTGCACGCCGCGAATCGCGTCCCGGAGGTCAGACCACACGCCTCCGGTGCTCCCTCCGGGATCGCTCGTTTCTGCGCTCACGTCGTCGCGGGGTTGATGATGGCTATCGTATGTCCGGGGCCGACAAAAGAGCGCCGCTCGAAGATCGACGTAACCGGGGAAGACATCGTCACTCGATAAGCTCGTCGATGAATCATTGCGCCAAAATACGACGCCGATTCGGAGGCCGTGGCGCGACGGAGAGTTCCGGGCTGGCTCGGTTCGAATTCAGTCACGCCGCCGTCCATTTCATCCCCGCAGTCTCGATCGCCCGCTCCTGCCACACGCGTGGGAGATTCGCCGTCACGCGACGCCGGGACTCTGAGATAACATATGTTGTTCGTGGTCATCAAAAACCGTGCAGCGCCGTGGAAGCCTTACAAGAAGATGACACCGAGGCGATCTCGCCGATTACGCCGGACTTCCCTCGTGGCGTCAGACTCCTGCATGATCCTGTACGCAATAAGGGAACGGCTTTTACGGAGGCCGAGCGGGATGCACTGAACCTACGGGGCCTGCTGCCGCCTCAGATCCACACGCAGGAGCGACAGGTCCAGCGTGTTATGGAGCAACTCGCCGCGAAGCCTACCGACCTCGGACGTTATATCTACCTGGTGGCGCTTCAGGACCGAAACGAAACGCTCTTTTATCGCGTCCTGACCGATCACATAGAAGAACTCATGCCGATCGTCTACACGCCCACCGTCGGTCGGGCGTGCGAGCGGTTCGGCCACATCTTCCGAAGGCCGCGCGGGATCTACGTTTCCGCCAGAGACAAAGGACAGATCGAGCGGATTCTCCACAACTGGCCGCATGACGATGTGCGCGTGGTCGTGGTCACCGACGGGGAGCGCATCCTCGGTCTCGGCGATCTCGGCGCCGACGGGATGGGCATTCCGATCGGCAAGCTGGCCCTGTACTCGGCGTGTGCCGGCATCCACCCAACCAGGTGCCTACCGGTTACCATCGATGTCGGCACGAACAACGAAAACCTGTTGGCGGATCCGCTCTACATCGGGCTGCGGCAGAAGAGGCTGACCGGCAGCGACTACGATGCGATTGTCGACGAATTTGTGCGCGCGATTAACAGGCGATATCCGAATGCAGTCATGCAACTCGAAGACTTCGCCAACCACAACGCATTCAGGCTCCTGAGAAAATATCGAGACGAATACTGTGTTTTCGACGACGACATACAGGGCACCGGGTCGGTGACGCTCGCCGGTATCCTGTCCGCGATCAGGATCACAAAGAGACCGCTGACTGAACAACGCTTTCTATTCCTTGGTGCCGGAGAGGCCGGCATCGGCATCGCGGACGTCATTGTGACTGCACTAACAGAGAACGGGTTGAGTACTGAGGACGCGAGAAAGAGATGCTGGTTCTTTGACTCGACTGGGCTTGTCGTATCGAGTCGCGACCGATTGGCGGAACACAAGTTGGCCTACGCGCACGAGCACAACTTCCTGGACGACTTCGAAGTCGCCGTCCGCACATTAAGACCGACCGCGATCATCGGGGTCTCGGGAGTGCCGGGGACATTCGGCGAGAGTGTGATTCGGTTGATGTCAAAGCTGAACGAGCGGCCGATTGTGTTTGCACTTTCAAACCCGACGTCCAAGTCAGAGTGTACCGCCGAGCAAGCCTATGGGTGGTCAGACGGCCGGGCCGTGTTCGCGAGTGGCAGTCCGTTTGAACGCGTGAGTCATGAAGGACAGGTTTTCGAACCCGGCCAGGCCAACAACGCCTACATCTTTCCGGGCGTGGGACTCGGTGTGATCACATCGCAGGCGCGCTTCGTGACTGACGAGATGTTCTTCGTGGCTGCAAATGCTCTAGCACGAGAAGTCACAACGGATGATCTTGATCGGGGGCGTGTATATCCTTCATTGAAGCGAATACGTGAGGTTTCGGCCCAAATAGCGGAGGCTGTCGCCCGTCTGGCGTACGAACGTGCGCTGACGATATCATCCCGACCCGACGATGTCACGGTCGCCGTTCGCGCAAGCATGTTCGAGCCGAAATACCCGCGGTATGCGTGACCGCCGATGGCTGCGTGTCGAAATCGTACGACCCGTCTTTACCGCGCCGGCAGAAGCGGCCAGGGCTGTTGCCTGCAATCTCCCGCCCGGGCTTGTAAATCCGGAAAAATGAAGGTAAAGTGAAGGCAGGCCGCTCGACAGTCGGCGGGTTGGCAGGCCGACGTACGCCGCAAGCCGCCGGGGCCTGACCTATCTCGGACTAGAATGCCCGTTCACGACGTCATTATTGTAGGCGGTGGTGGTGCCGGACTACGCGCAGCCATCGCGGCCCTCGAGACGGACCCATCGCTCAGCATCGGCCTCGTGAGCAAGGTCTACCCGATGCGTAGTCACACCGTCGCGGCCGAAGGTGGTGCGGCCGCTGTTATCCAGGACATCGACAGTCTCGAGGATCACTGCATCGACACGATCGCGGGCGGCGACTGGCTCGTGGACCAGGACGCGACGGAACTCTTCGTGCGCGAAGCAACCGACGAGATGATCCGACTCGAGCACTGGGGCTGCCCCTGGAGCCGCCGAGATGACGGCAGGATTGCCGTGCGTCCCTTTGGCGGCATGAAGATCGAACGCACTTGGTTCGCAGCGGATAAGACCGGCTTCCATCTTCTGCACACGCTCTTCCAGACGACCCTCAAATACGACGGCATTACGCCGTACGATGAATGGTTCGTCACCAAGCTGCTCATTGAGAATGGCCGTTGTCAGGGTGTGGCGGCACTTGAGGTGCAGACTGGCACCGTACACCTGATCGCCGCGAAAGCGGTTGTCGTGTGCACGGGCGGCGCCGGGCGCGTCTTTCCCTTTACTACGAACGGCGCGATCAAGACGGGTGACGGGATGGCGATGGCCTACAGAGCCGGCATTCCACTAAAAGACATGGAGTTCGTGCAATACCATCCAACAGGTCTGCCCGGGACCGGCATTCTCATCACGGAAGCGGCACGCGGTGAGGGGGGCATTCTTGTCAACAAAGATGGCTACCGGTATCTGCAGGACTACGATCTCGGAACACCGCTGGATGTCACCGATCCGAACCATCCCGTTAAAAAGAGCATGGAGCTCGGCCCTCGCGATCGACTCAGCCAAGCCTTCGTGAAGGAGTTCGAAAAAGGCCGGACAATCGACGGTCCGTTCGGGAACGTCGTTCACCTTGACATTCGTCATCTCGGCCAGAAGAAAATCGACGCGAAGATACCGTTCGTGCGCGAGCTGGCGACAAAATATGTCGGCATCGATCCGGTAAACGATCCAATACCGGTGCGCCCGGTTCTTCATTACTTTATGGGCGGCATCGATACCGATACGAGAGGCGCCACGGTGTTGCCGGGATTATTCGCCGCAGGTGAGGTGGCTTGCGTATCCATCAACGGCGCGAACCGTCTCGGTTCGAACTCGCTCACTGAGTTGCTGGTGTTTGGACGACGTGCCGGTGAATCGGCGGTAGCGTTTGCAAAGGAGCAACCCAAGCCGAACGTCGCCGCTTTGAAGAAGCAGGTCGTAGACGAGGAGTCGCGCATCGTGAGACAATTTCTGACAAAGTCGGACGGCACGGAGCGCGTTTCGGAGTTGCGACACGCCATGCGCGATGCGCTCGAGCAGGGTGCGGGCATCTACAGATCCGAGTCCGGTCTTCGTGAGACATGCGATCGGTTGCGTGACGTTAGGAGACGCTTCGCCAACCTTCAGCTGGACGACCGCAGCCTCACCTTCAATACGGAGCTCACAGCAGCCTTGGAGCTGGACTTCATGCTCGATGTCGCCGAGGCCATCGTGTACAGCGCGCTGCACCGGAGAGAAAGCCGTGGCTCTCACCAGCGAACCGATTTTCCGGGACGAAACGACTCGGAGTACCTGAAACACTCAATGGCGTATGCGACCGATGACGCCCCGAGAGTTGATTACAAGGAGGTGGTTATCACGCGGTGGCCGCCGGCAGAACGTGTATATGGCCAGCCGACACACGGCGAGGTAGCTCATGGAGCCGACAATTGAACTCGAGATCTTCCGGTATCGGCCTGACGAAGAAGAGGAGCCGACGCTCGAGCGACACGAGGTGCCGCTTCGCCGGGACTGGGTCGTCCTCGACGCACTCAATTACATAAAGGATGAGCGCGACGGTACACTGTCTTTTCGGTGGTCATGTCGGATGGGGATCTGCGGCAGTTGCGGAATGATGGTCAACGGCAAGCCGGTGCTCACGTGTGCAGCGTTCCTTACTTCGTATGCTCCGGGTCCGATTCGTGTCGAACCGTTGTCGAATTTCCCGGTCGTACGTGATCTCGTTATCGAGATGAACGATTTCATGGAGAAGCTCAACCGCGTGAGCCCGTGGGTTATTCGGGACGACCACCGCCCGCCGTCGGAGGGCGAATACGTGCAGACACCCGAGGAGTTAGCGGAATACAAACAGTACAGCATGTGTATCAACTGCATGCTGTGCTACTCAGCGTGTCCGGTCTACGGTCTGGAGTCGACCTTTCTTGGTCCGGCCGCGATCGCGCTGGCGCAACGGTACAATCTGGACAGCCGCGATCAAGGACGTGCCGCAAGGCATGAAGTGCTGGCTCAGGAAGACGGCATCTGGCAATGCACCTTCGTCGGTGAGTGCACGCGTGTTTGTCCGAAACAGGTAGATCCCGCTGGTGCGATTCAGCGCTACAAAGTCACGGCGACAACACACTGGTGGAAATCATTGCTGATGCCTTGGAACGGCAAGAAATTCAAAGTTGAAGCGAACGACAAGTCCGCAAGCTGACAGGATGAAACCCGCAGATCAACACGGTCCGGCCTCAACGGCGACACCGAGGTACCGCAAGACCCGCAGAGGAGTCTACCGGCCTCGAATACCAATATTCTGGTGGGTGCACAAGTGGGTGCACGCCCGCTTTGTAATGCGAGAGCTGACCAGTCTGGCCGTGGCTTTCTACGCCGTCGTGCTGCTTCTACACTTGTGGTACATATCGCGTGGAGCTGAGGCCTACGGGCGCTTCCAGGACCTCCTTGCACATCCTGTGTCGGTGGGTATGCATGTGATCGCACTCCTGCTGGCGATTTTTCACAGTGTGACGTGGTTTAACCTGGCTCCGAAAGCCATGGTGCTCAAGTTTCGCGGCCGCCGCGTGCCCGGCTCAGCGATCATCGGTGTCAATTTCGTCGGCTGGATCGTCGTAACGGCCGGCATCGCATGGTTACTCCTTACATGACGCGATGAAAAGAACGAGCGAACCATTCTGGTGGACGTTGTTTGGTGCCGGCGGAACAATATCGGCGTTCGTCGTTCCGGTGCTGCTGTTCTTGACCGGCCTGGCGTTCCCTCTCGGATGGATCGACGGACCTTCTTATGAACGCATCACAGGTCTCGTGCACGGACCCATCGGTCGGATTTTTTTGCTGGCCGTGATATCGCTGTCGATGTTTCATTGGGCGCATCGTTTTCGGTTTACGCTGTACGACGGATTGCAGATCAAGCATCTCAATGTTCTGGTCGCTTTATTTTGCTACGGCACCGCCGCTATCGTGTCCGTGGCGGCGGTCGTTGTTCTCATTCGGCTTTGAGGCGAGTTATGGCAGACACTACTCACGAATTGAAGCTGATTCACAAGGAATCGGTGCCCGTCGCGCTGGAGAAGGCCCATCGCTACCGGCTTCTGAACGAACCGATGGAAGCCGAGAGCATCTGTCTCGATATCCTGAAGGTCGATCCGAAGAACCAGCAGGCCATCGTCACATTGATCCTCGCGTTGAGCGATCAGTTCTCCGTTACTACGCGGCAGACCTACAAGCGGGCGAAGGAACTCGTCGATAGCCTCGAAGACAATTACGACCGCATCTACTACTCGGGGATTATTCAGGAGCGGCGTGCAAAGGCCAGCTACCGGCCGGGGAAGGCAGGCTCTGGCCACGTGGCCTATCAGTGGCTGCAGCATGCGATGGAATGCTACGAGGCCGCCGCGGCTATCAGCCCCCCGGACAATGACGACGCGATCCTGCGGTGGAATACGTGCGTGCGCATCATAGAGCGCCATCCGGATGTCAAAGCGGAGGAAACCGGGCGAACGCCGCAGCTACTCGAGTAACCGAGTGAGACTCCTCCACACGTAACAACAACCATCCAAACGGAATAGACTGGAGGCAACAATGGCTGTATCGTATGTCGAACGAGATCAGGCCGACCAGGAGACGCAAGCATTCTACGACCGCGCCGAGGATCGTTTTCAGCTTCTGCTGAACATCTTCAAGGTTTTCGGCCACACGCCCGAACTCGGCACATGCTTCACCGACAGCGTGATGGCGATGCTCAAGGATGGGGAG
>JBFHWK010000196.1:0-6491 GCA_041589075.1 Rhodothermales bacterium
CCAATGCGCCTCACCGGCGCCCGAAAGCTTCAAACTCCACGACGGCGTCCGCGACTGCTCCCGCGTCCACGCCGCACCCGCACCGGTCGCCTCCCAGTACGCCGGCTTCATCACCTCAAAACCACCGTTCGAAAGAAGATTCATGGGCGCGTCCGCAGTCAGAAGATCTGCCAGTGATTCTTGCGCGGAAGTGGGGACCGTCCACACGCCAAGCCAGATGAAGGCGGTCACCACTGCGACCACTCCGGATCTGACAATCAGTCGCTTCCTGTCCATGTGATTCACCTCACTTTGTTTGATTAATCATTGCATGTGACCGCGCCCAGCAACTCGTGTCGGCGGCCGGTCTAAAACTCTAAGTCACGGACGTGATTCTCTCGTCATACCTGTTCGTTGTCATTTGATGTTCAGTCGGATCATTTCACGGGTGACGACTCCGTCATCCGATTTGAGCTGTGCGAAGTAGTGGCCACTCGCCACACGTCCACCGGCATTGTCCAATCCGTCCCACGCCAGCCGATGAGATCCAGGCGTCGCATAACCGGAAAACAGCGTGCGAACCTCCCGCCCCAAGACGTCGAAGATTCGAATCGTCACTCGGCCTGGCCGACCGATCTGGTAGAGGATCGTCGTGGAACCGGCAAACGGATTGGGGTAACTTGAGTGAAGCGTGGTCCTTTCCGACGGGCCGTACGGCCGATCGATAGATGTGGACTCGCCGTACAAAGCCGCTACCTCGAAGTCCGACAACGCCCGGTTGTAGATTCGCACGTCGTCGATGTCTCCTTTGAAATTCCATTGCGTGTCGCCTGGAAGCATCTGTCCGATCGTCAACGCGATGCCCGTCAGATTCAGTCGCCCGCTGTAGGTGCTCGACGCATCAGACTTGCCGTTCAGATAAATCCGGAGCATACCGGTCCCGTACGTAACCGCCACATGGTAGAGCGAATCTGCCACGAGCACCGTCTGTGAATCCAGATCCTCAATGCCCGTGTTGGTCCTGATCGTCCACCGGATGCGCCGCTCCGGCACGATCGAGATCTTCCATCGGTTCTGCCAGCTACCGTGAGAGATCAGGAACGCCTCGCGACTGAATAGTTCGTGGGCCCTCATCCATAATGCAACCGTTACGGCATCGCGAAAGTCGAGAGACGGATGCGAGGCAATCACCAGATGATCATCGACACCGTCAAATGCGTAAGCGCTGTTGGGAATGCCTGACCGATCCTCGACCAGCGTAGCTCCGGATACCGAAGCGTGATTGCCAAAACCGCTTTCGTCCATCGGTGACCCGTTGAATGGATAATCACCGACCAGTCTACCAACGACGATACCAGTGCTGTCAACCGCCGTCGCACCACGACCGTCGTCTACGGTGCACAGGACTACGTGGTAGCCGGGTGCCGAGGTAGACTCCCATGTGACCGCACTGCCCTGTCCCAATATGGAGCCGGTGTCCGCATACCAGGCGTACGACAAGGTGTCGCCATCCAGGTCCGAGGCAAGGCATTGCAGCGTCGTTGTATCGCCCGGATCGATGATCTCCGGATCAGCCAATACGGATTCGATGACCGGAATGTGGTTGTCGAAAGCCGTTACGTTAATCCTTTCGGTATCCGAGCCGCCCTGACCGTCATTGACACTACACGTGATGTCGACGCTTCCCGCCTCGGCCGGCTCCCATGTTACGGCCGATCCGCTACCGGACAGCCGCCCTCCACTTGCCGACCAGTCAAATCCGAGTGTAGCTCCTTCGCGGTCTTCAGCCGTGCAATACACCACAGTGCTCCCTCCCGAAAACACCTGCGAGGGATTGGCAGCGAGGCTCTTGATGCGCGGCGGGTAGTTGCCCGGAGCGACCGAGGACCGATAGTCAACGACGACGCCGTCAATGAGCATACGACTCTTTTCGTATGTCACCATACCGCCCGCAGGCGCCCGCACAATCATCGCGGCGCCGTCGGCGGGGATTGACACTGTAGATAATCCACTCGCTCCCATAGCGACGAATTGGTTCGATACGACATCGTACAGATCGTACGTCCCCGTCCCGACATCAAAGGACACCATCCGTACCTCCGCATGTGGGTTATAATAGAGGTAGGTGTCATAGGCTGACGACCTGAAGTAGTCCGTCCTGAGCAGGTCGAGCCGGAGGACACCCGGGACACCGGTTGTGTCGATGATCCCGCCCAGAATGCCGACATGGGAGGAGCCGTAGAGGACCAGGTTTGTGTAACCCCATCCACCGTCGATCGCGTCGCCGGTCGCGTACGGACTCAGCCCGAATTTCTCCTGCCGCAGTGCCTCATGCCCGATGTACGATTCCGGATCGTACTGGAAAGCCCACTCCTCGCTGTCTTGGTGGTTTGCCGGGAGATAGTTGGGATAAAAAAGTCTGGACGCGTTGGCGAGGTTGAGGACCCACTTTCCGATGGCCCGAGTGAACCGGTCGTCATAGCGTGTCATAGGGACGAGGGCGCCGGCCTGCTGATAGCCGTTCATCATGAACGCGTAGTCGTTGAACGAGTCCTCGCCGATGAGTCCATGGACGTCGTAGCCGCCCCACGTTCCAAGCAGCGCGCCCCAACTCCGCAGCGGGCCGATGTTGAAGCACCAGTTCAGCATCTTCTCGACATTGTAGTTCGTTCCCAGCTCGGCGTTCATGCGCGCGGCCGCGTACACGCCGTACGGAAGCTGCAGCTCGTACGACGGATTTGTTGTGAGTCCACTTAGAAACTCTGTCGCCCACTCAGCACCGATGCGGTAGCGTTCGGCTCCCGTTTCGGCGTAGGCGTTGTAGAGTAGCCACGCGATTGCGCCTGCGGCCTCGGGTTCGCGCACACCCGTGGCGAGCGGCTTCATCGTCGAGAAAGACCAGGCGCGGTAATTCATGAACGGAACGGTCCAGGGCGTCGTGCCACCGCCCATTGCGTGGACCGCCCTCAGCCACTGGTCGGCGACTGTCGTGAACTGCTCGGCGAAGTCGCCTGTACCCCGATAGAGATCGTAAAGCTGGTAGAAGAAGACGTTGGGCATGGTCTCGTACCACCAGTCGTCTCCGCTCTTTGTGACCGGGAGGTTCAGATAGATGTTCTCCTCCGGGCGCCGGTTAAAGAACTCTTCGGCCATGAGCACCCAGTTCTCGCCGGACTGGTTACTCTTGTCGATGCCGACGAGTGTCGCGCCAACCAGCGCCGGGAGCACGTTGATCGCCTCGGCAGATTTCTCTCGGGGCGTGCCGACGACGGTGGTCAGTCCGAAGCTGTCGTGCTCGGGATAGTTGACGGTGTTTGTGACCCGCCAGCCGAGCGGCAGGTATGTCCCGGTGCGAAGGAAGTCAAAAACGAATTCGTCGTAGCCGATCGCAACCTGTCTCCAGTCTCTCATCTGATACGGCGACGGGAGGTTGGGCATCTGCTCGATTCGGGGGATGGCGACTTGCTGGGCCAGCGCGACAGATGCCCCGACGGCAGTGGCCACCACCAGGCAAGCCGGACCGAAGAGGAACCCGCGTACGACGCTCGCTATGACCATGTCGGCCGGCATGACTACTGGCCCACCCACTTCGAGGTTGATTGTCTGACTACCAGTTCCGTCGGTAAAGTGATGTCGTGCGAGCCACGGCGATAACGGTCGCTCTCGTCTAGCGTCCCCTCCATGAGTTCGGCCAGATACCGCATGGCAAGCTCACCGAGTTGCTCCTTGTAAACGCGTACCGTTGTGAGAGACGGAGTGGCGATGCGCGCTCCCGCCACGTCGTCGAAGCCGACGATCGACAGGTCCCCGGGAACGTCGAGTCCGTTATTCAAGGCCGTGTCCAGCAGTCCGAGGGCAAGCGCGTCGTTGACGCAGAAAACGGCGGTCGGCCGCGGGTCCATGGCGATCAATCTCTCGCCGAGGACCTTGCCGGCTTCTCCGTCCGGGTTTCCGTACTCTTGCGTGAGTACCAGAGACGGGTCTACGGCAATCCCGGCGCCATTGAGTGCCAGCCGATATCCGTCCAGCCGAGATTGCAGACCCGGATGCTCCATGTCGGCGCCGAGAAAGGCGATCCGCTGGTGTCTCAGCTCCAAAAGATGCTCGACCGCGCTGCGGGCGCCGGCCTGATTATCTACCACCACCGCCGGCTGTCCGTTCATCTCAAAATCGATGAGGACCAGCGGCAGGCCAGCCGCCTCGACCTCCTTGAGGAAAGCCGGATCGACCTTGCCGGCCACGAGCACACCATCTACGTTTCGCTGGCGGAGAAAACGCGGAGTATGCTCGCCCGGCGTGTATTCCTGCGGGACAGTGGCGAGCAGAACATAGAGGTCCTTCCGGTCAGCCTCGAACTCGGTCCCCAGGAAAACGTGGGTGTAGAAGGGTTCACTTCGCGCGAAATGATCAGCGCGAAGCACAAAACCGATGTTGCCGGTCTTCTGCTGTGCCAGCTGGCGAGCAGCCGGCCGCGCAACATAACCCAGACGCTTCGCTGCCGCGAGAACGCGCGCCCGCGTGTCCGGACTGACGTAGCCTTTGTCGTTCAGCGCGAGGGATGCCGTCGAGATCGACACTTCGGCCTCGGCGGCGACGTCCTTGATCGTCCTCCGCTTGGTTCCCGACTGACGCACCATTGTTCGATAGTTTTATCGAAACGCTTCGATAAATCTATCAGTCAACTCTGAACAAGTCAAGACGGTCCGTTTTTTTGCCTGCTCTGCAGAAAGCACCTTCAAAATCGAATCGTGACAGTCACATCCTCCCGTTCCGTCATCCAGGAAATCAGCGTCACATAAGCGCCGGAATCCTCCCCCACATGCAGCACATCGGTCGCGTTGCGGCCATCGATCCTGGCGGCCTTCGGGGGCGCCTTCGAGACGATCTCGGCCTCGACCCGCTGCCCGCGGAGGCCACGCAGTGTTAGACTCAGGTTCTGGGCCGACGCATCATAATCGACGTGGTCGACAATTGAGGTTGCCCGAGCAAGATAGGGCTCATCCGGGAGGCCGCGCTGAAGAGCAATTTGATCCGCCTGCCCGATCGGAACGGCCGTGTGGACTCGCGTCCCGTCAACGGCGATACTCCTGAAGAACGGCCCGTCACCCGACCACGTAACGAGGCTTCGCCGACCATGTATCACGAGATCGTACGTCACGTCCGCGAATCCGGAAGGGAGCTTTGAGTCGAACCACAGATTCCACTCGTTCTCCCGGACGCCTGCCAAGTGGTACAGCACGTACAGATACCATCCACCGGCCCAGAGAAACGTCGTCTTGTCGATCTGGCCGTAATCCGGCGCCGAATAGTCCGCGTTTCGATACTCGAAGAGCGCCGGTTGACCATTCGGACTCTGCGCAATCCCATCGAGCGTCAGATAACGCTTCAGGACCGCCTTCGCGGAGTCAAGCTCCCCCGCGGAGAGCAAACCCAGGGCATACCAGGCAATGCCCTGCGGCCACACACCGCCGTTCATGTATCGGTAGGGCGCGCCAACCTCGGGACCATTGAAACGATACAACTCGATGTGATCGAGAAAGTCCGCCGGCATAGCGTTTCGAATTCCTATCCGGTCGTCGAGCAACACGTTGCGTGCGGTGCTCAAGAGCGTGCTCTTCCGTTCATCGTCGAGAATGTCGAACGCGGCTGCCAGCAGCGACCCGGAGTAATAATGCCGATCGACGGTCGTCGAATCGAGCATATTCAACAGGTATCCCGCTGTGTCATCCCATAAACGGCTCGTCAACTGCTCGCTCATCTCATCAGCGAGATCGAGCAACCCAAGCGTGGAGTTGTCTGCGGTGCCGAGCTCGATCGATAAGTACACGTACGACCTTAGCGCGCGGATCATTAGCGTCGAGAGATAGGCGCGGGCGCCGTATACGTGTCCGATATCCCACCAATCCGGCCGCTCTGAATGCACGAGACCGTCCCGGACGTTGGGCAGCATCTGCCTCATGCTTTCACGCATCATGGGATAAAGCTGTCGTATTGTACCGAGATCGCCACTGTGTTTGACGTATGAGGACGCAAGCAGAATGAACCAGAGATGGTTCCAGTTGTCCGAGCCCGCGCGTTCCGTCACGTACGCGCCGTTACGCCAGTAGTACGCGTGCGGAAGTAGGCTATCGGGATGTGCAAGCCGTGCCAGGTAGCGAAGGTCACGCGCAACACGCGCCGTGTCGAACATGACGGCACCCAGGTCCGTCAATAGCAGGTCGTGCGTGAAGAAGAAGTTGTACTGCGCGGGGGTCGGCATCGGCACGATCTGTCCATTCAAATGGTGCAGGTTGGCCGCGAGCATGGCCTTTGACCAGCGCGCAGTTCGACTCAAGGCCGGGTCAGGGATCGCAAATCGAGCGCCATGCAGTGCGTACTCGGTGACGCGACGCTCATACCGCCGGACATCGGCGCGCCATTGAATGCGCACTCGATTGATGAGGCTGCCGAACTCCGACTCGCGGCAAGAACCAATAATCTGAACGACCTCTATTGTCTCGCCCGAGCCGACG
>JBFHWK010000197.1:0-6411 GCA_041589075.1 Rhodothermales bacterium
AAAACGTCGCTGGCTTCGGGAGCCGGATATCCACCCCATACAGACGCCTATGACGTGGCGATCGTGTTGCTTGAGGGCAAGGTCGAAACAATGGGTGCGACGGTATCCAATGACGCCGTCATCTTTTGCTCAGCCGGAGAGCCGCACGGCATGAAGAATGTGGGAACGGACACGGCCCGCTACCTCGTATTCGAGTTTCACGGCGGACGATTCTCGCTGCAGGTCGGTTGGCCACTACTTCGCAGACGAGCGCTCAAGCTCGCTCGGAGAATCGCGCGAGAAGCGCGCGTCGACGAACTCGTCCGACGGGTGCGGAGACTGGGGGGTGGATAGGGGTCGCCGCGAAGGATCCGTCGTATGGCAGCAATCGGCGCAACGCGCCAAGCGCCCCGATGAGTGATCGTGTCAGTGGCTGTGGCTTTGCGCGCTGATATGGCGAGGCGGCGTTCGTCACTTCGGCTAACTTAACCATCGATAGTTCGAAAGGCACGGTTTCGGCCGCGGTACGAGCGAGACCAGACTGTTACTGGTCACGTGCCGGAGCCGCAACGTGTCAGCGTGTATCGGATCTCCGCCGCGTCTGCTCCTCAAGGTCTTCCAGCGTGCGCGGCCAATCTTTCTTCAACAAACGCGACAGCGATCTGTCGGCGAGGAGTTTGCCGCCGGTCTGACACTCGGCGCAGTAGTTGGTCTCGTTGCTGGCGTAGACGATCCGCTGAACCGGGCTTCCGCAAACCGGACACGGCTCGTTGTACCGGCCGTGCACAGCCATCTCGTCGCGAAACGCGGTGATGGTCGGCCATCCGTCGCCGGTCTCGTCGCGAATGCGCCACGTCCATTCGTCGAGCACGGATCGGCAGGCCTCGAAAAGCCGGCGCATCTCGTCATCCGTCAGCCGTGTCGTCCACATGATCGGCGAGACCCGCGCCGCATGCATGATCTCGTCGGCGTACGCACCGCCGATCCCCGACAAAAGGCGCGGGTCGGTTAGCGCGCGCTTGAGCGTATGGTTGTTCGATCGAAGGATCTCCGCGAACTGCGCATAGTCTATCTCACTCAGTTCGACGCCACAGGGATCGTGCGCGGCCACCTCTTCTTTCGATCCGACCACGTAGATCGATGCGCGCTTCTTCTTACCGGCCTCCGTCAGAAGGAGGGTGCCCCGTTCGAAGTCGAACGCACACAGCCCCCGCTTTCCCGGCAGCCCGGCGCCCCGTTTCTTCCAGTGCAGTCGGCCTGCGATCATCAGATGCAGGATCATGAAAGACTGTTCACCGTCGGGCCCTTCGAATCGAAACACAAGCCGCTTGCCCAGTCGCGAAGTGCCGCGAAGCGTATGTCCGACGAGAGAAGAGAACGGCGGCTCAACGCTGCGGACGAGGAAGACACTCTTCAGTCGGACATCCTCAAGGACCTGCCCGGCGACGTGCCGATCGATCGCGATGATGTAGTTCTCGATGTCGGGCAGCTCGGGCATGGTGTTCGGTTCTTGTCTACTCTTGGCGGCTTTTGGCGCCCGAGTGCGGGTCAACCTGAGGTCGTCGAGACAATTCTGTTGCCGTGAGGAGATATTGGATCTGGAAAGAGCAAGAGCTTCAAGCCAGAGCTGCCCCGGAAGTTCTCGGGACCCTATCTGATATTAATTCCCCCTCTCGGCGGCACCTCCGGCTCGACAAAAAACGGATAGACCGGTGCGAAACAGCTTATCAAGCCGAAGTGCGGTACGATACTCGTTTATGGAACGATCTCTTTTCGTCAGCCTCTCGGCGTTCCCAGAGCCTCCCTACTGCAGTATCGGATCTCCCCACCATGTTTCGTCTCAGACAATTATCTCGTTCCGGTGGCAGACCCATACTCCGGCTCATGTGGATCTTGACGGCAGTAATCGTCTTCGTCGGGTTCGGGTTTGGATCCAATTCGACCATTAGTTCCTGGCTGCTGGCCCACAAGACAGGCGGAACAGAATTGATGGGGCAGAGCGACGAGCACATAGCACACGGTTTGGGTGTTACAATAGAGGATCCAGATAAGGGGCAGTCGCACTTGTTGCACGGCCTCTTCGGTACTTCGACGCGGGAGGACGATGGCGACGTCTCTAGAACCGTTGAGGGCGTTCTCCAGGGTCACTGGAGCGGTCCTCAGACTAAGGAGACGATCGCATCTTCCGATGATTGTTCGGTCGAAGTAGTGTCGGTCGATTTTGAGCTGAAGGAGTATGGCGGTCGAGTGCACGGTTTCGGTTCGTACTCTCTCGGCGCTGAAAGCTGTCCCGTGCACACCGAAAACCGTACCGAGTACGTCGCCGTAACTGGAACGTACACACAGCCCGATATGGAACTGGTCGTTCGCAACACGATGACGGGAGAAATCGATCTCGAGTACCACGCCACGATTCAGTCAAATGAGATCTCGGGCGTCGTCAGACTCGTAGGGACCGACACAGTCATCGAAGACGTCTCGCTCTTCCGACAGTAGTTCGTTCGTTCCGTCTGCGCATGATGCGTGTGCCTTGCGTCGACACAATTCCCCTCTTCGGTCCTACTTGACCACAACCATGCGCTTCGTCTCCACGTAGTCCCCGGCCTCTAAGCGGTAGATGTACGCGCCGGACGGCAGACCTGTAGCGTCGAACAGCACCCCGTATTCGCCCGCCGGCTGGGTTCTGAGCACGAGTTGTCGCACGGTTCGACCCAACAAATCCATCACCGTAATCGTGACGTCAGCGACCGCCGGCAGGGTGTAGGAGATGGTGGTCGCGGAGCTGAACGGGTTCGGGTAATTCTGATGAAGCGTCGTCGAAAGAGGTGCCTCAGTGCCTTCGTTACTTGTTACCGCGCCACGCGTGACGGACACTTCGGCGGGCGCGCTCGGTGTGCTTAGCTCGCCGTCGTAGGCTAGAACACGGTGGTACGCTGCGACCGTCTCATTAAGAGCTACGCCCGCTTGCGTTAGTGCCGAGGCAATGGCACCGACGGACAACGCAATGGTCGTGTCCTCTGACGACACCTCTGCAAGGAGTGGCTCAAATGCAGCCGTCAGGCTGAGTTGCCACGCATACATTAACGTATCTCCATCTACATCCAGGGACGCCGTCCACTGAACCGTAATCAAATCCTGCGGCTCGCCCTCAATCAGTATTGAACTTCCATCGGCCGGTTCGATGATCTCCGGGGCCGATGGTGGATCGTTCACGTTGTTGACCGTGATCGTAAACGACTGCGTGTCTGTCAGGACACCGTCGCTAACCTGCAGATCGACGTTATGCTGACCGACATCGCCGTTGGCCGGAGTGCCCGAAAGCGTCGCCGTCCCGTCTCCATTATCCGTTAGCATCAGCCATGCAGACAGCGGTGAGGCTTCAGAGAACGTCAGTTTATCGCCGTCGGGGTCCGTAGCCTCTACCGCGTAGGAGTAGAGGCCGTCCTCGGTCGCCCCCGTGACTGGCGCGGAGGTGAACGATGGTGCGCCATTGACGGATACGCCGGTCGGTCTGTACGCGATGAGTTTGTCGTCATCCGGCTGTGGTGAACCCCTTCCATCACGGTTGGATGTGGTGATGAGAAGGATTCCGTTATGCGCATACACCTCGCGCAGACGCCCGAGGTCATCGATAAGCTGTTCTTCCGACTCGATGGACTGTCCATCTGACGAGAGTACCAGCCGGCGTAATTGGGCACCGCGCAGCCCGACGACATAAAGGGCGCTGTCCAGATAGGCGATGCCACCGGGGGCCATTGTCCAACCCACGGTACACCAAATCGGGTCGATATGGTTGCCACCGCTGCCACACTCGGCCGGCCAGCCATAGTTGCCTCCACGGATGATCAGATTGACTTCGTCGAGCTGACGATCGCCGTGTTCTGAAGAGTATGCCGTGCCGTCCGGCGACCATGTGATACCTTGTGGATTACGATGCCCATAAGACCATACGGCGTTGTCAAATGGGTTGTCGTTCGGGATTGACCCGTCAAGCTCAAACCTGAGTATCTTACCCGCGAGTGAGTTGATGTCCTGCGCATCCGATGGCACGCGGGCATCACCGAGTGTGGCGTAGAGCTTGCCGTCCGGACCTATCTTCAGTCGCCCGCCGTCGTGAAGGAAACTGCTCGGCATGCGATCGACAATGATTTGCTCATCTATCAGGCGCGGAGGGTTCTCGACCAGCGTGAACATCGAGATGCGATTGCCCGTGCTATGCGTGTACATCACATACACAGCCTTGTTGAGCACGTAGTCAGGGTGCGCTACGATGCCGAAGAGCCCCCGCTCCCCGCCCGTAGAGACAGTTATCGAAGCGATCTGATGGACGCCGTCACCGTCCAGAAGCTGCACTCGGCCCGGACGCTCGGTGAAGATGATGCGGCCATCGGGTAACACGTCGAGTGCCCATATCGCCTCCAGTCCCGATGCAAGCGTGACGCGCTCTCCTTCCTCAAGTGGTGGGATAACAGCCGGCTGTGCGTCAGTCCCCGGTGCTAGCAGCACGGCGAAGACAAGAAGATGAAGAAGATGAAGAAGTTTCATTGGTTCGCGGTGCTGTCGGAGGATAACTCTCGCGCCGTCGGACGCCGTCGCCGGCCACAACAGAACTGCTTGAGTCGCTCGTTGCGCCGGACGGCGTGAACAAGCGAAAACCCGCGGCGAATGTCTGTGGGGGAATGCCTGAAGATACACGCAGGAGGAGAGGTCGAGATTGTGTTCGGCGGCTTCCTAAGTCCCCACCATCATAATCTCCTCTACCCCGGCCTTTACCACATGCAAAGAAAGGCGCTGGCTCTATGTGAATCAGCGCCTCACCGACCAGTCATGTGCCCGGGACTGGAATCGAACCAGCACGTCCTTGCGGACACCGCCCCCTCAAGACGGCGCGTCTACCAATTCCGCCACCCGGGCCGAGCGCGCACGGGACTTCTCCCGCCGCAGCCAAAATAGAAACATACGACGCCGCCCCGAGCCCGTCGGATCCACGGCGGCGCACACCGACGATTTTTCTGCAAAAACACCGCAGTAACCATTAGTCTCGCGCGGATCCATGCCCTCGTCACTGCCGCGCGAGGGATTCGATTCGCTAATCAACATCACGACCTGAACCGATACGCCTAAAGAGCACCCCACCAATCAAGCCCCGCCGCCGTGTCCCGCAACACCCGCCTGCCCTCCCTGGACGGAATACGCGCGGTGTGCATCACCCTCGTTGTCGGGGCCCACGCCCGCCGCTCAATAGGCTTCCCGGAATCCTGGAAAACGCCGAGCGACTATCTCTTCCACGGACATCTCGGCGTGCTCGTCTTCTTCGTCCTGAGCGGGTTCCTGATTACTTACCTGCTCTGCCGGGAAGAGTCCGTCACCGGTCGCATCTCGCTGTCCGCGTTCTACACCCGCCGTTTCCTGCGCATCATACCCGTATACCTCGCGTACGTCGCTGTTGTCGTGGCCATCGACGCATTCACCCAACTCGACGTCAGCGCCTGCCAGTACTTTACGACACTTACATACACTAAGAACTACGCCTGCGGGTCGTGGATCGACGCACACCTGTGGTCGCTTTCGGTCGAAGAACAGTTTTATCTCGCCTGGCCGATCCTGCTGATGTTCCTGTCCGCACGCGGGCGCCGTCGCGCGGCAGCCCTGCTGGTCATCTCCGTGCCCTTCTTTCGTCTGGCATTCGACGCGTACCTCGACCCGCGCTGGGTGCAGCAGGCTACGATGACCAACATGGATTCGCTGATGATCGGCAGCGCCCTCGGTATGCTCCTCGCCACGCGACCCGTGCAGCTAGACCGGGCTCTCTCATGGAACACCACGCCGAT
The DNA here is from genome assembly GCA_041589075.1 of Rhodothermales bacterium. Classification (GTDB taxonomy): domain Bacteria; phylum Bacteroidota; class Rhodothermia; order Rhodothermales; family JABDKH01; genus JBFHWK01. Next base: position 5,811 of record JBFHWK010000197.1, read on the forward strand.
GCGTGGTCTCTGCGCGGCCGTCATCTACGGTGTGTGGATGCTCGAGCTGCACGACGTCGCCGGTGCGTTCGTCGTAACGCTGGGGAAGACCGTGCAGGCCGCGGCCGCCGGATACCTGATCGCTTCGTACGCGCGGATCAAAGGTGGGCCAATCTTCGCCTTCCTAAACCTGCGGCCGGTGCAGTATGTTGGTGTGCTGTCGTACTCACTCTACATCTGGCAGCAGCCCTTCTTTGATGCGCTCGTCGCCGAGTGGCTGTCCGGTCCGCCGGGGTTCATGGTCTTCCCGCTAAACATCGTAGCCGCGTTCGCTGTCGCCGCGTGCTCCTACCACTTACTCGAGATGCCGCTGTTGCGACTGCGCGCGAGATTCCGGCCGCTGGAGAAGGCTCCTAACACCCAAGCCACACCTCGCGTCGCCGCCTGAGCGTGAACATCTCCAATATAAAAGAGAAGGGCACCCCGCCGCGGCGCGGAGGACCCTTCTCGCTCGGGACGGACACGTATTCAGCCCCGGCTCCCGAAGCCTCCGATCGTCCCACCCGGACCACCACGGTGGAACGCGCCGCCGCCACCGACAGCACGATGATGGCGCATCCGA
>JBFHWK010000198.1:0-6409 GCA_041589075.1 Rhodothermales bacterium
AACCTGTTGTGCGATGACGTTGTCGATGAACTTGTCGTCCGCACTCCACCAGTACGGGTTGTTGACAACATACGTCCCCTTCAACACGGCCCATTTCAAGAAGGACCGGTAGAACGGTATCTCGTGTGATATTCGGTCCAGGATTACGTGGTACGGAACATCGTCGTCCATGGTAACCGCACCGATTCCGACGAACTTTGCCTCGACACCTCGGTCGGAATAGTTCTCGTTGATGTGGTGCACGAGTGCGTCGGGGAAGGTTGTTTCCATGCCCCGAAGTATGCCAATCGTTTTCATAGAGATGTGATTCTCGGAAAGTGTCGTTGCGTCGTTTCAGCCGATATGCCGACGAATAAGGTCGCGCCACCACGGCCAATCGTGTCCGAAGGCACCGTGGAGGATATCGTACGTGTGCGGGATCGACTTTGAGTGCAGAATGCCGCTCAATCGCTCGTTCGCGTGACGGCACGGGTCGTACTCGCCGAGCGTCAGAATGATGTGGTTTCGCCGCATGGCCTCCAGCGTGTTGTGATCTCCGAGGTTCGGCAGGTAATCGACCGGATTGTTGAAATAGACATTCTCGTCGTAGAAGCCGTCCGTGAATGATTTGATGTCGTAAGAGCCGCTCATGGCAATGAGCTTGCGGAATGTCCACGGATGCTTGAAGAAGAGGTTGGCCGCGTGGTAGGCACCGAAGCTCGCGCCCGACACCATGATGAAATCCGTGTGCGCTCTGTGACGGATGAACGGCACCACCTCATTTACGACGTAGTCCTGGTACTGGCGATGACGCATGAAGCGCGTGAAGGGGTCGACGTGCTTGTTGTACAGGCTCTCGGTGTCGACCGAGTCGACGCAGATGAGCTGATTGGCGCCGCTTTCAAGCTGCTGATGCAGCGCGCCCACCATCCCGAAGTCTTCCCACTCATAGAAACGCCCCAGACTGCTCGGAAATACGAGCAACGGCGTTCCGGTATGCCCGAAAACGAGCATGTCCATGTCTCTTCCGAGACTGGGGCTCCACCACCTCTTATGTTCTCTATGCACCGTTCACCCGATTGCGATACGACAAAATAGTCGGACCCGGAACGCGCCGCCTCGTCCGATCTTAAATGAAGCGCGTCCAATGCTTCACGGTTCTTCGGGTTCTCGAGTGACGTGAAATTAACGCATTGTCTGCATTAAGGACGATTCGTCCATGGAGGGTTATGGTCGATCAGGTCGTTGCGGATCAGGTGGAGAGGCTGCGCCTCATGCTGTCGCGGCCCGGCACCGTGCTTCTCGATACCGTAGCCTCACACGAGGGCGACCAACGCACGCTGCTTTTCTCTCACCCGGTTGAAGAACTCGTGGCGCGTTCGCTGGACGATGTGCCGCACGTGCTGGAGGGCCTTGACACACTGTCGAGACGCGGCCTGTGGCTTGCGGGCTTCCTCACCTACGAGGCCGGCTACGGCCTCGAAGAAACCTTTCGCAGGGAGCCAATCGATGAACGAGAACCGCTGGCCTGGTTCGGCGCCTACCAACGACCACAGGTGCTTGCCGCGGACACGTGGGATAAGTCCATAGCCTTGGCGACACGGATCTCGTTAACGGCTCCGTCCTGCACGCTCGGTCGGCCGTCGTATCGTGAAGCCATCGAACGGATTCGGGCTCACATCCGAGAAGGCGATGTTTATCAGATCAACTTTACGTTCCCTCTCACTTTTGGCATCTCCGGGGACGTCTTCGATTTCTACCTGGCACTGAGGCAGGCCCAGCCAGTTCCATACGCGGCGTACGTGACCCTCGAGGATCGCACGTACCTGAGCTTGTCGCCGGAGCTCTTCTTCCGTCGTCAAGCACGCCGCATTGTCGCGCAACCGATGAAGGGGACCGCTCCAGCGTCGGTCGATGAAGACGCAGACAGGCTGACTTCAGAAAAACTTCGTGCCGATCCCAAGAACCGGGCCGAGAATCTGATGATCGTGGATCTGTTGCGCAACGACCTGTCGGTTTGTTGTGTACCGGGGACCGTTCGCGTTCCCGACCTGTTCGGAATTCATCGCTACCCTTCCGTGATTCAGATGACGTCGACGATCGAAGGTGACCTGCGTGATGAAGTCGGCTACTCCAACATCTTCCGCGCGCTATTTCCCTGCGGTTCCGTGACCGGAGCACCCAAGATCCGTGCGATGGAAATTATTCGCAGCCTTGAGTCGACTCGGCGGGGCCTCTACTGCGGCGCACTCGGCTTCATAAGTCCCGACGAGACTGCCGCTTTCAACGTGGCGATCCGGACACTGGAGATCCGGGACGGCGTGGCCCGTTTCGGCACAGGCAGCGGCATCGTGTGGGACTCGGATCCGGAGAGTGAGTACGACGAGTGTTTGCTGAAAGCAAAGTTCGTCTCGCGCGCAATTGGGGATGCGAGGTGACCGAAGGCGAGTTCAGGCTGATCGAAACGATGAGGGCGGACGGACACGTAATCGCCCTCCTGGACCGTCATCTCGCCCGGCTGCAGGCTTCGTGCACCCACTTCGGCTTTCGTTTCGACCCGGAGGCAATCAGGGTTTTGATTTGCGGTCTCTGCGAGACACTTGCGTCCGACCGGAGTCATCGATTGAGGCTGACCGTCAATCGCAGCGGGAGGATTCAGGTTACAATAGCGCCGATCGACAGCGACGACCGGCCCGAAACTCCTAGGGTAGCGTTCTCGCTCAGTCGCGTTGATCCAGGGGACGTGTTTCTCTATCACAAGACGACCCGGCGTGAGCTGTACGACAGCGAGTGGCTTGAGGCTCAGACTCGCGGGGTATACGAAGTGCTTTATCTCAATACGCGCGATGAGGTGGCCGAAGGCAGTCGGACGAACATCTTCGTGGAAATCGATGGCGAACTTGCAACCCCGCCCGTTTCGTGTGGCCTGCTGCCCGGCATCTATAGATCCCACGTGCTTGAATCCAGGCCGTCGTGTGTCGAACGAATTCTTTCGTTGCAGGACCTGACCCAAGCCGACGCGATCTACCTCTGCAACGCCGTGACTGGACTCGTGCAGGTCCGTTTAATAGATTCGCGGGCTGCTATCACCGAAAGCGATGACAACAAATGAGCGATACTCCTGTAACTGAGCATGAGGTAGATGTCTACCGCTTCAAGGTCCCCGCCGGAGCGTCGTTTAGCTTGTCGTCGATTGAGCCGGCCGACAACGGAGGCATCGCAGATAAGCGATCCGCCCGCAAGCAATTCCGCAAGGTCCGGGATGAGATCGTGGCCATGCAGGAGAAGCTCTACGCGGAGGGCACGCGGTCAGTACTGTTCATTCTCCAAGCTATGGATACTGCCGGAAAGGACAGCACAATCCGAAGCGTGACGTCCGGCATCAACCCGCAGGGATGCCGTGTGTACAGTTTCAAGGTTCCGTCCGCCAATGAACTCGCACACGACTTTCTGTGGCGCGTCCATGCTCAGGTGCCACGGAAAGGGCACATCGGAATCTTCAACCGGTCGCACTACGAGGACGTGCTCGTCGTCCGCGTCAAGAAGCTGGCGCCCTCGAGCGTGATTGAGAAGAGATACGATCACATAAACGAGTTTGAACGCCTGCTGCACGATCACGGAACACGCGTTGTCAAAGTGATGCTGCATATCTCGAAGGAGTATCAGCTGGGCCGGTTGAGGAGGCGGCTGATCCGGCCGGACAAGCAGTGGAAGTTTAATCCGGGTGATTTGAAGGAGAGAGCGCGGTGGGACGATTACATGGACGCGTACGAAATCATGCTCAATCGTTGCTCGACGGATTACGCTCCGTGGTATGTTGTTCCGGCCGAGAAGCGATGGTTTCGCAACCTCGTAATTGGGTCGCTCCTGCTGCACACGTTGCGTCAAATGGATCCGCAGATTCCGGATCTCGATTACAATCCGGCAGACTATCCGCCGGACTCCCTAGTCTAGCGAATGCTAGGGCGAGCCCAGTAGTCTCGCTTGACGCACCGCCTCGGTCAGTGCATCGCGCGCGGGAGGGGCAAGTGACACTCCGGGCAGGAATCTCTCGACTGCGGCCGACAACTCGTCGAGATAGAAGGGATTCTGACTTAAGCCACCGCTCGCTGCAATTATCGTGGTGCCCGTGCCAAGCAGCCGCTCGGTTGTGGCCGCCTGCGACGCTAGTCTACGAGTCTGTTCGCGCACGATCGCGAGCGCCGCGACATCACCCTGCTCTGCCGTCCGAAGAACTACGGGTGCAAGCGCCTGTATTCCCGGTGCACCGCCGTAGGCGAACTCGAGGATCGCATTTCTGTCGTGAAGGTCGAATTCCGCCGCGAAGACGTCCTTGAGTGTGCTGGTTTCGTCATTGTCGATTCCCGCGCACACAGATCGAAGCGCATCGACGGATATTGCGGTGCCGGATCCCTCGTCTCCCAGCACGTACCCCCAGCCGCCGACGAGTTTTGAATTACCCTGCGCGTTGCGCCCGTACACGACGCTTCCCGTGCCGGCAATCACGGTGATGCCTACTCCGTCGTCAAAACCTCCTGCGTGTGCCAACTCGATGTCGCCCTGAACGACGAGGCTGTAGTCGAAGGAACGCGTTGCGAGAGCGGCCTGGAGTGTGCTCGCGAGTCGCTCGCGCAGACGAGGATCGTAACCGCCGGCGACGCCCGCCACGACGTTGACCCGGGCACTCGGCAGTTTATCCATCGCCTCGTCAATCGCTTTGGACAAAGTCTGGGCACATGAGTCGACGGATGCTCGGCGCAGGTTTACGCCGCTCGCCGCCAGCTCCAGAGACTGGTCTTCTTTTTCTGCACGTAGACGCGTGAGTGTGCCGCCGGCGTCGATTCCTACATGGGTCGCCTCAGCCATCAGATTACCTCTTTGGCCTTAACGTGGTCTGACGGTCGGCCGTCATATTCTTTAGTGACATTGCCACGCCTCGCTCACTCACGATGGACGCGTCGCCCGCTACCGGAGGTTCGGCGACCTGCCCGCGCCTATACGTCCAATCGTCGGACGTCGCAGATGCCCACCCTTCCCACAGGTGCGAGGGTTTAAGACGATCCCGGATTGCCGGCGGTCCCCACTCCGGCGTCGAAGGGTGACCTCTTCCGGGAACCGTCATGGGCGTAAACCTGCGCGAGGCGCCTTTGCGCGAACCGAGGATCGGGTAGTGTTTCGCGGATGCGTTTACCCGCTCCCACCTCCACATACTCAGGTCGGGTCCGTATTCCATGAGCATTCTCTCGACTGTATCGCGGAGTCGGGCAGCACGGAGATTTGGGTCCGACACGTCCATGTCGGGACTGGCGCTTTCTTCACTGAGTACGTCGTCCGGCAGTGACCATGATCCGTGTGTGTCGCGCATGCCTTGCGCCCACGAGATAAAGATCGACGCGGCGATGCTGGATCGGTCGAAGGTGTAGTCCCAGTTGCGCAGATAGGTTACTGCTTCCCTCAGGCTGCCAGTCCAAGAGGTGTCGGCCGCAGCGACCAACGGCGGTACGCTGCGCGCAGCCCAGCCGCTGTACGAATCTGAAAACCATATGCGTGGTTGAAAAGCCGGGCTCGTAGCCATCACGCTGTCCAATCGTTCGAATGCGAACCGCTTCCAGTCCGAGTTGCTGAACGCAACACCGCGGTTGAGTCGGTCGCTGCCTGCACCAATCAGGGTTCGACTTTCCACGTCGAGGACGAGCGTTCCCGTCCCATCGATCAGGTCGAACGTCGGTTGACGGCCTTCGACAAGATCGAACCAGGCTTTCGCGTCCGTAATTGCGTCCAACCCTCTCCACGATACATGGACGGAGCGATTTGCGCCCGCCAGCGTGTCTGATTCCAACGTCCCTGTCAGCACGCCGCTTGAATCTCGGCGGACGGTAACGAGTCTTTCCGTCCCGTCGGGCAAGAGTCTCCTAAAGCGCTCAATCTGGAGGTCCAGGCTGTCCGGGCTAACGAGACTCAGATCGTAGCGGCCCGACAAAAGAAAGGCCCACATGCGCTTGCCGCTCCGCCCGGCGATCAGGAACGGCGTCCCGAGTATGCAAGCTCCATGAATGGTCTGTTCTCGAGTGGCGAGCGACGTTTCGAAGATTGACGGCAGCGCCGATGACCCCCACACATATCGAACGTAGACCCCGACCTCCACCGGTTCAACCGTTTGGACGATCATGCTGTGGTCGAAGTCGTGCAGTCGAAGCAGATATCGAAGCGTGCTGTCGACGGATCCGCTCCCTGAAGGGTGACCCGCCGCCTCTGCGCCGAGCCACGCGAACAGCCGTTCGATGGCGATACTATGCCACGCCTCCCATCGTTCAGGTTCCGCTTGCCCGAGGATCATCGCGGGGTCGCGAAGTATTCTCTTGTCGGACAGGCCGGCATTGACACCTGAGGCAAAGGCCTGCAGGCTCTCGCGCTCTGCGGTCGGGAGCTT
>JBFHWK010000199.1:0-6369 GCA_041589075.1 Rhodothermales bacterium
AAGAAACTTCAGGAAGAAAAATCCGCTTGCTTGGTCGGGAGGTGCTTGGGCTCCCTCACCGTTATCTCTTACCCTGTTCCCCAGTAAATCACCAACAGCAATCAGTCCGAGCGGCCAGTCGGACTTGGTTACCTCTATCACCGTCCACGCCTCATTTCCATCGGCACCGAACGAGGCGCATACGGCGCGAGCATGCGCGGTGCAACCTTTCGGTGGGAAGCACAAAGGCGGTTCCAATCGATTAATACCCACACCGGCGCCGCTTGCCGAGCCGTCCGCGTGTACCGCAAAACCGATGGCGGCATTGAATCGAAGCCGAGGGTCGCTGTCCGAATAGGTGGATGCGAGAAGGCCGGTCACTGATCCAACCACCCGGTTGTCGTTCTTGCTCAAAGTCTGGTCATTCACTTCAGCGGCTTCCTCCGCGACAGGCGCCACCGGCGACTCACAACCGACGAGCGTGAGACCGAGAAGCGAGTAAGAGACGATCTGCGCGTGTGTCACTAGTCTTTTCATAGCAGTCCGTAACTAAAATTAGTTGGAGGGATGAGGATCATCCCGTTCTGAAGGGAACGGCACGGACAATGTCTTCGAGTGCATACCATGGGTCAATCGGAGTAAGCACGATTCTCGACTTCAGAATTTCGGAAAGGTCACTCCGATAACACCCAGCTGCCCATCGGCTGGCGTCTTAGAAACCCAGGATGGATTGCCTCCCTGCAGCAGTTTGTATCTCCGTTCGTGCAGCACGTTTTCGCGGACCAGTTGCTACTGTCCAGGTCTCTCACAGATGCTCTCGGCCAATCGGTGATAGTAACGTACGTCGCAGGTCCCCACAGCCCGTGGACAACGGTCCTACACGGCAAAGAGGTACCTGTCCTGCATTCTCCCGCAGGTATGCTGAGTAAGTAGGTTGAGCCTCCGGACAGTTTCCCGCGAGTGATAGGCGGGCGGCGCTTTCTGGTCTTGCAACTACTCGGAGGTCACCAGAGGGATCATCGTTTACGGCCCCAGTTTTCAAGAAATCTCGACACAACGGTCATGAGACTGACCCGGTCCTTGATCCGCCCCATGCTCACATCAACAATCTGCTCCGCCATGCTGACGTGCGCCGGGGAACGTGTTTACGCGCAGGACATCTCGATCGGAGGCAGGCTTGGTCTGGTTGGCGGATTCGTCTGGTTCGAGGACGAAGAGGCCAACGATATGAACCGGCCGAGGGCTGGTTTCCAAATCGGCGGCGTAGTGACATACCGATCACATTCGGTCCTCTCGGTACAGGGTGAACTGTGGTACGTGCAGAAGGGCTGGACGGAAACGCAAGGGGGCGGAGGCCGACGGCTTACGTACGCGGAGCTGCCACTGCTTCTGACAGTGACGGCTCCCTGGAAGACAGCCCCCCAGCTACTCGCAGGCGCATCTGCTAGTCTCGAGCTGGGTTGCTCGGTCACCGGTGTGCGTGGAGTCGGCAGCGTGAGCTGCGACGATCCCCAGGTGGAGTGGCATCACTCGAAGACTCAGTTCGCAGCCTTGCTTGGACTCGGAGTGCGGCGCCGGTTGAGGTCGAGCCGTCTCGCTGTCCAATTGCTGGCCAACCTGAATCTGACCGACTTGAACAACGAGCCTCTGCCACGGGGATACGTCAGACTATTGTCGATCACCGTATCGGCCACGTACGTCGTCGATCTCGGGGGAAGATCACCGTGAATCCGCGTCCGCGATCTACACTGCGAATCAGAGCCACGGTCGTCGCCATTGCGACCGTGATGGCCGCGTGCGGGGAGACGCCGCTCGAACCGGTGCCCGCCGCGCCGACCGATGGTCTCCATGGCTTCGAGGCCGCGCTCGACAGCATCCGGGTCGGACTCGAGATTCCGGGTTTCGCAGCCGCGATTGCCCATGGTAATGAGATCGTGTGGTCTCGCGGATTCGGACTGGCCGATGTCGAGCGTGGCAGGCCCGCGACCGATACGACGTGCTTTTACGTGGCCTCGGTTACGAAATCGGTTGCCGCCATCGTCTTGATGCAGCTCGTCGAGGAAGGTCGAGTGACACTCGACGACCCCATCAGCGACTACGGCGTGAAGCTCGAAGCCGACGGCGTGATCACCGTGAAACACGTCTTCAATCACACCTCACAGGGTAAGCCCGGCACGGTGTTTCGGTACAACGGCGGCCGCTACGCCAAGCTCGGCCACGTGATGTTGGAGGCGACGGGTGAATCCTTTGCTGAATTGCTCGCGGAGCGGATCTTGCAGCCTCTTGGACTCCGCCACACTGCGCCCGATGTCGAACTCCTTGCGGATTTCTACGCGGCCGGCCTCCCGAGGCAAGCATTCCTTGCTAATGTTGCGATGCCGTACGAGCTGAGGAACGGCCTGGTCGTTCCCTTCGCACGGCTTCGCCATTTCAGCCCGGCCGCGGGACTGGTGACCTCCGTCCGGGACCTCGCACGCATCTCGATCGCCCTGGACGCCGGTCAACTGCTCGGTACGCCCGCCAAAGAGGCAATGCTGTCGCCTTCGATCGAGATAGACGGGCCCGACAAGACATACGGTCTGGGGTGGTTCATACAGACGTACGAGGGTGTCAAGCTGGAGTGGCACTTCGGTCTGGCGCTTGGGCACTCCTCCCTCATGGTCCGCGCACCGCTGCAGGAGCTGGTGTTCGTGGCAGTAGCCAATACCAGCAGATTGACCGGGGCTTACGACATGCGCGCCTCCGACATCATGGTGACCGGGCCGGGGCGGCTGTTCGTGGATTCTTTTGTGCTCGGTGACGAACCGCTTCCCTGACGTCTCGCCGACCACGGCCCTGCATGGTCATTCACTTTAGCGGCTGCGACGGCGGTAGGTGCCAGCACCGACTCACAACCGACAAGCGCGAGACCGATGAGTGAGCAAGGACCTTTCGCCGCGACCTCGTCCTCCGCCCCCTCGCTTGGCGCCGCTGGACGCTCCAAGCGGACCCCTGAACGAAGTCCGTGAAGCGACAAAAAAATCGGACGCCGTTCACCACGAACTGACAGCGAATCGGCACCGGCCGTCGTAACTTAGGCGCCCTTTCGGAAACAGGATTCGGGTTGCGAAATGTTGGTTGCGGCACGCACCCGCCGCAGGAGCCTGCGAGCAAGGCAGACGGTTGGGAAGTATCGGATCGAGAAGAGACTGGGAGAAGGCGGTTTTGCCTTCGTCTATCAGGCCATGGACACCATCGAGGGCGTCCGCGTCGCCCTCAAGATCCCGTTCGCCGAGTACATCACGGAAGAGGTCCTCAAGGACTTCCGGAATGAGGTTCGCATCACGGCGAGGCTCGATCACCCGAACATCCTCCGGCTCAAGGACGCAAGCATCATCGATGGTCGTTTCGTCCTGACCTACCCGCTGGGTGTACGATCGCTCAGTGACCGCTTGCAGAAACGCCTGTCGGTAGCGACCGCACTCGACTTTGCCGAACAGATGCTGGACGCCGTCGCCTATGCGCACGGCAAGCGGATTGTACATTGCGATATCAAGCCGGAGAACGTGATTCTCTTCGACAATCGCGCCTTGCGGCTTGGCGACTTCGGTATCGCCAAGGTCGCTCAGAAAACGCTCAGAGGACGTGGTACCGGGACCGTTGGACACATGGCACCCGAGCAGGCGATGGGAAGGCCGTCTACCCGATCCGACGTTTTCTCTCTTGGCCTGGTCATCTACCGCATGCTCACCAGCCGGTGGCCGGAGTGGCCCTACCGCTGGCCGCTCGACGGCCACGAGGTGCTTCGCCGCAAGGTCCATCCGGACATGATCTCGCTGCTTCGGAAAGCGCTTGACGTCCATCCCACACGACGCCACCGCGATGCGGATGACATGTATAACGCGTTCGTCCGGGCCCGCAGGAACACCGAGGCATTTCGATTGGATATGGGCCACTAAGAACGGCCCATGGTGTCAGCCGTCTACATCCCGATCGCACTCGTGTAGATGTAGTCGTTGTCTTTCTTCGCCGAGTGGCACGCCTGGCACCCGGGAACCCGACCTTCGAGTGACATCCCGTTCGGAGCCTTGTCCAGGGTGCCGTCCGGCAGGTGCTTGGTGAAGTACCAGTCGTTGTGGTCCGGATTGTACCCGGCGACCTTGTACATCACTGTGACCGCAGCGAGGGTCGAGTCGGGCATGTAGTTCTCTTTGATGATGATCGCACCGTCAGGCATTGTTCCGGCGCGGCTCGTCAGCGCCTGGAGCGCCGCGTCATTCAGATACGATGTCAACAACATACCGTGTGGCTCCTGCCCTTTGTAGAGCTCGCCCCTGTCCGGCCACAACGTCCAGTTGTCCCGATACGCCGCCTTCTGGAGATAGGCCCAGACTGCGGCGCCCGTTGTATCGGGAAGCTCTGCCATCGGGGCGGCAGCCGGCGCGGTTTCGGCGGGTCGCTCGTCCGCAGATCGCTGACAGCCAGTGACAAGCACAATACCCAGCGCGCAGATGACAGCGAGCGCGCGAACGGCAATTGGTGGATATCTCATTGGATCCTCTGCTTTGTTCCTCAAGACCAAAAAAAGGGTACCCTGCATACTCGGAAATCGCAACCAAAAAGGCCCGACTCCCCAGCTAGTTTGTTTTGCGGCATCCTTGATTCGCATACGAACTCTGCGATATAGATCTTTAGAGACGACAACTGGCTTTCGGTTACCGGCCACTTTGTAGGATTCGCAGATGGATCATTCGGAAGAGATTCTCCAGGTGCTCAGGGAGATGCGCGACGCACAGCGGCAACATCTGGAAGAGTACCGCAAGACAGCGACGCGTTCGATGGAGATCCAGGAGCAGTCGGTGCAGCGGCAGATTCAGGCCGTGCGGATCTACAAGCGTGCGCTGGCGGCAGGCTCCGTGCTGATCATCGGCATTGTGGCGCTGCTTATCTATCTGTTGCGGTACCTGTTTTGATGGTCCTAGCTCCGTACTGCTTTACCGACGCTGCCCTGAGCACAACGTCATCCCGGGCACAACGTCATCCCGCACTTGATGCGGGATCCATGCTGGGTTTAGGGGAGGAGTCGCTCCCCCCTGTAGTCCCCCCTCGGATGAGGGGGGACATTTCAACTGTATGTCCCTTCTCTCTGAGCAGAGCGCCGGTGTGAGGAGTGATCCCGCCGGTGGCACGATGGCCGAGCCTCGCACAACGTCATCCCGGGCTTGATCCGGGATCCATCTACCGTCCCATGTCACCTCACCGTCGCATGGATTCCCGCTTTCGCGGGAATGACGATCGGGTCTACCCTATCTAGTCCCCCCTCAAACGAGGGGGGACATTTCAACTCTATATGTCCCTCCTCTCTGAGCAGAGCGCCGGGGTGAGGAGTGATCCCGCCGGTGGCATGACGGCCGAGCCTCGCACAACGTCATCCCGCACTTGATGCGGGATCCATGCTGGGTTTAGGGGAGGAGTCGCTCCCCCCTGTAGTCCCCCCTCGGATGAGGGGGGACGGATAGTGTGGGTTAGTCCCCCCTCGCATGAGCGGAGACGCACTCGGATTGAAGTCGCCGCGATTGTGGGTTGGTTCACCTCCCGGATTTCCCCCTCCTCTCAGAGGAAGAGGGGCGGTGTGAGGAGCCTTCTCTGCTCCCCCATTCGTATTCTTAGCCACCCCCGACCGTTGGACCAGTCGCTCAATCACCATGAGGCATATCGTCTTTCTCGCACTTTGTCTCTCTGTCGCCGCCTGCGCGCAAGACTCGCAAACACCGATCGACCCCGCCGCGCTCGACAAAGGCGCCGCCCTCGCCAAGCTTTACGTCATGGTCGACGGTCACGTCGACGTCCCGTATCGCATGACCGAAGAAACGGAAGACATCAGTAAGGAGGCAGGCGGTCATTTCGATTACCCGAGAGCCGTCGCTGGCGGCCTCGACGCGCCGTTCATGTCGATCTACATTCCGGCAGCCCGCCAGAAGACTCCCGGCTCGTCAAAAGCGCTCGCGGACTCGCTGATCGATATGGTCGAGGGCTTCGTCGAGAAATCGCCCGATAAATTCGCGCTCGCATACTCGGTTGCGGATGTCCGCGAGAACTTCACTAATGGCGTCATGTCTCTTCCGATGGGCATGGAGAACGGTGCCGGTATCGAAGACGAACTTGGTAACCTTGAGCACTTCTACAGTCGCGGCATCCGGTATATCACCCTGACCCACTCCAAGGTCAACCTCATCAGCGACTCCTCGTACGACTCGGTGCGCACCTGGAACGGCCTGAGCGACTTCGGAAAGGACGTAGTCCGGGAGATGAATCGGCTCGGCATCATGGTCGACATCTCGCACGTCTCCGACAGCGCGTTTTACGATGCGATGGAGATAACCGAAGCACCGGCGATCGCATCGCACTCTT
>JBFHWK010000200.1:0-6357 GCA_041589075.1 Rhodothermales bacterium
CAGTATTGTCTCGGTCGCATAGCGCCAACACCGAAAGAACATGGGCTCACGCATACTGCAGGATCTACAGACAGCGGCCGAGTGGAACACGAGCCTGGCTGAGGTGCTTCAGGCGATGGCTGTCGCGTTGCTTTGCGGGGCCATCATATCCGTCGTGTACCGATGGACATATCGCGGCGCGGCGTACTCGGCAAGTCTGGTACGGTCGATGATCACGCTATCCATGATTACGGCCGTCGTGATGCTCGTAATCGGCAACAACCTCGCGCGCGCGTTCGGGCTGGTCGGCGCTATGTCCATTATCCGATTTCGGACGGCGCTCAAGGACCCGCACGACATAATGTTCGTGTTCTTCGCACTGGCCGCCGGTATGGCTGCCGGTGTCGGCCTGCACGTGCTCGCAATCGTCAGCACCCTGTGCATCGGCCTCGTCGTCTTGATCACGACGCGCCTCAACTACGCTGTGGTCGAGAAACAGGCGTTCATTCTCCGCATGACTTACCGTGGCTCACCGGACGAAGAGAAGGCGTCCTACCTGCCCGTACTGAAGAAGCACTGCAAGGTCACGCGGCTAATCAACGTCCGGGCTGACGGCGGTGAGGAAACGGAGCTGACGTTCTTCGTCGACCTTCGGCGTCCGGACGATCGCACAGCGTTCACTCGCGAACTCGCCCAGACGCCGAACGTCGCTAACGTAAGCCTGTTCTACGATACGGAGCAGTTGTAGGCCGCCTACATGCCGGGCCATAGCCAGCCGAACAAACCACCGGTAAGTCCCGCGTAGAGCAACGCGTCCAGCACGGACTTCAGTGACATCGGCCAGGAAAAATGAAACCAGATGCTGTTTTCGGGAATGGAACCCGCGTAGCCAAGAAACGCGGCGCCACCAGCTATCTGGAACACCTTGATGTATTCCGTGCCGCCGGGCAGCGTGGCACCCGCGATACAGGCGACGATCGCCGAGATCACGAAGACGTGCACGAAATGCATGAAAACCTGTTTCAACGTGGGACCGGACTCGTTCCGGCAGACCACCAGAATACCAGTCGGGCCCCGCTTGACTTTCTCCACGTATTCCGGGTCATGGAGATCAATAGGCGACGACGCGAAAGGAAACTTGTATTGCCCCCGCGCCAGGTCTAAGGTCCTTAGCTCAGCAAGAAACCGATCTTCTTCGTCGATGCCGTCGAAGTCAGTTCGGTGATGAGGGAGAACCATGTAGATAAGATAGCCCGCGAAGAATACGATAATCGTAGACGCGAGCGTCGGCAGCCAGAGCATGCCTACGCCGACTTCCATGGTTGAATCCTCGTTCGCAATGTTAGGGTGGTGGTTGACGGCACGCGGAGTCTAGCTCATAGTGCCGCCAGGCGACCAGGGAAACTAACTCACATCTTTTGGCAGGGCAACGGTAAGCGCCCCTTGTACTTAGAGAGTGTGCTATATAACAGGATGTTGCCTACGTACCGTAGAAGCTGTATGCTCAGCCGCAGCTCGGCGATCGCGTCTGCATAAACCATTGAAATTAAAGCTATGAAGCCACTATTCGTTTGTGCCTTGCTCGCCCTGCTGGCTGGGATGCCTGCATCGGGCCAGTCCGCCGCGGACATCGAGAGGAAGGCGCTGGCCGTGCGCCCCGATGCTAAGAATCCGGTGGGGCCCAACCTGGAGGTGCCACCCGCTTGGAAAGTCCGCCTAGACGCGTCGGATGCTTCCGTCACGGTTGGCAAAGACGAGTCGTTCGACATTCGGTTCGTGACCATGACGCCCGGATGGCATGTCACGACGGGCCCGCGCGCCATCTTCTATCACCCCGCCAGTACGGCGCACGGTGAGTTCACGGCACGCGTCGGCATTTATCTGTTTCCACCGGGCGATCGCAATGAGGCGTACGGGATGTTCCTTGGCGGCAAAGCTCTCGACGGCCCGAAGCAATCATACACCTATTTTCTGGTGCGGCGCAGTGGTGAGTTTCTCATAAAGCGACGCAGCGGTGACAAGACGGAGGTTCTGCATCCGTGGACAAAGCACGAAGCGGTCGTTCCGTACACGGCGAAAACAGAGGGCACGATCCACAACGTGTTGGAGATCAACGCCGGGCCGGCTGAGGTGGCGTTCCTGGTCAACGGAAAAGAGGTTGCACGGCGCTCACGAGACGGCCTCGACCTCGACGGCGTCGTCGGCTTGCGGATCAATCATGCATTGAATGTGCATATCGATGAGCTCACGGTTGAAATGCGCGACGGTGGCTCGAAGTAGGTGATCGGATAGGAATCGGGCGGCGACCGAAACAGAATTAGCCCGGCCTTACGGGGCTGGGCTAATTCATGTGAGTATCTACCGCCTGTAATATTGATTATGAGCGGCGACCTCTAGACAGAGTATCGGACGATTCTCCGGGGCTTAAGCGCCACTGGCCAAGGTGGGAAAAAAGGCGCGCCCGACTTCCTCGGACGCGCCTTCTCGTGTCAAAAAC
The DNA here is from genome assembly GCA_041589075.1 of Rhodothermales bacterium. Taxonomy (GTDB): domain Bacteria; phylum Bacteroidota; class Rhodothermia; order Rhodothermales; family JABDKH01; genus JBFHWK01. The sequence continues at coordinate 2,477 of JBFHWK010000200.1, forward strand.
GTACGGTTTGTCTAGGCTTGTTTCGCCGCCCAGGACGTGCAGTACCCGGCCGGCGCGACAGGGCCCTTCAGGATCTTGCAGCCGCCGCACGGCGCGCCTCCTTCAGGCTCGATGTAGAGCTGGCAGTTGTCGCATCGTTTTGCCGCCTCCGGCGTCACATCGACATACTTTAGCGCCGTGCGCATCTGCTTCTCCTGATCCGTCAGGCCGGTCAGGTCATTGCAGCCCGCTGCCGCAGTGGCCGGTGTCTCCGACGCCGCGGGCGGCGCCTGCGCAGGAGCGCTTTCCTTACCGCCACAGGCGGCCAGCACGCTGCTTCCACCGACAGCCGCCGCACCGAGCACCGATGCACGGAGAAGAAAATCACGACGAGTCAGATCTTTGTTTTCCATATCGGGATCAGGCTCTTTTCTGCTTGGGTTTCGACAAACATACTGCGCCTGCGGCCACATCGCAAAGCAAAATAGCGGCGTCTAGACGTCGACGCTTGCCTTGTCAGGTACGTGCGTGTTTTTCGCACCGTCCAGAGCCTCCACGGCCTCGTGCACTTCGGCAAAGACATTCTCTGCGCCGACCTTATCGAGCGTGCCGGCCCTGCGCAGCACGTCGCGTACCGGTCCTTTCAGACCCGACAACGCGAGGCGAACGCCGCGATCTCGAAGCGACTCCAGTACGTCGCCCAAAACGTGAAGCGCCGAGGAGTCGATTTTGTTGACCGGATACATGTCCAGGATGACGGCCCGATCGCTGACGCCGCCGAGCAGATCACGAAGGTATTCCGTGTTGGCGAAATAGAGTGAGGCATCTATTCGGAGAATCGTAATTCCCTCCGGCGCTCGCGCAGAGGGATTTCTATCGAGGTTGCGATATGTCGTGGAGTCCGGCAGTCGTCCGAGCCGTGCGGTGTGCGGTGTGGTCGCTCGCTGCACTACCATCACCAGCGATGCGATCACACCCACCAGAATACCCTCCTCGATTCCCAAGGCCAGGGTGGCTGCGAATGTGAGCAGCATCAGTGTAAACTCGCGCCGGTCGACACGCCAGAGGAAAACGAGCTCCTTGACATCTACCAGTCCGGCCACTGCGACCATGATAACCGCCGCCAGAATCGCGTTCGGCATGTAGTAGAACAGCGGGGTCAAAAAAAGTAACGTGAGTACGATCACCATCGCACTCACCACTGTGGCAATCGTGCTCTGAGCTCCCGCGTCCGCGTTCACGGCAGTCCGCGAGAATCCACCTGTCGTCGGAAATGATTTGAAGAATGCGCCGACGATGTTCGCCGCGCCGAGTGCCACCAGCTCCTGATTTGCGTCAATGCGATATCGATGACGCGACGCAAACGTCTTGGCGACCGCGATCGATTCCATAAATCCGACAAGCGCGATGATGAGGGCCGTCGGCAGCAGTGTTTGGAGCTCCGTGATCGAAAACACGGGAGCGGAGAAGGCAGGCAAACCACGCGGAACGTCACCGACGATGCCGACACCCGTGGCATGCAACTGGGCTCCCCAGACGGCGGCTGTCGTGACAATCACGACGACGATGGCGCCGGGGAATGTCTTCTTCCATCTGCGCAGCAGCACCAGTGCAGCGATCGCGCCGAGACCGATCGCCAGAGTCGGCATATGGATGTCGGCCGCCTGCGCGAACGCGCTAATCAGGATCTCGTGAATGTAATTGCTTCGCTCGATCGGGATCCCCAGCAGGTTCTTCAACTGGCTTGCGCCAATGATGAGGGCGGCGGCGGACGTGAAGCCCGCCAGCACGGGATGCGACAGGAAGTTTACCAAAAACCCGAAGCGAGCGAATCCGAGCGCGAGTTGCACCACGCCGACCATCAGCGCGAGGACGATCGCAAGACGGAGGTAGTCGGCGCTTCCCCCTTCGGCGAGCGGTGCGACGCCTGCCGCCACCAACAGAGAGACCATGGCCACCGGTCCCACGGCCAGTTGCCGCGACGTGCCGAGGAGGGCATAGACGACGAGCGGTGCTACCGACGCATATAGACCGTAGATGGGCGGCAGACCGGCAATCAACGCATAGGCCATCCCCTGCGGGATGAGCATCACACCGACCGTCAGACCGGCAGTCAGATCGCTCCGGAGAAACGACGCGTCGTAGCCTCGCAGCCAATCGGCCGGCGGAAAGAACCGTCGCAGACTTATGCGGCCCGACATCTACGCCTTCTCACCGTCAGCTCGCTTTATTACGGCCGCATCCCGCCATTTACGCCGTTGCCGCAATCTGTGGAGACCCGACGGCAATCTCACCGATCCGGGGCCAGTTGTCGAACTCGTCGTTTACGACGCTCACGTTGTGGCCAAGTCGCGACAACAACGACGCCGCCGAGGAAGCCCGTGCGCCGGTGCCGCAGTACACGAGCAGCTTTCGGTTCGAAGGCAACTCACCGTGTCTCACGAGCATGCGTGTGTGTGCGACGTTGAGCGCTCCCGGAACGTGTCCCTCCTGGTACTCGGAAATACCGCGCACGTCGAGCACCTCGACATCACCGACACCACTGTGTGATCGTACCGAGTCGAACTTCACCTCTTCGATGCTGCTCAACTTGCCGTGTGTCTCATCGTACGCTAACAGAGCCTCCGGTGGCGCATAGCCCACAACGTTATCGAGCCCGATGCGAACCAATGAACGCACGGCCGCGCCTGCCTCCTTCTCGTCGACGATCAGATAGATGGGAGCGTCTTCCGTGACATATGATCCGGCGATTGTCGGGAACGATTTGTTGAACGGTGCAAAGATGCTTCCGGGAAGGTGCCCCGCCATGAACGCGGTGCGGTCCAGCCGCGTATCGAGCACGGCGATGTCGGTTCGCCCGGACAGTTCAACGAGTTCGCGTGCGGTAAGCAATCGAGGCTGCGGCAGGTTGCCGAGCACAGCCGGTCCTTGCTTGTTGTCGCGCTTCATTCGCGCGAAGTACAGCGGAGGCTCCGGCTGCCCTTCGAGGATATAGTCGACAAACGCGTCCTCGCTAATCTCGGCTTTTTGGATCGCCGGATTGAATCGGCGCTCGTAGCCCACGGTCGTCTCCGGCACGGCGCCCAGTGCCTTTCCGCACGCGCTCCCGGCACCATGGCCCGGCCAGATCTGGAGGTAGTCGGGAAGTCCCAGGAATTCCTGAACGGACGAATAGAGCCGCTTCGCCGACGGTTCCATGGCTCCCTGCACGCCCGCGGCGGACTCCAGGAGATCGGGCCGTCCGAGGTCGCCGACAAAGACGAAGTCGCCGGTGGCCATGCCCATCGGCTCGTCCGCGCCACCGCCATGATCCGTGACGAGGAAGCTGATGTGCTCGGGTGTGTGGCCGGGGGTGTGGACCGTCTTCAACTCGATGTTTCCGATGCGAAATGTATCGCCGTCACGTAGCAGCACATAGTCGTAGTCGCCCTTGTGCACCCACTCGTACTTCCAGTCCTCGTCACCCTCATCCGATAGATACACCTTCACCCCGTGGTGCTCGGCAAACTCGCGCGAGCCCGACAGGAAGTCGGCGTGAATATGCGTTTCCGCGACGGCTTTAATCTCGAGGTTTTCGGCCGTAGCAATCTTGACGTACTGGTCGATGTCGCGTTCGGGGTCGATGACGATGGCTTCTCCGGTAGCCTGACAGCCGATCAGGTACGCGTACTGCGCGAGCTTCTCGTCAAAAATCTGTCGAAATAGCATGGTGTGACCTCCAGCAGTCTAGACTATTAGTGCGGCAGTCGGGGGCGCAGGTAGGAATATGTCCACGTGCCCGCGAGGGCGGCGACAAGCGCCACGAGCATCACGAGTACCCCGTTGCCGATTAGAGCGAATATGGGTCCGGGGCAGGCGCCCGTCAGCGCCCAGCCCAGCCCGAAGATCGTGCCGCCGATCCA
>JBFHWK010000201.1:0-6343 GCA_041589075.1 Rhodothermales bacterium
ACAATAGACAACGTCCATCCAGATGATTGAAGTGAAAGAAATTCCCACCCCTCCGGACCTTTGTCTGGTTCGCAGGGCGCTGATCTCGGTCTTCGACAAGGCCGGTCTTGTCCCATTCACGCGATCTCTTCATGAACGTGGCGTCGAAGTTGTATCGACCGGCGGAACGGCGCGCGTTCTGCGTGATGCGGGCCTGCCTGTCCGCGATGTCTCAGAATTGACCGGGTTTCCCGAAATCCTTGATGGCCGCGTCAAGACGCTGCACCCTCTAGTGCACGGAGCACTACTGGCTCGGCGAAGCGACCAGAGCGACTTGACGCAGCTCGAGGCTCATGGCATCGCACCAATCGATCTCGTTGTAGTCAATTTGTACCCGTTTTCTACCGCGGCAGCCCGTCCCGATGTCACGGACGCGTCGGCCATCGAGAACATCGACATTGGTGGACCAACCATGGTCCGCGCGGCTGCCAAGAACTTCTTCTTCGTGGGCGCGGTCACCTCGCCGAAAGATTACGATGCGATCATATCCGAGATGGACGCCAACGAGGGGCACATTTCGATGGCGACCCGGCGACGACTCGCACGGGATGCGTTCGAGCACACAGCTCATTACGACGCTGCCATCTACGAGTACTTCGACTCTGCAAAGAAGAACGGCAGCGCGGTGGACGCGGCGCGCTTGCGGATAGACGCTCCCCTTGCTCAGACGCTTCGATACGGGGAGAACCCGCACCAGAACGCCACGCTCTACGGGACTCCCGACAAGTTCTATCGTCAGCTCCACGGGAAAGCTCTTTCGTTCAACAACTTGCTCGACCTCAGCGCCGCCGCGTCATTGATATCGGAGTACGACGCGGCCGATCCGACGATAGCGATACTCAAGCACACAAATCCCTGCGGTGTGGCGATGGCCGGCTCGTTGGTCGAAGCATACGAGCGTGCGTTTGCGACGGACCGACAGTCGCCGTTTGGAGGAATCGTCGTGGCCAACCGTGCACTCGATCGGTCTACCGCCGAGGCAATCGACCGTGTCTTCACCGAGATTGTAATCGCACCCGAATTCGAGGATGGAGTTCTCGGTTTCCTCCAGCAGAAGAAGAACAGGCGTATCATCCAACTGCTGAGGTCGACGCGCGAGAATCGGGCGGCCGATGTCCGAAGCACACTCGGGGGTTTTCTTGTTCAGGACACGGACCAGGCCTTGCCCCCGTTCACCGATTTCACGGCGAGTCTCAAGGTCGTCACCAAGAGGCATCCGACAGACTCCGAACTCCGCGACTTGGATTTCGCGTGGAGAGTGGTTAAGGCGGTCAAGAGCAATGCCATCGTATACGCGAAGCACGGAGCGACCATCGGAATCGGGGCCGGTCAGATGAGTCGGATAGATGCATCCGAAATAGCTGTCGCGAAAGGGGCCAAGTCAGGACTTGATTTCCGCGGTTCCGTGGTAGCGTCGGATGCCTTCTTTCCGTTCGCCGACGGGCTTGCGGCAGCCGCTCAGGCGGGTGCGGTTGCCGCTATACAACCGGGCGGTTCGGTACGGGATGAAGAAGTCATTAACGCGGCCGATAATCATGGAATGGCGATGGTGTTTACCGGCAGCCGGCACTTCCGGCACTGAAACCCGTTACCTAGCAGCTTAGTCTTACGGCCGACCACCACCCGGGCAACCCCCAGTAGTAACAGCATGGGAATCTTCAATCTGGCCACCGATGCCGCGATCGACCTCGGCACCGCGAACACCCTCATCTATATCAAGGGTAGAGGGATCGTACTAAACGAGCCGAGTATCGTGGCCCTCCACCGGTCTACGCGGAAGGTGATCGCGATCGGGCACGAAGCGCAGCAGATGCATGAACGCACGCACCGTGAGATAGAGACAATCCGTCCTCTTAAAGATGGTGTTATCGCGGACTTCGAGGTTGCCGAGCAATTAATTCGAGGTCTCATTCGGAAGGTTCAGAATAGCTGGATAACCTCGATTCGCAGGATGGTGATCTGTGTACCGAGTGGCATTACCGAGGTTGAGAAACGGGCGGTCCGTGATTCGGCAGAGCACGCCGGGGCGCGGCAGGTATACCTGATCGATGAACCCATGGCGGCCGCAGTCGGCATTGGCCTGAATGTTCAGGAGCCGGTCGGCAACATGATTGTGGACGTAGGTGGCGGTACTACGGAAATTGCCGTCATCGCGCTATCCGGAATTGTGATAGAAGAATCGATTCGCGTCGGCGGTGACGAACTTGACAGTGCCATTGTTCAGTACTTCAAACGTAATCACAATCTGCTGATCGGTCAGCGAACGGCAGAACGCATTAAGTGCGAGGTCGGCAGTGCCGTCGAGCTCGACCCTGAACTGGAAGTATCTGTGAAAGGTCGCGACCTTGTGAGCGGCATTCCGAAGATCCGCACGATATCGTCTGAGGATGTGCGCGAGGCATTGCGCGAATCAATCGGACAGATTGCCGCAGCGGTAATTCGATGCCTCGAACGTACGCCGCCCGAACTCGGTTCGGACATTCTGGAAAGGGGGATCATGCTGACCGGGGGCGGCGCCCTGCTCAAGGGACTGGACACGCTTATTCGGACGCGTGTCGACCTGCCCGTCTACGTAGCCGAGGACCCTCTGACCGCGGTGGTACGCGGCACGGGAGCGGTCCTCGAGGACCTGGAGAAGCATAGCCGCGTTCTCTCGTAGAACAACCAGTTTGGCGCCGCCAAAACATGATCAAGCTCTGGGACCGCATCGGTGACTGGGTCATCCTCGTGGGCTTGCTATTCCTGGCTGGACTATTGCTGCTGGCGAAGAACGAGCCTGCTGTGCGGGGCCTTCGGGCGCAGTCGCTCGAGTTTTCCGCCGGCATGGAGGCCAAGCTCGCGTGGATAGGCGACTACGTGCGCGCGGTGGACGAAAACTCCAGGCTCCGATCCGACAACATCCTCCTATCCAGCCAAGTCGCTCGATCGCGCGAGGCGGCGATCGAAAACGAGCGGCTGCGCCGCCTGATCGGCCTTCGAGACACACTGTTTGCCCCATCCGTTGCGGCCCAAATTGTCTCTAAGGACCTGACGCGACAGCGAAACCTGCTCACTCTCAACGTAGGCATCCGTGACGGTGTCGACGTCGGCATGGCTGTGGTGGATAACTACGGAATCATAGGCAAGGTAGTCCTGGTGAGCGGCCGGTACGCTCGCGTCATGCCGTATCTGAACACCGATATTCGAATCCCTGGAAAGGTGCAGCCGAGTGAGGCAGCCGGTATTGTCCGCTGGGATGGCGTCCGTCGGAACCGCTTGGTAATGGACCATATCGTGAAAACCGAGCTGGTCGGGAAAGGGCAGCTCGTGGTTGCAAGCGGCTTCAGTCAGGTCTTCCCCAAAGGCTATCCTATTGGTCGGGTCGACTCCGTAGTTGTCCGCCCGGGTCGAATTGAACTCGTCATATACGTCGAGCCGCTTGCAAACCTCGACAAGACCGAACATGTATTTGTTCTGCTTGACAAGCCGGATCTCGAGCGTATCCGGTTGGAAGCGCAAGAAATCCGATAGCGTGATTGCACGTTCCGTCTCCTGCGTAACGGCACTCCTTACACTCGGTGTCTTGCTGGGCGGGTGCGCAACTACAGCTCCGACGACGTCTCCTTTCTCTCGCGACGAACTCCGCTCGATCAAATCCACGATCGATTCCGTGCTGTTCGCACCGACGTTTTTCGACACCTGGTGGTCTGCTCATGTTGTCGACCCGGAATCCGGGAGCGTGATTTATACACGAAACGCCAACAAGAACCTCGTGCCCGCTTCGAACGTCAAGCTCTATACGACGGCGGCTGCGTTGGAGCACCTCGGCCCCGACTACAAGTTCGAGACAGTCCTGTATGCGTCCGGCGAGATCCTCGGAGATACTCTGGTCGGTGATCTGTTCGTTAGGGGTTCGGGCGATCCCACGATCTCCGAGCGCTACATGGACGAGCCGCTTTCCCCGCTACACGCATGGGCAGACTCCCTCGCGAAAGCGGGTATTCGTGTTGTCCTCGGTGACGTTATTGGTGACGACGGACTTTTTCTTGACCCACCGCTGGGGTCGGGTTGGATGTGGGATGACGAGGACAGTTACGATTCCGCTCAGATTAGTGCACTATCGATTCACGACAATTGTGTCCGGATCTCGACTTCGCCGACAGTAGTTGGCGACAATGCCAGGGTGACATGGGAGCCGTTCGCCACATCCTATGTGACCGTAGTCAACGAGTCGATGACGTTAGCGGCAGACAGTGTCGGCCACAACCGTGTGACCAGGAGACGCGGGACGAATGATATTCTGGTCTTGTCTTCGGTCCCGATGGACACAGCTTATGCAAATCGCCGGATCACAATAAATGAACCCGCCGGTTATTTCGCGCACCTCTTGACGGAAGTGCTTCGACGCCGAGGTATCTTCGTTGTGGGAGATCCTCGTGCGGTGGCTTCTGTTCTTCGCAAGGCGGACTATTCCGACCCCGCGATGCGACGGCTTGCCTCACACACGTCCCCTCCTCTATCGGAAGTCGTTCGTCAGGTCAACAAGGACAGTGAGAATCTGGATTCGGAACTCCTGTTGCGTGCGATCGGCGTTGCTCGAGCGGACCACGGCTCTGCACGTCGCAGCGAAACGCGACTCGGACTACAGGCCGTCAAGGAGACGGTTGCCCGAGCGGGAGCAGATACGACACGACTCACGCTGGTTGACGGATCCGGGCTCTCTCGGTACGATCTCGTGTCTGCTTCCGGAACGGCACAACTGCTGACCTATATGTCTGAACATCCTGACCAAGCTATCCGCGATGCGTTTTTCACTTCATTGCCGGTTGGAGGCGTCGACGGAACTTTAAAGGGCCGCTATCCTGCCTCTTCTCCTGCGCGTGGTCGCGTATTTGCCAAGACGGGCACAATGACGGCCATCAGTAGTCTGAGTGGTTACGTATCTACCAATTCAGGACGTCAGTTGGTTTTTAGCCTGATGTCTAATAATTACTCGGTACCAACGGACAGCGTGCGGGCAGCGCAGGATGCCATTGTATCGGGGTTGACACGGCTTTAGCCGCGGAATGGCAGCGCTTTCAGGAATTGAGAAAAATCGTCCAAAGCTGTACAAACTTTTACATGCTTTTGTAGTTTAATCCAATGGTTATGGACGCGTGGTTTTGGTTATGGACGCTTTCTGTCCGTTCGCCGAAGCGGCCGAGCCACCACCCCTTTATTGTTATTCTTTCAGCAATCTCCCTGAGACCGGCACTAGCTGCCCTTTCGGTCTCACTCAGCGTTTGATGAACGTGGTTCGTCCCGTTGTTCACGCCACGACCGTTCTAGGAGTCCGTCGTAACGGACGCGTCGTGCTTGGCTCTGACGGTCAAGCCACAATTGGGAATACCGTGATGAAGCACAAAGCACAAAAGGTGCGGTCGCTTTACGACGGGAAGTTGCTCGCGGGTTTTGCCGGTGCCACCGCGGACGCGTTCACGCTCTTCGAGCGTTTCGAGGAGAAGTTACAGCAGTATGGCGGTAACGTGACGCGTGCAGCTGTAGAGCTGGCGAAAGATTGGCGAACCGACCGGTACCTGCGAAGGCTTGAAGCGCTGCTGGCGGTTGCATCCGCTGATCGCATGCTTCTTATCAGTGGCACGGGCGACGTTATCGAGCCGGACGATCCGATCGTTGCGATTGGATCCGGTGGTCCCTACGCGCTTGCGGCTGCGCGGGCGCTGATGAGTGTCGAATCGAACCTGTCTGCTTTTGACATTGTCGAGAAAGCACTTACAATATCCGCCGACATATGCATATACACGAACCACAACCTTACCATCCTGGAGCTTTAGCAAGCAAAGCTCCTACAATACCCAAACAGTAAGATGCGCACCACAAGACACCCGTCTTCGGATCGTCTGAATAAGGCAGCAATGTTCATTGACTACAACAGTCTGTTCGAAGCTGTCGAAGGGCGCGTCGGCAAACGCACCTATCCGGATGAAGTGATTCTCGAGATGGTTGCCGAGCTGCAGCGACACGTGGCGCGAGACTTTGGCTGTGAAATTGGTCTCTGTCACGCTTACGCAGACTTCTCGCTACTCGGAGATCACGCGGGTCACATACAACGTGAGCTGGCGCACAATGGTATCGAGCCGAGGTTCACCCCGTCTACGATCCAGACCAACGCCTCCGAGAACATCCTCAACTTCGAGGTCGGGCGTCTGGTCGGATCCGAGAGCGACGAAACTACAATCGTGATCCTTACCGGCAACCGGGTGTATCACGTGCTCGCCAACGCGCTGGCGCAGCTCGGGAAGCATGTCATCGTCATGCCGGTCGG
>JBFHWK010000202.1:0-6329 GCA_041589075.1 Rhodothermales bacterium
GCCGCCGCCTAAGCCTCATTGATCGAAAAGCGAGATTGCCGTGAAGCGGTGGTGTCAGGCAGCGGTGGCGGATTATATTTCGCACGGGTCGGTAGGCACCATGGGCAATGCCGCCGGTCCTGCCCGTCCCACCAAGCAAACCTCTCCGTTACGTTGACAATCGCCACGGCCTCCAGGACAGACATCGCTCTAGCCCAACTATCAATAAACACGATTCGGTTTCTCGCCGTCGATGCGGTGCAGAAGGCGAACAGCGGCCATCCGGGAATGCCCATGGGCGCGGCGCCGATGGCGTACGCTCTCTGGACGAAGTTCCTGCGTCATAACCCGGCCAATCCCGGCTGGTTTGACCGAGACCGATTCGTGTTGTCGGCCGGGCACGGATCCATGCTGCTGTATTCGCTGCTGCATCTGACCGGCTACGACCTCCCGATGGAGGAACTGAAGCGCTTTCGGCAACTGCATAGTCGAACGCCCGGACACCCGGAGAACATCCTCACACCCGGCGTCGAGACAACCACGGGTCCGCTCGGCCAGGGATTTGCAAACGGCATCGGAATGGCCATCGCGGAGAAACACCTCGCCGCACTCTTCAACCGGCCCGGCTTCCAGATCGTGAACCATCACACGTACGGCATCGTGTCCGACGGTGATCTGATGGAGGGAGTCTCGCACGAAGCGGCATCACTGGCAGGCCACCTCGGTCTCGGCAAATTGACGTACCTCTATGATGACAACGAGATCTCTATCGACGGCTCGACAGACCTCTCGTTCACCGAGGATGTCGGGCGTCGGTTCGAGGCGTATGGCTGGCACGTCCAACATGTAGACGACGGAAACGATCTCGACGAAATTTCGGCTGCGATTCAGCGGGCTCGCGATGAGGAGAGCCGTCCGTCACTGATCGTCGTGCGCACCGTGATCGGGTTCGGCAGCCCGAATCTTCAGAATACTGCCGAGGTGCATGGATCACCGCTTGGCGAAGACGAGGTGATTCTGACGAAGCGGAATCTGGGATGGGAGGAAGAGGAGACCTTCTTCGTGCCTCCGCAGGTCCGCGAGCACATGGGCGAGGCGCGTGTCAGAGGTCGTGAGTTGGAGGAGGAGTGGAAGCAACTTCTTGCCTCCTATTCGGAGCAACATCCGCAGGAGGCCGCTCTACTTCAGCAGTGGATCGCAGGAGAGCTTCCCCCGGGATGGGACGAGGGGCTTCCTGAGTTCGAGGACGGCCCCTCGATGGCCACCCGCGCATCGAGTGGCAAGGTCCTGGACGCTCTCGGACAACGGCTCGGCCAACTAATCGGCGGCTCGGCCGATCTGACCGGTTCGAACAAGACGTCCGTCTCGGGCCGGGAAGGATTTCAGTCGGATAATCCCGCCGGCGCATACTTCTATTTCGGTGTGCGCGAGCATGGGATGGCGTCGATCTGCAACGGGATCGCGCTGCATGGGGGACTGCGACCCTACTGCGGTACGTTTCTCGTGTTCAGCGACTACATGAGGCCCGCGGTTCGTCTCGCGGCACTCATGGGAACGCCGGTCATCTACGTGTTCACGCACGATTCGATCGGACTTGGAGAAGATGGGCCGACGCATCAGCCCGTGGAACACCTGATGGCGCTTCGGGCGATCCCCGGGCTTACCGTTGTCCGTCCGGCGGATGCACGTGAGACGCGGGAGGCCTGGATCGCGGCCGTGACAAACGTCGATGGGCCGGTAGCCCTCGTGCTTACACGCCAGGGTGTACCGACCCTAGAGACTGAGGCGGATGTGCGGGAGGGTGTGACCCGAGGAGCTTATGTCGTTCGATCGTCGGGTCGCACTCCGGACGTGACGTTGATTGGAACGGGCAGTGAACTCCAACTCGCGCTGGAAGCCGCGGCTGCTCTGGAAGAGGAAGGCATTGCGACCAGTGTCGTAAGCATGCCCTCGTGGGAGTTGTTCGACAATCAGGACGCCCAGTATCGAGATCGCGTTTTGATACCGAATGTGCCGCGCGTGTCCGTGGAGGCCGGCATCACGCAGGGTTGGCAGAAGTACGTGGGTGATCACGGCGCGTCGATCGGAATCGACCGGTTTGGAGCGTCGGCTCCGTGGCAAGAACTCTACGCCGAGTTCGGCATTACGGCCAGTTACGTGGTGCGGCGTGTGAAACAGGTGCTCGACAGCAAAAGCTGAGTCTCAGTCGCCAAGATTCGCGAGCGTCCTGCGAAGCTCGCTGGAGTGCTGCGTGGGCACGCGCACGGCCTGAGCGCGAATCCAGCCCATCCGCTCTGGACGGTTCGCAGCGCGTCAGCCGGTGCGACCTCTTCTTGCCACGACAGACTATGCTTGCCACGTCGCGGACCCCACGATCTCACGGCCCGGGTGACACCAACGTCCAAGATATTATGCAGAATTTGGCTCGGGGCCCGTCATGAGCTTATCTTAACGCGCTGTCAAGTGTCTGCCCTTCCACAACCATCGACTCGCCGAGGAGACAGCGCCGAATTCGGATCTCCCGCGTTCTTCGCGTGATGAGGCCCCTCAACCTCGCATCCAGTGGATACGTGGGTCACGTCCGTTCCCCTGATTCCGTCCAGGCATAAACCTTTATGGCGTCACTGAAGCTGTCGAACTTCGTCTACGATTTTCCGTCACGGTTGGTGGCGAAGTACCCGGCAGACCCGCGCGATTCGTCGCGCCTGATGGTACTCGACAGACAGAAAGAGACGATCGAGCACAAGAAGTTCAGCGACATCGTCGACTACTTCAGTAAGGGCGATGTGCTCATCGTCAATAACACGAAGGTGTTTCCCGCCCGCCTGTACGGCAACAAAGAAAAGACCGGGGCGCGAATTGAAGTATTTCTGCTTCGTGAGCTCAACGCTGAGAGCAGACTGTGGGATGTTATCGTAGACCCGGCTCGTAAGATTCGGATCGGTAACAAGCTCTATTTCGAAAACGGCCTCGTTGCGGAAGTGATCGACAATACGACCTCGCGGGGTCGTACTATCCGTTTCGTGTTTGAAGGCGATGGCGAAGAGCTGTACCAGAAGATTGACGAGATCGGTGAAACGCCAATCCCGCCCTACATCAAGCGCAAAGTGGAGCCTGCCGATAAGGAACGTTATCAGACACTCTTCGCGGATGAGCGTGGCGCCGTAGCCGCGCCAACCGCAGGCTTGCACTTCACGCCGAGCCTCTTAAAGAAGCTCGAGAAGAAGGGCGTCCAGGTCGTCCCGGTGACGCTGCACGTTGGCCTCGGCACCTTTCGGCCGGTCGAAGTCGAAGACCTGACCAAACACCGGATGGACTCCGAGTTCTATCACGTGACGCCGGAGGCCGCCGACATTGTCAATGAGGCGTTGCAGTCTCCGGATCGGCGGGTGACGGCTGTGGGTACGACGGTAGTCCGCGCCGTCGAATCCAGTCTGTCAGCCTCTTACATGCTGAAGCCCAACATCGGCTGGACCGACAAGTTCATCTATCCCACGTACGACTTCCATATTACCGAGCGGCTGATTACGAACTTCCACCGGCCGCGAAGTACCCTGTTGATGCTGGTGTCTGCGTTTGCCGGCTACGACTTCCTGATGGCGGCCTATAAGGAGGCCATGAAGAAGAAGTATCGCCTCTTTTCCTTCGGCGACGCGATGTTCATCGTATAGTTTACGCGGCGCCCCGGGCATCGCTTGATCTGGAGGCTGACCGATGCACGACAACGCAGCACGAGCGGAAGGGGATGTCGGAGTCGTGATTCCGGCAGCCGGCGAAGGCAAGAGAATGGGAGGCCGGCGCAAGCAGTTCAAGCTGCTGGACGGCAAGACGCTGCTCTACCGGAGCGCAGCGTCCTTCGCGTCACTCCCGGAAATAGGCTGCATCGTGGTAGCAGTGCCGGCTTCGGAGACCACGCGAGCAGCCCGAGAGCTCTCTGAACTGCCGGCCGACATCGTAGCGGTCGAGGGTGGATCTACACGTCAGGAGTCGGTGCGCCTCGCTCTCGAGGCATTGCCCACTCATGTCGAGATTGTACTCGTCCACGATGCTGTCCGCCCGTTCATCGAAACCCCGGCCATCCGGGCCGTAGCCGACGCCGCGAGAGCCCACGGAGCCGCCGCCTTGGCCGTTCCCGTTGTCGACACGCTGCGCCGCCGGGAAGGATCGCGGTTGGGTGAAACGGTGTCCCGCGAAGACCTCGTGGGCATGCAGACACCGCAGGGCTTTCGTCGCGAACTCATCGTCGAGGCCCATCGGTCAGCGTGGGCCAACCGACGACACGCGACCGACGACGTGTCACTTGTCGTGGACGCGGGCGCGCAGGTCCACCTGATTGACGGCAGCCCCCTCAATTTCAAGGTCACCACATCTGACGATTGGGAACTGGCGCGTATACTGTGGCCCGCCTGGAAAAGAGACCACAGCGCTTGAATGCGATCGTAAGATGAGGATCGGGTACGGTTACGACACACACCGCTTCGCCGACGGCCGCCTGCTCATACTCGGCGGCATCGAGATTCCACACGAGCGCGGCCTGAGCGGCCACTCCGATGCCGATGTCCTGCTCCACGCCATCTGCGATGCTCTCCTTGGAGCGGCCGCCCTCGGCGACATCGGGAGGCACTTTCCTGACACGGATCCGTCCTACGAGGGTGTCGACAGCACCGAGCTTCTCCAGAGAACCGCGAAGCTTGTCAACAAAGCCGGATTTCAAATCTGCAACGTCGACGCCACCATCGTTCTCGAACGCCCCAGACTCGGCAAGCGAACCACCGAGATGAAAGCACGTATTGCCGGACTACTCGACCTCGAGGGGGATCGCGTAAGCGTCAAGGCAACGACGTCGGAGGGCATGGGATTCGTCGGTCGGGAGGAGGGCGTGGCCGCACACGCCGTCTGTCTGATACAGGAGGTCCCAGGGCAGGATGGGTGACTTTTTCGTCGAGACCCTCGATTGGATTCAGACCCTCGCGCCGGGTTGGGTGTATCTCTCGATCCTGGTCATCGCGTACGGAGAGAACGTGGTGCCGCCCGTTCCCGGTGACATGATCGTTGTTCTAGGGGGCTATCTGGCAGGGACGGGTACTCTCAGCTTCGGCCTCGTGGTATTGCTCTCGACAGTGGGGGGTGCGCTCGGGTTCATGACGATGTATGCGTTCGGCAGTATGATCGGAGAGGCCGTGATGGACCCCGAGCGGCTCAAGTGGGTCCCCAAGAGGCGCGTCCGTCGTGCACGTGACTGGCTCCGCCGGTGGGGGTATGGTGTGGTAGCGGCCAACCGTTTTCTCAGTGGTCTCAGATCGGTCATTTCGCTGACGGTTGGGATGGCCCACATGGACGCGTGGCGGACGTTGACACTGGCCACGGTGAGCTCACTCGTCTGGACGGCACTGATTGCGTACCTCGGATTCAAGGTGGGAGAGAACTGGCCCGTGGTCAGCGACTGGATCCGAAACTACGGCCAGGTGATACTGGTTCTAATCGTAGCGTTTGTGCTGCTCCAGGTGGTTCGGTACGCGTGGAACATGAACCGGGACCGGGATGAGGCGGAGCCGGAGACGGGTGACGTCGTGGACGTCTGATACTTCACTGAATCATAAAAACCCTTAGTTGACACGCGTAGAAGCCGATTAGTACCTTCACATGCTTGGACGTATCGCACGTTTCGAGGCTGCTGGCGTAGCTCAACTGGTAGAGCAGCTCACTTGTAATGAGCAGGTTGGGGGTTCGAGTCCCTCCGCCAGCTCCGCTGCCCTCGCGGGTATGAGCTTCCGTTCAGGAGTCGGGCAGGTGGCCGAGTGGTTAAAGGCGCCAGACTGTAAATCTGGTCCCGTACGGGTACGGAGGTTCGAATCCTTCCCTGCCCACAGTCCCGAGCGAATTTGACATACGAAGCGGGAGTAGCTCAGATGGTAGAGCATCAGCCTTCCAAGCTGAGGGTCGCGGGTTCGAATCCCGTCTCCCGCTCTTGACTGCAGACTTCAGACTGCCGCGCACAAAGCGAACATCGCCCACGCCCGGAGGGTCGTTGTCGGCATTGACCGGCCGCCTTAGCTCAGTGGTAGAGCACTTCCATGGTAAGGAAGGGGTCATCGGTTCAAATCCGATAGGCGGCTCCAAACGGTAACGCGCGATGTGTGCGCGACCGGCGGCGGCCGCTGGCGGCCCGTCGTAAAGACATAGAGTTTCCACCAACGGAATAAGAGAAAGTCATGGCGAAGGAGACGTTTCAGCGTACGAAGCCTCACGTGAACGTGGGCACGATTGGGCACGTGGATCATGGAAAGACGACGTTGACGGCGGCGATTACGCAGGTGTTGTCGAAGCGGGTAACGGGCAACGCGGTGCGC
>JBFHWK010000203.1:0-6316 GCA_041589075.1 Rhodothermales bacterium
CAAGCGAGTAAGAGGAATGCCGTCACTGCGGCGCTCACGCCTCGGCCACAATGCACTTGATATGCGCGGGTTCGCTTCACGAGTAACATAAGAAAGGGTTGCCCCCTTGCGGCGACAACCCCTTTTGTTGTGAACCAAGCCCACCCGCGCCCGATCTGTTATTATGCGGATATGACCGGGCGCAACGGACTGATCTGAGATCCGGTCTCTTACAGGACCGTCACTGGCACAGCGACGCTACGTTGGAACCCTGGCCCGCCGGCACCTCGTCGATCGGCCTCGGCATTCGGAAACAGATGAGCCCCGGAGTCATGCTGCCGGTCTCACCGATCATGTCCCGCGGAAGCGTCAGCAACCGTCCGTAACGCCGTACGTCGATCCACCGGTGTCCCTCCATGAAGAGCGAGTACTGGCGCTCGTGAAGAAGTTGATCGATGGCATTCGCCGACGTCAACGTCACCTGACCGAGGCCGGCCCACGCCCGCACCTGATTGATGTCTGCCTCTGCTAAGGAGAGATTATTCTGGCCGATGTGAGCTTCCGCTCTGATCAGAAGCAGCTCCTCGTTCCGAATGATCGGGAACGGGTCGGTCGAGCTTCTCGACACCGTTACGACGAGGGAGCTTTGCAACCCGTTCGCGGAACCCGGACTCGGATCCAGATCCGCCGACCGATCCAGAATCTTCGACGCGAAACGTTGGTCGCCCGGCTCGGCCTGTGCCCGCATGTCGCGATGTGCGCGTAGCTTCACGAACGAGGCTGTCGGTACTTCGAAGATCGGATTCAGCCTGTCTCCCGTACCGGTCGCGTACGCGTGATAGACGCCGGCATTGGGATCGCCGCCCGGGTTCAGGAACGACGATTGAAGTGCCGTGAGCGCCCCCCCGAAGTCCCCGGCATAGATCGCCGCGCGCGCCCGCAAAGCGCGATTGAACCGCGCAAACGTCGACGGCGTATCGAATCCGGCGAACCCGCTCGACAACTGGAACGGGAACGAACTGCCAGCACTGTTGAGACTCGACAAGCCCTCGTCGAGGCGGCGGTTGATCTCCGCGAACGCCTCCTGCTTGCTGGCGAACGGCGTATTGACGTCGGTGTTGAACTCGATCTTGATGCCTTCCTCGTCCAGGTAGTTAAGCATCAAGAGAAGTTGATAGGCGACCACTGTGTTCACGAAGCCGTCCACGCCGGCCCGTCCCGCTGCGTCCAGCTCTGCGCTCCGCGCCTGCAGGATCAAAGCGTTCTGAATGGCAGCATACCTACCTTCCCAGGGATTCTCGAGCAGGAATCCGCCCGGATCCAGTGGACCTTCGAACAGCTCTCCGGTGTAGCGGGGGTCGGCCGGCTCGAAGTAATACGCCTCGCGTCCGAAGATGCCCACCACCTGCAGGTAGTTTGAGATGTTGACCCGAAGAGCGCCCTCCGTTCCCGAGGCAAGACTCTGGATCGTTACGTCATCGGCATTGGGGGCATTGGGGTCCGTGATTTCGAGCGAATCGCATCCGGCCCACAGCAGGGCGACCACAACGAGCACGGCGGCGAGATGTCCCTTCGTCCAACGCGACTTACTATTCTTCATTTTCATTTTCATTTCCTCCAGGGTTTTCGACTTCCGGTTTCTCGGTTGCGGCGGCTACTGCAGACCGACCGAGACCGTGAAGTAGAAGCTTCTGGCAGATGGAAAGGGGATCACGTCGATGGCCCGCCCGACGGCGAGATTGCCGAACTGACTGACTTCGGGATCATAGCCCGAGTAGTCGGTGATCATCACGAGGTTGCGACCGGAAACGCCAAAGCTGAGGCTCGAAACACGATTGCCGAACCAGCGCTGCACCGTCGCCCGATCGACCGAGTACCGTACGCCGGCCTCGCGAAGCTTCAGGTACGTACCGTCCCTGACGTAGCGACCCGTGTCGGTGCGACTCAAGCGTTCCTTACCCTCCTCGGTGTCGAGGTCACCACTTGTTCCGCCCAGATCGGAAAGAAACAACCCGAGATCGACAACCTCGCCACCTTGCTTCCAATCCCACAGGAAATTGATGTCGACATTACCCAGTCGAATAGCGTTGTTCCATCCGAGCGTGAAATTGGGCATCTCGTTGCCGTAAACCGTCTCCTCGCCGTCCTCGTTGAGGCCCACGATCGTGTTCGGCGAGACGCCTTCGGCAATCTTGAACTGTCCGAGGCTCAGCGCAAAGCCCCCGATCTCGAAGGGGTCGACGACGAGATCCGTAATCTCCGACTTCGTCGTGAAGAAGTTGAACCGCGAGGTCCAGTCGACCTTTTCCTTTCGCACCGGCGTGATACCGACAGCAATCTCCAGCCCTTCGGTTCGCATGTCTCCTGCGTTGATGAACTGATCCGTGAAGCCCGACGATGAAGGGAGCTGGTTGAGAAGGATTAGGTCCGAGATGTTCTGGCGGTAGTACGTGGCCTCGAGCGTCGCGCGGTTATTGGCGAAGGCGGCGTCGATACCAAACTCGACCTCCTGCGTTCGCTCGGGCTCGATATCAGGATTTCCCTTCTCAGTAGGAATCAGCACGCCCCCTAGACCTTCAATGTTCTCGGCCTGAAGCGAAGTAAACTTCGCATTTGGCGGTGGAAGATTTCCCGTCATGCCGAACGCCACGCGGATCTTGAACTCGTTGATGCTATTAGCCAAACCGCTCCAGAAGTCCGACTGTGACAGGCGCCACGAGCCGGCTGCCTTCGGGTAGAAATAGTACTTGCCGGTGTCGCCGATAAGGCTGCTGGCGTCTGCGCGGAACCCGGCTGTCACGTAGAACTGATCCTGTATTTCAACCTCCTCCTGCAGGAAGAACCCGCGCTCGCGCTGGATCTCTCGAGTCTGCAGCCCTGTCAGACTGGAAGCCTGATCCACGTTCTCCTGTGTGACGGTAAGGCCCTGCGCCAGTACGAGGACGTTGTCCCAGTCGCGTGTCTCGTACTGGTAGCCTCCCGACGTATTGAATGTTATGCCGTTGCCGGTACTGTAGCGGTGGACCGCGTTGAGGTTCAGGCTGGTCTGCAAGCTCGTCGTCTCGCCCGCGATCGAGATGCCGCGAACCGCAGAGTCTTTCGCACGCTCGAATTGAAGCTCCGGCGGAGAGACAACCCTGTGCTGTGTCGAATAAACGTCGGCACCACCTTGAACGATCAAGTCGAGCGTCTGATTACGCTCGCGGATTACGCCTAGGGTGAGCCTCGCCGATCCTAGCCCGCGGTTCGTCACCTCGTTATTTCGAAGCACCTGGATAGTGTGTAGCGGGTTCGAGCCGGCTGGACCGTCCGGAAACGTTCCATCCGGGTTTTGCCGGATGTCGACAAATCTCGGAGTGAAGACGGATGCGAACCCGAGTGTCGTCGATCCCTGGTTTTCGTTGCCCGTGATGCTCCGGTCGGACGATGAGCGAACGAACGTCGTGTAAACGTCAAGGCCGAGTCGGGTACCGAGTTTCTGGCTCACGTTGACCTTTCCCGAGTACTTATCGTAGCCGGTGTTTTCAACGATGCCGTCTTCCGTTTGCACGAGTCCACCCACGAAGTAGCGTGTGTTTCTGTCACCGCCTGACGCGCTGAAGGATGTTTCGCTGAGGAATCCTTTTCTGCCGTAGAGCAGGCTCTCGTAGTCGATGTTTCCGTTTTGCGAGAGCAGCGCGGCTCCACCAGTCTGCCGGGCCTCTGCCGTTTCCGGGGTGAACTCACGAAGCCCGAGCTCCTTGAGAATCGACTGAAAACCAACGCGTTGCGTGATGTCGATCCGCGTACTTCCGGGCCTGCCCTGCTTTGTGGTAATGATGACCACGCCATTGGAGGCTTTTGAGCCGTAGATCGCCGCCGCACTGGCGCCCTTCAGCACCTCGATGGTCTCGATGTCGTTTGGATTCAGATCCGCGACGCGACTGCTCGGCTGCCCCTGCGGCCGGGGGCTGCCAGCACCCGTAGCAGCGGTCACGATGTCCATGCCCGACTGGATGGAAGAGTTGTCAACGATCACACCGTCGACCACATACAGCGGCTGCGTCGACCCGATCAGCGTGGACGTACCACGGATATTCACATGGATGCCGCCGCCCGGCGCGCCCGTGTTCTGGCTGATACTGAGGCCCGCCACCTTTCCGCTGAGCGCTCGCTCGAGCGTCTGGGCCGGGGCCGGCACGAGCTCGCTCGCGGAAATCGTCCCGACCGAGTTGGCGAGGTTGGTCCTCTTTACACTCGTGCCGATTCCCGTGACGACGATCTCCTCCAGACCCAGTACGTCTTCCTCCAGCGTGACATCGATCCGGGTCGTACCCTCCGAGACGGCGATTTCCTTCGACAGAAATCCGATAAATGAAAACACCAACGATTCGCCCCCCAGGACATCGAGCGAATACGAACCGTCGACCCCGGTAACCGTCCCGAGAAGTGTGCCTCCTACGGTGACGTTTACCCCGGCCAGGGGCTCGCCCGTGGAAGCATCGGTCACAACGCCGTTGATGGTTTGTGCGCTAACCGCAGAGGCCGTCAGCACTAACCCCAACAGCAAGACGCTCAGTCTGAGTTGTATCTGTAGGTACATGGCATCGCCAGGTTTGAGTGGACTGGGTTCTGGATCGCCCTAAGGCAACGTTCGCTATGGACCGGTCGATCAGATACACGCGCAACTCGGTCTCTCGCCTCTGCACGCGAGCCGTGCAACGAGCGGATATGCGAAGATTCGCTGCATCTCAGTACGCGACGCTCTAACGAACGCCGGACCGCGCAAACATACTTCTGAGTCTAATCGAGTCGTTGGTCTAGACGACCGGACAACCGTTTTGAGGTGAAGTGCGGATCTACTTTGGTCGAATCGAACCGCCTATTAACAAAATTCGGTCGAAAAAGGCAAATTGGACCATTCGACCATGGCCGAAACAGGGATCTTCGTTCCGTGGCTACGTGCAACGGATTTTTGTATAGTCCTCTATCCGGTCGCCCGTGATCCAGGCCCATGGCAACGTTGGCGCTTGGAGCGCGGGATCCGCGTCAACGGTAAAAGAGACGAACCGTGAGGATCATGTTCGTTGGCGTTCATCAGACTCGTGCACCAGCACACGGGAAGAGACTCGCGGGACTGCTGATCTTGGTCGTCCTGATTACCGGCTGTTCTGTAAACGGGGAGGAGACGACGATGAACGCGTCGTCTTCCCAAGTATCGCTCGATGCGGTTTCATGGATGGCCGGCTACTGGGTCGGCGAACACAATGGAACGCACATTGAGGAAATCTGGCTGCCGCCTGCCGGTGGCCTCATGGTGGGCTTGCATCGGGACGTTCTCCCGTCAGGTCGTTCGTTCTTCGAGTACCTGCGCATTGAGGCTACCGGCGACACGCTTGTGTACGTGGCAAGTCCGATGGGCCGAACACCGACGCGTTTTCCTGCCAGGCTGATCGAGTCGCGCCGTGTCTTATTTGAGAATCCGGACCACGACTTCCCGCAGCGCATCGAGTATCGCCTTGACGATCAAGGGCGACTACAGGCCGCCGCATCGGGCCGTGAAGGTGACACGGACCGCAAGTTGCAATGGACGTGGGAGAAGCAGCCGTTTCCCGGTGACTGACACGCATGCCGATCTCCGAGATAGCTTGCAGTCGCAATCTCGGG
This sequence comes from Rhodothermales bacterium, assembly GCA_041589075.1. Taxonomy (GTDB): domain Bacteria; phylum Bacteroidota; class Rhodothermia; order Rhodothermales; family JABDKH01; genus JBFHWK01. The sequence continues at coordinate 5,626 of JBFHWK010000203.1, forward strand.
CCAAAGTCCGAGGCATGGCTGAACGCCGTAGGCGTCTTCACACGGGATGACCTCGAGCGTGTCGGCGCCGTGGTCGCGTTCAAACTCGTCCAGCAGCACGACTTCGCGCCAAGTATCAATCTTCTCTACGCTATCGAAGGCGCGCTGCGCGACATTCACTGGACAGACCTCTCACCGGAAGTCCGCGACCGCCTTCGCGCCGCCGTAGCCGACTGAGAGCCTCCAGCGCAACCTTCATTTCCGGGGATGTCTGTGTATCTTCGAGAAATAGAATTGCGGTCTCGCGCCGCTGTCGCGAAGGCACTCGGCTTGTAGCGGTGCACAACTTCGGAACCGTCGCGATCGCCAACTGAAACGCAGTGCCGCCGGCACCCGGGCGCGCGCAAAGAACACACGGAAGCATGGACATCAAGGTAGAGACGTACGAGAAACTGGGAGAGTTCTACCTCGGGCGCGAGTACGATCTGGAGAAGGGCGAGATGGTCGACGACCTCGTCCTGTACGATTCGAAAGATCTGACGACGCACGCCGTCTGCGTCGGGATGACCGGCTCGGGGAAGACCGGCCTGTGCGTCTCGCTCCTCGAAGAGGCCATGATGGACGGCATTCCGGCGATCGTGATCGACCCGAAGGGTGACATCCCCAATCTGATGCTCACATTTCCGGAGCTGTCGGCCGAAGAGTTCTTGCC
>JBFHWK010000204.1:0-6309 GCA_041589075.1 Rhodothermales bacterium
ACGATCCAGTCGTACGTCACCGTGCCGCCGCTCTCGGTTACGGACGCAAGTACACCGTTGGATCCGACACGCAGACCCACCGGTACAGTGACCGTCACGCGCGCCGAGTCCACTTTGTCTGACGGATGGTCTTTGCCGGGCCACCACGCGCGCGCGCCGTACGGCTCCGACAGTGTCCAAGCAACGGGCCCGTCACGCGTCGAAAACGAAAACGCGCCGAAGCCGGTCGCCGACGGTTGGCCGCCGTACTCGATCTCGATGTCCAGGTGCGCCCCCGCCGGTACCGTCTCACCGAGTGAGATGGTGAGAACGTCGTCCGCGTGTTCGTAGGCCAGCTTAGACGCACTGCTGTCACGCACGGCAGCGACCGTCAGGTTCGACTGCAGATCGAGCCGCATTTCCGCGGCATCGGACGTGAAGATCCCGGCTACGCGTGTCGTGCCCGCGATCCGACTAGTCGTGAAGTCGATGTCGATCTGCAGATGATAGTAGCGCGCATCGAAGTTAGCGCTGGCACGAGAGCGTTTTGCCACGACGTCCTGCATCACGACGCGACGCTCCGCGTGCCGTTCTGGTTTGGCGTCTTGAAACACCTGACCGACGACGGGGGCCGCCGCGCCGATCATGATGCACATGCCCCACGTCGCGCCCCGCGAGATCAGCCGACCGCCGTATGCAGCAACAACGCCGCGCATCGTCCTCGCCTGGTCCACATCACTCCTGAATCGCACTATACTGTAACTGTCGGCGCGGTGCCTGGTTCGTTTGTCGTGTCGTCGCCTGCCTAACCGCGCTGGACGACGGTGACCCTACACCAGCAGCCGTCCCTCTTCCACTTCGCACCTCGTGCGTGGTACCTTCCGCCAGGGTCAAGTTTTGATTTATGTCTTCCCTCGAAAACAACTTGCGCACACACGTCCGCATCCTCGCCGAGGAGATTGGCGAGCGCAACGTGTTTCTTCCCGGCACGCTCGACGCGTCGGCCGATTACATCTCCGGTCAATGGGAGAACATGGGGCTGGATGTCACGCGGCAGCCGTACGAAGTTCACGCCACCCGCTGCGAGAACCTTTCAGTCACGGTCGACGAAGATCCTCGCGCCCCGATGATCCTCTTCGGTGCACACTACGACTCGGTGTACGGTAGCCCGGGGGCAAACGACAACGGAAGCGGCATCGCCGCACTGATCGAGCTGAGTCGGATGTTCACCGAACGACCCCTCGCCTCGCCGATTCGTTTCGTCGCGTTCGTCAACGAGGAGCCGCCGTTCTTCCCGGGCGGCCAGATGGGCAGCGCCGTCTACGCGCGCGAGGCCAGTCGCCGCGGCGACAAAATCGCCGTCATGCTCTGCCTGGAGACCATCGGCTGCTACTCGGACGATCCTGGCAGCCAGCGGTACCCACCGCCCTTTTCACTGTTCTTTCCGGACCGCGGCAACTTCATCGCTTTTGTGACAAAGCTGCGGTATCGAAGCGCCCTGAAGAAACTCGTCCGCGCGTTCAAGAGCGCGACGAATTTTCCGATCGAGTCGGTAGCGACCTTCGCACACGTGCCGGGTGTCGGCTGGAGTGACCACCGTTCATTCTGGCGTTACGGATATCCAGCCGTAATGATTACCGACACCGCGCCGTACCGCTATGCGCATTACCACAGCCATCGCGACACACCCGACAAGCTGAACTACGAGCGTCTCGCCAGTCTCGTCACCGGCCTCGCGGGAATGATCCGTTCGCTGGCCTGACATTCGTTGCACGTCCGCACGCGCCATGGAAGATTTCGCGATGAAATCTCGCTCCGGCACCCCACGAACCCACCGTCAACGCTCGCCCAACATGAACGCGCACGCGGCGGTGCCTACATTCACGGGAGACGATTGAGAATCTCATCCGTTTAGTCGTTGCCAGCGCGCTGCAAATCTTCCGTCAACTCCGCCATCCCATCACCGACCACATTGATGGCGATCTTTCTCGCGTGGACACTTTTGTCCGTGCCCGTTCTCTCCCAGTCTGCGACCCCCGATAACGAATCGTCCGATGGCCGTGCCATCTCCACACAGTCGATCGACGTGACGATCCCAGGCACCGACGTCACCTTCGCCCTCGCGCTCATCCCGGGCGGCAGCTTCCTGATGGGCAGCCCTGATGATGAGCACGGCCGCCACACCGACGAAGGCCCGCGCCGCTACGTCTACGTCGATTCTTTCTGGATGGCAACGCATGAGGTGACCTACAACGAGTTTGTCGTCTTTCGCCTTCCCGCTCTCGACAGCGACAGCTCTGCCGGCGCGACGGGCTCTTTCAATGCGGACGCGGTCGCCCGCCCGAGTCCTCCCTATGAAGACCCGGCGCACGGCATGGGCAACCACGGATTCCCGGCGACGGGCATGACACAGTGGGGCGCATTGCACTATGCGAAGTGGCTTTCGGACAAGACCGGTCACTTCTACCGACTGCCCACTGAAGCGGAGTGGGAATACGCGTGCCGTGCCGGATCGGACCGCGCATATTCATTCGGCGAGGACACCACCCGTCTCGACGAGTTCGCGTGGCACTACGGTAACAGTGACGAGGTCTTTCATCGAGTGGGCGAAAAGACTCCAAACGCGTGGGGTCTTTACGATATGCATGGCAACGTGGCAGAGTGGACCCTCGACCAGTACGCGGCGGACATGATGTCGGGCATTCCCGACTCCGCCCGGTCGCCGTGGGTCACGCCGACCAGCCTGCACCCGCGCACGGTCCGCGGCGGGGCCTACGACGACGACCCGGAAGACCTGCGATGTGCGGCGCGACTTCGCTCCAGCATGAACTGGAAACGACGCGATCCGCAGTTTCCCAAGAGCTTCTGGTGGAACACCGACTCTCCCTTCGTAGGTTTTCGGCTCGTTAGGCCCGTGTCGCCGCCCGGCGCCGAGGAGCAGGAAGAATTCTGGCGACTGGTTCTCGGAGAGTGAACCGATCAAGCCGCCGTCAAGCTGACATGAATGGAGAGGTAAATGAGATGAACACAAAGAAGGATGTGAAGGCTGTGACCCGACGCGATTTCGTCAAGGGGTCAGCGGCAGTCGTCGGTTCGCTGATGGCGAGTCGTTTTCCGCTCGCGGCCAACGCCTACTACGGTGCGGATGACGCAATACGCGTCGGGCTGGTCGGCTGCGGCGGGCGTGGCACCGGGGCGGCGATGCAGGCTCTCAGTAGCGGCCAGAACGTGAAGCTCGTCGCAGTGGCCGATGCGTTCCGCGACCGGCTTGACGAAAGCCTCACGAACCTGATGAACCCAGAGTACAGCGATTGGACTGGCGAGGGAGGCGCTGATTTTCGCGCGGGCATCGAGGTGCCCGAGGAGCACAAGTTCGTAGGGTTCGATGCATACAAGAGTGTCATCCCGCTGGTGGATGTCGTTCTGCTCGCGACACCACCCGCCTTTCGCCCGTCGCATTTCGAAGCCGCCATCGACGCCGACAAGCACGTCTTCATGGAAAAGCCCGTAGCCACCGACGCGCCCGGCGTCCGCCAGGTGCTTGCAACCGCCGAAAAGGCGCGCGCGAAGAAGCTCAACGTGGTCGTGGGTCTGCAGCGGCATTACCAGGCCGTTTATCGCGAATGGCTGCAACGAATTCACGACGGTGCGATCGGCGACATCGTCTCCGGCCGCGTGTACTGGAACAGCGAAGGCGTCTGGGTCAAGGAACGACAACCCGGCCAGACCGAGATGGAGTATCAAATGCGCAACTGGTACTATTTCAATTGGCTGTGCGGTGATCACATTGTCGAACAGCACATCCACAACATCGACGTGGCCAACTGGGTCAAGAACGGACACCCGATCCACGCGCAGGGACAGGGCGGACGACAGGTTCGCACGGGCCCGGACACCGGACAGATCTTCGATCATCACTTCGTCGAGTTCGAGTACGCTGACGGAACGTACATCAGCAGTCAGTGCAGGCATATGCCGGGCTGCATGAACCGCGTCTCCGAGGCTTTTCAGGGAACGCTCGGGACCGCGCCCAAACCCGGCGAGCTCATCGACACGTGGGGGCACCCGATTTATAAGCATCGCGGAAAGGAAGACCCAAATCCGTACCAGGTCGAACACGACGAGCTGTTTGCAGCCATAACCGCCGGCGAGTACAAATACGCGGACGCGGAGAACGGCGCCGTCGCAACGATGACGGCGATCATGGGACGCATGGCCACGTACTCGGGAAACGTTGTCGAGTGGGACCAGGCCCTCGCCTCGAACGTCAGCCTGATGCCGGAGCGCTACGCGTTCGACGCCGATCCGCCGGTGCTGCCGGATGCGCAGGGCCGGTATCCGGTGCCCGTTCCCGGGATGACGCCCGTGATCTAGTGATGCAGCTGAAGTCGAGGCGGACTCGTGGTCCGGCCGGGTACGATCTGACCGTAGGACTCGGTGTTGCGGCTACGTTGCTGTTGCATTGCTTCTTGGATGTGACCACGTGCGCCGGACAGTCGCTCAACTCCACGCGCTATGAGTACGCAGAGTCCCTTATGGGTACCGAGTTTCGGATCGTGGTCTACGCGAGCTCAGCCTCTGTCGCGGACAGCGCGTCCGCTTCGGCCTTCGCACACGCCCGTGAACTGGAAGGCCGCCTCAGCGACTGGATTTCCGACAGCGAACTCAACCGGCTGTCGTCGTTGGCCGGAAGTGACTCGTGTGCGTCCGCAAGTCCCGATCTGCTGGCGGTGCTGTCACGCGCACAGCATTTCGCGCAACTCTCCGGCGGAAGTTTCGATGTGACCGTCGGGCCCCTGACCCGCCTTTGGCGGCGCGCCATACGACGCGGTGAGCTGCCGCACGAGACTGCGCTCCAGTACGCGCTCGAGTCGGTCGGCTACCAGAAGTTATCGGTCGACACCATCCGAAAGTGCGTGCACCTTTCAGCGCCCGACATGCGGCTCGATCTCGGGGGCATCGCGAAAGGATATGCGGCGGACGAGATGCTGAAAACGCTCCGGTCTCAAGGCCTTTCCATGGTTCTGGTTGATGCCGGCGGCGACATCGTCGTCGGCGAACCGCCGCCGGGAAACCCGGGGTGGCGCGTGGAGACGAGTACAGTAGGCGAGTCTGGCGACATCGTAAGCGAGAACGTCACCGTTTCGAACGCCGCCGTCGCATCATCGGGAGATCGGTATCGATTCCTGGAGGTCGACGCCGTGCGGTACTCTCACCTCGTCGATCCCTTGACGGGGCGCGGTATCACGGCTCGCCGGCTGGTCACGGTTGTTGCACCTTCCGGAGCCGAGGCCGACGCACTCGCCTCAGCGATCAGTGTGATGGGCTCGAAGGGACTTCGCCTCGCGGACAAACCCGGTCGCGGCGCGAGGCTGATTGAACTCACGGACAACGGCGCACACCGTTTGGAAGTCGCATTACTGAACCGCACGATCGCCAATACGTCTGCGCACCTCCCGGCCGGACCCTGACAATCTCCCGTTCACATTAATTCGTACCGATGATGAAACGCAGACAGTTCGTTAAGACCGGTGCTGTCGCCGGTGCTGCCATCGCCTCCGGAAAGTTAGCACCGATCGCACAGGCGCAACGTGTTCGCGATCGGAAGCCCTTCAATCTCCATTATGCGCCGCACATCGGCATGTTCAAGTCACACGCAGGCGACGATCCGATCGACCAGCTCAACTACATGGCCGATCAGGGCTTCACCGCGTTCGAGGACAACGACATGAAACGGCGCGCGAAAAGCCTTCAGGAGGAGATGGCTTTAACGATGGGGCGACGGGGTTTGCGAATGGGCGTTTTCGTTGCCCACAAGATCTACTGGCGCGAGCCCAACCTCGCAAGCGGGTCAGCGGACGCCCGCCGAGAGTTTCTCTCCGATATCCGCGACTCCGTCGATGTCGCGAAACGCGTCAACGCTACGTGGATGACCGTCGTGCCGGGCCACGTCGATCTCGGACTGGACATGGGCTATCAAACGGCCAACGTCGTCGAATCCCTCAAGCAGGCCTCCGGCATTCTCGAGCCGCTCGGCCTCGTGATGGTACTGGAGCCTTTGAACTTCCGCGATCATCCGGGACTTTTCCTGACACGCATCCCGCAGGCGTTCGAGATCTGCAAGGCCGTTGCCAGTCCGGCATGCAAGATTCTCGACGACCTCTATCACCAGCAGATTCAGGAGGGCAACCTGATTCCAAACATCGATGCGGCCTGGGACGAGATTGCTTATTTCCAGGTCGGCGACAACCCCGGCCGTAACGAACCCACCACCGGCGAGATCAATTACAAGAACGTGTTCCGCCACATCCACAGCAAAGGCTACGAAGG
>JBFHWK010000205.1:0-6302 GCA_041589075.1 Rhodothermales bacterium
ATCTCCCACCACATCTGGATCGGAGATGTTCGCACGTACGCGCTCGCGGCGCGATTTCGTTCCGGGTCGCGTTCGGCACTTGGACTGTCGGTGACCGCCGTTTCGAGCGGCGACATTGAGCTTAGGAGCCGGCCGGGACCTGCCGAGGGTGTGTTCGAGGCACAGTTTCTTGCGGTCGGAGCGTCGTATGCGCGCCGGATCGGTCCTGTTCGAGCCGGCCTCACGGCCAAGTACGTCTCCGAAGAGATCTTCTCGGAGACCGCCGCCGGATACGCGTTCGATTTCGGCGCCCAAGGAGACTTCGTGTCGGGAGCACTGCTCGTCGGAGCTTCTATTCAGAACGTCGGATCGATGGACGAGCTCAACACCGTGGCAACCGAACTGCCGACCATGGCTCGGGCGGGAATCGAGATCAGACCGTTTCGAATACTGACGGTGGAGGACTCGTTCCCGCTTGTAGACTTTCGCCTCGCCGTCGACCTAGCCCGTCTCTTGCCCGACAACCGATCGCAGCTGCACGTGGGTGTTGGTGCCGATGTGTTCGATGTGCTCGTTCTTCGTGGCGGCGTTATTACGAACGACGCGTTTCGCCAGTTGACGGGTGGAGTCGGTTTTCGCTACGGGTCGTTCGCGTTCGACTACGCGTTGGTGTCTTTCGACTCCGGTTTCGGCGGACCCGGACACGTGCTTACTGTGCTCTACGGATGGTGATCTCCTAGCCGCCACCGAGCAGTTTCACCAGTTCACCAAAACCCGTCCCGGTCACGCCCGTGCGCGACCGCATGGCACACCAGAAGTCCAGCAGGAGCATTTGCGCGGCGTGGATCGGAACCGCAATCCAGAACGAGCGGCATCTCCACACGAGCCCACCGAGTGCCAGGCCGCCGACAACGGATAGGATGGCTTCGGGCAGCGGCTTGTCGAGGTGGAGCAGCGCAAATGGTATCGTCTGAATAAAAATGGCGTACGCTCCAAAGACGTGTGCCGTGCCGAAGAGCATGAACCCGCGCCAGAGGTACTCCCATCCCACCCAGTAGAACAGGAAGAGTGCCTCGTAAATAATGAACACGGCCCAGTCCGACGAAGCGGGTCCGTAATGAGGATACTTCGCCTGGAACTCGACGGAGTCCGACAGGAACCAGGTGCCGATCGCCACAATCGGCAGGTAGGCGGCTGCGAGGGCGACGGCCAGCTTCCAGTCGCCGGCACCCAGCCCGAGTTCGTCTCTCTTTCTGCGGAAGACCAGTGCGAGTGCCGCCACAGGGATAATAAAGCCGAGCACACCCTGCATGCCGAACCACCAACCCCACGCTCCGAGACCGCGCCACGAATCCGGCACCAGACCACCGAGGTGTTCACGAAATAGCGTCCTGCTGCCGAGGTTCTGCTGGGCGATCACCAGTAGCGGAACGGCGACCAGCACAAACAGCACCTGCGCGTCGAGTCGCCGAAGCACCGCTACGGCGCGACGAAACTCGTCTCTCAACCTATCCAGCATGTGGGTCTAAATCTTTGTGTTATAGTGATATACTTCTTTGGCCTTTGATTAAGAACTGCCCAATCCCGGTGGCGTGCTTTGCCAGACCGCGTCGTGGTCCGCTAATATCAGTGTCCGCTCATTACATCACTAGCCCCGGAATCTGTCGATGCTGAAGGAATTCAAAGAATTTGCCCTCAAGGGCAACATGCTGGACATGGCCGTTGGTATCATCATCGGTGCCGCATTTGGCACCGTCGTCAAATCGCTCGTTGACGACATCCTGATGCCGATCGTGTCCGGTGTTTTCGGAGCCCCCGATTTCAGCAACCTGTTTGTTGTTCTGAACAACCCCACCGATCAGGTCTTCACGTCCATCGAGGCGGCGCGTGAGGCCGGTGCTGCGGCGGTTGGCTACGGGCTCTTCATCAACGCGATCATCGCCTTCCTGATCGTCGCGTTCGTCCTGTTCATCATCGTAAAGAACATGAACAGGCTACTGGAGGCGAAGAAGCAGGAAGAGGCGGCTCCGGCGCCCGAGCCGGCTCCGTCGGCGGAGCAGGTGCTTCTCACTGAGATTCGCGACCTCCTGGCCAGACGAGGCTAAGTCGAAGAACTCCACCGAAGAAAGCGGCGGGCCAGGGCTCGCCGCTTTTTTTGTGCCCTCGTGCTGCGGATCGACATCGCAATCAGCACATTAAAGTTGGTCAATCAAAACCTTGGGTTCGTCATTGGTGAAGTTGTCCTTCAAACAGTATGGCAGCGGCCGTCCGCTGATAATCCTGCATGGGCTTCTCGGTGCGGGCGGCAATTGGCACACACTGTCGCGCCAGGTGTTCTCGAAGCAATGGTCCGTGCTCGCGGTTGATCTGCGCAATCATGGACAGTCGCCGCACGATCCGCAGATGGACTACCACACGATGGCCGGCGACGTGCATCAGTTGATTCGCTCGGAGGGAATGGCGTCGGCACATGTTCTCGGTCACTCGATGGGTGGCAAGGTAGCGATGCAGCTTGCGCTGGAGCACCCCGGCGTAGTGGACCGGCTGATAGTGGTCGACGTCGCGCCCCGTGCATATGATGACCGGCACTCGCACATCGTCGAGGCGTTGAAAGCGCTCGACCTGTCGGCACACGCTGACCGGCGGTCCATCGATGCTGAGCTGGCCAAATCGATCGAATCGAACGCTATCCGGCAGTTTCTGTTGAAGAACCTGCGCCACACGCCCGAGGGTTACGTCTGGATCATGAACCTCGAAGCCATCGAGGCGTCGTACGACGCAATTGCGGGCCCGATCACGGCCGAAGGCTCATTTGGTGGCCCGGTGCTGGTTGTGTCCGGCGGCGCGTCGGATTACGTGACCGCGTATGACAAACCGGAGATCAGGAGGCTCTTTCCGGCGGCGCGTTTTGTGACCGTGCCGAACGTAGGACACTGGGTGCATGCGGAAGCTCCGGCTGAGTTTGCCCGAGTTGTAACGGAATTTCTCGAAGAAGAGTGAGCGACGCGAGGCGACATATTGAAGAACGGCTGGCCACGTCCATCGTCGTAATGGACGGTGCGATGGGCACGATGATACAGCGGTGTAGACTCGGCGAGGAAGATTTTCGCGGCGACCGGTTCCGCGACCACGAGTCGAACCTCAAGGGCAACAACGACCTCTTGAGCATTACCCAGCCCGAGGTTATACGGGAGATTCATCGCGCGTATCTCGATGCGGGTGCAGAGATCATCGAGACGAATACCTTTTCGGCAAACGCGATTTCCCAGGATGATTACGGGTTGGCAGCAGCGGCTTTTGACATCAACGTAGCAGCTGCGCGTGTGGCGCGGGAAGCAGTCGATGAGTTAGCTCGCGCGAACGGGCGGCAGGCGCTGGTCGCCGGTGCCATGGGCCCGACAAACAAGACGCTCACGATTTCGCCAGACGTCAACGATCCGGGTGGAAGAGAGGTCGACTTCGACCAGATGGCGGCCTGCTATCGTGAGCAGGCGGCGGGTCTCCTGGAGGGCGGTGTCGACCTGCTGCTGGTCGAGACGGTGTTCGACACACTGAACTGCAAGGCGGCGCTGTTTGCCATTCGACGTGTGTTTGCGGAGCGCCGCGCACAGGTGCCGGTGATGATCTCCGGAACCATTGTCGACCTCAGTGGCCGCACACTCTCCGGACAGACGCCAAACGCGTTCTGGGTCTCCGTTTCTCATATGTCACCGCTGTTCAGCGTGGGACTGAATTGCGCCCTGGGATCCGAACAGATGCGCCCTTTCATCGAAGAGTTGTCTGCGGCGGCACCGGTACCGACCAGCCTGTATCCGAATGCGGGTCTCCCGAACGAAATGGGAGGGTACGACGAGACTCCGGACTTCATGGCGCGGGAGATAGGCGCATACGCGCGGGACGGCTTCGTGAATATCGTGGGTGGGTGCTGCGGTACGACACCCGAACACATCGCCGCGATCGCGGATGCCGTTGCCGGGTTGACGCCACGCCCCATTCCCGATCCGCCACGCCGGCTGCGCGTGAGCGGCCTAGAAGTGCTGGATTTCCGCCCCGACCTCAACTTCGTCAACATCGGAGAGCGGACCAACGTTACCGGGTCGCGACGTTTCGCGCGACTCATCAAGGAAGATGACTACGAAGCTGCGTTGTCGGTCGCGCGTCAGCAAGTCGACAACGGGGCCCAGATGATCGACGTCAATATGGACGAAGGTCTGCTGGACTCGGAGGCCGCAATGGTGCGCTTCCTCCGCTTGATGGCAGCCGAGCCCGACATCGCTCGTGTTCCCGTCGTCATAGACTCGTCCCGCTGGTCGGTCATAGAGGCGGGGCTGAAGAACGTGCAGGGAAAGGCGATCGTGAACTCGATCAGTCTGAAGGAAGGGGAGCAGGCGTTTCTTGGACGCGCGCGCACTATCAGGGATTACGGTGCGGCTGCCATCGTAATGGCGTTCGATGAGAAAGGCCAGGCCGACACATTCGAGCGCCGGATCGCTGTGTGCCGTCGCGCCTACGATCTCCTGACGTCCGACGGGTTTCCCGCCGAAGACATCATCTTCGATCCGAACATCTTCGCGGTCGCCACCGGTATACCGGAGCACAATACATACGCCATCGACTTCATTCGCGCGACCAAGTGGATCAAAGAAAACTTGGCGGGCGCCAGAGTGTCCGGCGGTGTGAGCAACCTGTCCTTCTCGTTTCGCGGCAACGACCGCGTGCGCGAGGCGATGCACTCGGCGTTTTTGTATCACGCCATCCGTGCCGGCATGGATATGGGCATCGTGAATGCCGGGCAGCTCGAAGTCTATGAAGAGATAGACCCGGAGCTGCTCGAGCGGGTGGAAGACGTGTTGTTCAATCGCCGCCCCGATGCCACGGAACGACTTGTTGCGCTCGCCGAAACGGTTGCGGGAAGGGCACCGGAAGCTGCCGAAGAAGCGCGGCAGGAGTGGCGCGCCGCAGCGGTCGAGGAGCGACTGCGCCACGCTCTCGTGAAAGGCGTGGTCGATTTTGTCGAGGAGGACACGGAGGAAGCGCGTCAGCAACTCGGCAAGGCCATCAACGTCATCGAGGGGCCGTTGATGGATGGGATGAACGTCGTCGGTGATCTATTCGGTGCGGGCAAGATGTTCCTGCCGCAGGTCGTCAAGAGTGCGCGTGTTATGAAGAAGGCGGTGGCGTACCTGACGCCGTTTGTTGAGCAGGAAACGCCCAGCACGGATTCGGGTGCGCAAAAACGGCCGCGTATTCTGATGGCTACCGTGAAGGGAGATGTTCACGACATCGGAAAGAACATCGTCGGTGTCGTGCTTGGCTGCAACAACTTCGAGGTGGTCGACCTCGGTGTGATGGTGCCGAGTGAGCGCATCCTCGCCGAAGCAGAGGCGAAACAGGTAGACGTGATCGGGCTTAGCGGACTGATCACGCCTTCACTCGATGAGATGGTGCACGTTGCTTCCGAGATGGAGCGCCTCGGATTTTGCTTGCCGTTGCTGATAGGCGGAGCGACGACGTCAAAGGTTCACACGGCGGTGAAGATCGCGCCGGAGTATTCGGGACCGGTCGTGCATGTACTGGATGCGTCGCGCAGTGTGAGCACGGTGAGCAGCTTGCTCTCCGACGAAACGCATCAGCCGTTCATGAACGGAATTCGGGAGGACTATGCGTCCGTACGCGAGCGCTTTCTCGGCCGGCGTGACGGTGCGGAGATGCTCACGCTCGAAGAGGCTCGGGAGAATCGCTTCCGGTGCGATTGGAAAGATGTGCCGATAACGGTTCCGGCAAAGCTCGGCATGCACCGTCTCGACAGCGTGACCGTCGAGACGCTTCGAGGTTACATCGATTGGACGCCGTTCTTCCAGGCGTGGGAGATGCGCGGCAAGTATCCAGATATCCTGGAGCATCCAGACGCCGGTGCGGAGGCGAGAAATCTGCTCGACAATGCGAACGAGTACCTGGACCGGATGTCGGAGCCCGGAGTTGTCCGGCCGCGCGGAGTGGTCGGTCTCTTTGCTGCCAACTCGTCCGAAGACGACGTATTGTTGTTCGCGGACGACGCTCGCACGCAGCCGCTGGCAACGGTTCATACGCTCCGCCAGCAGACGCGAAAAACGGCCGGCAAGCCGAACCGGGCGCTTGCCGATTTCGTGGCGCCGCTCGACAGCCGTGTGCGCGACTATGTGGGAGCATTCGCAGTAACGGCGGGTCATGGAGTCGCGGAGCTGGTTGCTGCGTGCGAACGTGACCACGACGATTACGGTGCGATCATGTACAAGGCGTTGGCGGATCGTCTTGCCGAGGCCTTCGCCGAGTGGCTGCACGAG
>JBFHWK010000206.1:0-6276 GCA_041589075.1 Rhodothermales bacterium
ACTGCTTCAGCGGGAACGTGATCAGCTTGCCGAGCGGCCTACAGCAAGCATAAGAGCATACGACGCGTATCTGCGAGGAATCGCGTTGCGACGAACCGTAAAGAATGATCCGCAGCGTGCAGCGAGGGCGTTCGAGGAAGCCCTTTCGTATGACTCCACGTTCGCCGAGGCCCATTACCTCGCAAGCCACATGTACAGTCTCGCGGTGTGGCTCGGTTTGCCACAGGATCAGGCGCGTTTCGAAAAAGCGGCGCGCGACCACGCAGCTGCCGGCGAACGCCTAGCGCCGGCGAGCTTCGGCCAACACCTGGCCAGCGGCTACGCGGCATACTACCTCGACGTAGACTTTGAACGCGCGCTGCGGGAGTTCGAGGCAGCAGCGAAACTGCGACCGGGCTCAGGCGAGGTGCTCGAAGCCACCGCGTGGGTGAACAGGCGCCTGGGCAAGTTCGAGCTTGCTTTGGAGATGCTCGAGCGCGCTTTTGCCCTCGACCCCCTGAGCGCTCTCATCGCACAGGAAGGAGCCATCACCTACATGACTCTCCGGCGCCATGACGACGCGCAACGAATGCTCGATCGCGCAATTCAGCTGGAGCCCGCTAACCCCGGTCCCTACTGCTGGAAATCCATGAACATGCTGCTGAAAGCGGGATCGGAAAGTGACGCGCGAAGCGCGGAAGCGGCCGTCCCGCGCGATTCCGACTTCGTGCCGTGCTGGTGGGCCAACCTGTCAAGCCGCGATTTTGACCGGATCATAGAGGACTTGGAGGCCTCACGGGTCGATCCGGCAAAGCTCGAGTGGTACGGCCTCCTGTTTCCGAGAGAGATTGCCGTTTATCACTACCGATCCGCGATAACACATCGCCTCGCCGGCAACCGCGAAAGGGAACTGCAGTCATGGCAGCAACTTCTCGACGTCATCCGGAGGGACCTACCCGCAACCGAACGAACTACCAGCCGACTGCGGACGACAGAAGCGCGTGCCCAGTTTGCCATCGCACTTGCAAGCGCCGGCCTCGGAAATAAAGAGTCGGCCCTGCGGACGCTCAACACACTAATTACGAAGACACAGAATGACGCTTTTGTCGTCGCGACCTTCCGCGTCCACATCGCCTACATTTATGTGATGCTTGAGATGCACGACGAAGCCATCAGATTGCTTGAGGAGGATCTGACCGAGGCCGGGTTCTCTACCGGTCACTGGCTGTCGATGCCCTTCTGGGATCCGTTGCGTGATGATCCCCGGTTCCAGCAACTCGAATCGCGTTTCGACGTGACAAGTTGAGCGCTTTCCGAGAGCACTCATCGCAAGTAGCGCAACCTTGCGAACCTACTGATCCACCTTCGTGTCGATGCGTTGGAGCGTCACAAAGCGATAGCCGTCCCTATTCTCGACGGCAACCATTCTGAATAGCTCACCGACCAGATGCTCATACGCGGGGAAATACGTGTCGCCCTCGTAGTCTCCCTCCACCAGGGTCAATTCGAGACGATGCGCGCGCTCCAGAAACTGCGTGTAGACCTGACCGCCTCCACCGATGAAGACGCGCTCCTCATCCTGCAGCGCCGCCATGGCCTCGTCCACCGCCGCGTAAGTCTCTATGTCCGGGTAGTCCTCGAGTGTGCCCCGCGTGGTAAGTACCACGTTACGCCGGCTGCCCAGCGGCCCCCCGAACTGGTGCACAATCGACTCGAATGTTTTCCTGCCCATGAGCAGGGGATATCCGGTGGTAAGCTGCTTAAACCGCTTGAGATCCTCGGGGATGTGCCACGGCAGGTCCATGTCACGGCCGATCACCCTGTTGCGCTCCGACAGGGCGGCAATGATCACAATTTCCGGTCGAGAACTCACAGACAAAGATCGTGGAGGAGACGCATCAAACGGCTACCAGTCCCCGAATGTGCGGATGATGTTCGTAGTTCACCACCTCAAAGTCCTCATACCGGTAGTCGAATAGAGAAGGTGGGCGGCGGTGAATCACGAGCTGCGGAGGCGTGTACGGTTCACGCGTCAATTGCAGTTCGACCTGATCAACGTGGTTTGTGTAGATGTGGCAGTCGCCACCCGTCCAGACGAAATCGCCCACGTCGAGATCCGTTTGCTGCGCGACCATGTGCGTCAGCAGCGCATACGAGGCGATGTTGAATGGCAGCCCGAGGAAACTGTCGACACTGCGCTGATACAACTGACAGCTCAGCCTTCCGTCCGCAACATAGAAATGGAACATCGTGTGGCACGGTGGCAGTGCCATATCCTCCAGCTCATCGACCTTCCAAGCACTCACGATGATGCGTCGTGAATCCGGCGTCTCGCGAATCATCTCAAGAGCGCGCGACATCTGATCGTACACACGACCATCCTTACCCTCCCATCGTCGCCACTGCTTTCCGTAGATCGGGCCGAGATCCCCGTCCTCGTCCGCCCACTCGTCCCAGATCGTCACTCCGTTATCGTTTAGATAGGCAACGTTCGTGTCGCCGTTGAGAAACCAGAGCAGCTCGTGGATGATGCTGCGAAGGTGGAGTTTCTTCGTCGTGACCATCGGAAATCCCTTCGAAAGGTCGAAGCGCATCTGGTGGCCGAAGACACTGATCGTTCCGGTGCCCGTGCGGTCTTCCTTACGGACCCCGTGATCGAGAATGTGTTTGAGGTAATCGAGATAGGGACGCATGGCGGGCAGGAAATTTGCGCGGGTGAAAACCGACAAGAGGCGCCGCGTGGGACACCACGCAATTTAGGCATCTGAGAGCGCAATCGCACAGGCGAGAATGCCGTGCTGGAGCCGACATCGAACGCAGCACACGCGTCTGCCCGGATTCGTCGCGGCGTTTCGCGAGCCCATCGCAACGGGATCACTTAGCGTGGGACTTCCACCTTCACCGTGTCCCCAACGAGCGCCAGCTTCCAGTCTTCAATCGAAGTGCCTCGCACCCGCAGGTTCGAGGCAAGGTAGTAGAGTCGACGGCGCGCGTCACCTTCGGGACCCTCCGGGACGTCCTCGAAGCGCTGCTGTAGATAATAGGGCGGAATTGACTGGTAGTAGAGCGTGGCGCGCACCGAAACCTCGTTCGGGTCGGTGCCCGCCGGAAGCTGAACGACGTACGAAACGATGTCGGTGCCCTTGCCGTCGGCATAGTCCGGGTCGTCGGAGGCCGCGCCCTCCGGATGTGTCGCGTCGATCCAGTCTTTGATCCTGGAGTAGAGGTTGCTGTCCGGTCCTTTCTCTGACCAACCCTTGGGAAGCAAACGGTTGTCCTTGATCGTCTCAACGCGATGCAAGAAGCTGGTAGTGATTTTCCCGGTCGCATCCCGAGCAAGTTCCTCATACACCTGAACCTGACTTTCACGAGTGATCGTCTGATAATGTGGCTGGGACGCCCCATCAACGAACGACTCGGTGGCGAGCGGATTCCCCTTCCCGTCTACGAGAACACCTACGGAGTTCGTCCGACCTGAGCCCCAGAGCACACGTTCGCGCCCTCCACGATTCTCCAGCACGAGCAGCTCGATGAACGCCCGGCGAAAGCCGACACCGCTGGGGAACCGATGTCCCGTCTTGTTTGCCACGGTAACAGTGGCGGCCAGCTCTCCGTTTTTGCGCATTGACGCTTTGACATCAAGCTCTGCTGTCCGTTCGCGCGCCTGACGAACAAATTCGTCAATCGCCAGGGGAAGGCCGGGAGAACCAGACATGTAATCGCTTTTTCGGACACCTAACACGTCGTTGAACTGATCGAACATCGACACCAGATAGAGATTGAGTCCCTGCAGCCGGTGGCGCGCGAATCCTTCGTTGCGAAAGCGGACACGGATGGAGTCGAGCGGAGCACGATGGTCGGCTTCAGGATAGTCCTGATCTTCAAAGTCGGCGATCTTCGTACGCAACGTGTCAATCCGAATCGAAGCGCTGTGAAAGCCGGTAGGCATATGACAGTCCTGACAGCTCTTCGCCGTGGCCGGGTTCCAGGGATCGACCTCGTTTTGGTACTCGCTGTTCAGCCATTCGAGATACGTTGCCTGCTCGATGCCGTGCGCGTAAGGCTTGAATGCCGGATTCTTCTCGGCCAGATCAAGCTGCGTCTTCTCGTCGGCAATACGGTCGACTATCGGCAGGTTGATGGTGTGGCAACTGCCACAGAGTCGCGATGACTGGAGGTACGCGTCATGCTTCGGCACGACGCCAAGCGCGTTGTCCATCGGGAATGTGACGATGTCCTCAAACGGTCCCGAGAGTTCGTCAGGCCGGCCTACCTTGAACTGTCCCGTGACCGAGTTCATCAAGAACGCCTCGAGCCCGCTCTCTTCGCCACGGATATGATGGCAGACGGCACAGCTAATGCCGTCGCGCGCAAGTGCACCGTATCGGAAGCCGCTTTTCGTTCTGTTGGTTTCGTAGATCCAATCGAGTTCGAAGTTTGCGAGCGAATTTTTGCGATCGATGACGAGTTGCCTTTTACCCATTACGCCATGACAGCTCAGACAGGTGCTGACTGTCGCCTTGACGAGTGAATCACGGAGATCGGGCCGAGCGGCAAACTCTTTCCGAAGCATCGCCACCTCACTTTCGAGTTGCGCGTGGAAGATGGGGTCACGCCCGGCCAAACCCATGGGAGACCATCGCCACTCGCCGTACGGCGAGATGTTTATGCCCTTGCCAAAGCCTTCACCTGTCTTCAAGAACATAACCGGGCCAAACGGTCCGCTGTCACCACTGTGGCACATCATACACTGGTCCGACGACAGGAATTGTGCTGCGCCGCCTGGGCCCGCCACTACGCGATCGTACGTTTCGCCCGGAAATGCCCGCACTGAGTCGTAGGGTACGCGGCTAATTGAAGAAAAGTAGTTGAGGAACGCCTCGTTGGCCTCAACCAGTGGCTGTGACTCCGCCTTCGTAGCCAGGTCCCTGTCGTGCTCACTCAGGAACGGCTTTTCTTCCGGTGCCACGTCGTCGCGCCACGAGCTATCAACCAAAAACGTGACTGGATCGTCCGGAAGACCCGCGACATTTCGCAGTGCGGAGAAAGTGTGTTCTTGCTCCGCTGCCGCGTGACAGCGAATGCAGTACTGTCCGAAACCAGAGCTTGGATATTTAAAGGGGAAGTCCTCAGAATCTGGCGTGCTTCCGTTGCTCACCTCACCCCAGTACCAGCCATCCTTCGCACCGGCGGCGTCCTTGACCATCACGGTCCAACCGTTCGAGAGCGAATCGAGATCGAGGTCCAGTAGGATCCTTTCAAGCTCGGCGTCGGAAAGGCCGTCATAGCGCGCTGCGGGCGGCTTGAACATCTCCTTGACAATCATGGCGCCATCGGGCACAGGGCCCTCGCGCGGATCCCGCCGAGGGAGGCTTTCGGAACCACCGCGGAATGAAGGGTCACCCGTTAGCCAATACATCATCTTCGGTGAGTAGTAGATGCGAACAGCGGGGTGTGTACCATAGTAGTTGTCTTTGACAAACGGACCGGTATCCCGTACCCCTTTGTCAACACACCAGCCGAGCGCCGCGTACACTCGGTTTTGAATGAACGGATAGAGAAGGACCTGATAAGACGAATCCGATGTGGACGTTGGCAACGGCAATTCGGATTCTCGGGCGTCCGGACACGGGTTCTCTACCGGACGGAGGCCGAGGAGCGATGTGCCGCCGAACGAGACGACAAGCGTGGCGGCAAGTGTTAGCAGGGCAAAGATATTTCGCAGGCCGTACATCACTGACTCGGCTGTATTCAGGAGTGACTGCCCCATGCCCGGCATTCCACGTCGAGACGACGAACGCCTCCCCTTCCAGCGGATTATAAACGGCAAGAACTGAAGTAACAAACCGAACCGCGCGATCTCGCGGACACAGCAACGCTGTCTTTACTCGACGGCCTGAGAGTGGCTACGCGAGCCACGTGTGTCGTACCGGCTACTAGTTGTGAATTGGCGGAAACCTCTGCCCCGCGTCCTCCGTTTCTCGCATCACCGGTATTGTGTTTGAGAGACCGCATGGATCCGAATCTCCACCAGGAAATGGGCATCCACCATCTGAGTCGGGTGCTCGATTATTCCGCGTTCGTCGCCGAGGACGGCAAAGCAGTGGTGCACCTCACGCAGGAGGATTGGCACGTCGTAGCGGACACGCTTTTTCGGCTGCAAACGCCGAAAGAAATGCTACCGGGGTCGATTAAGAGCTACCGCCTGGTAGATGACGACCGTGTTATCGAGCTCGAGACTGCCGACTGCGTCATCTCTGTCGACATGATGTAGTTGCGATCAGTTGGCAGCGGCGC
>JBFHWK010000207.1:0-6256 GCA_041589075.1 Rhodothermales bacterium
GATCGCGCCGGCCATCGAGGAGGCGGCGCGCTCGTCGAGGTCGAAGGGAGGATACTTTCCACCCCAGGCGTTGTAGTGCCAACTGACTGCTCGACGTGTTCGGCCGTTCGGGCCGGCCGACACGACGACCGTAGGCCCGTGGTCGCGACACCACGCATCGTTCGTCGGAATCCTGAAAAAGTGCGCGCGACTCGCACGGTCACCCAAAAGCTCCCTTACATGGAACTCGTGGCTCTCATCGAGGACATTGATGTAAATGGGCTCGGACTCGGCCAGGATTTCCACAATTCGTTGGTATGCCGGTTCGACGACTTCGAACTTGCCCGGCCAGGTGTCGCGGTTGTGAGGCCACGAAAGCCACGTTGCCTCGTGAGGCGCCCATTCGGCAGGCATTCGGAAGGGGTCTTTCGAAGCGACCGCCCGCCCTGAGCGTGGTTTGCCACGCGGATCAATCGACATAACGCCTGGTGACGTCCTCGTAGGCGTCTACCCGCCGATCTCGAAGGAAGGGCCAGCCGTGTCGCTGGGATTCAATGCGGCTGAGGTCCAGTTCAATGACGGCGATGTCCGCGCGGTCTGCCGGGGCACGATAGATGACGTGTCCATCTGGTCCGGCAACGAAACTTTGGCCCCAGAACTCGATGCCGTCCGTCACTGTCGCAGCATCGGGGGCCGGTTCAAAGCCGACTCTGTTCACCGCCACCACATACACACCGTTCGCTACCGCGTGCGCACGCTGTGCAACTTCCCATGCGTCGTGCTGCCGGTCCCCAAACTCATTCTTTTCTGCCGGGTGCCACCCAATGGCCGTCGGGTAGAAGAGAACCTCGGCACCGCGAAGGGCAGCTGCGCGCGCGGCCTCCGGATACCACTGATCCCAACATATGAGTGTGCTGATGCGGTGTCGATGTGTCTCAAAGGTCACGAACCCCAGATCGCCGGGCGCGAAGTAGAACTTCTCGTAGTACCGGGGGTCGTCGGGAATATGCATCTTGCGATACTTGCCCACAAAACCCGTATCGCCGGAGATAAAGGCCGCCGTGTTGTGGTAAAGGCCGGTCGCTCTCTTCTCGAACAGACTCGCAATCACGTCGACCCCCTCGGCACGCGCCAAGTCGGCAAGACGACCGGTCGTCGGGCCTGGTACCGGTTCCGCGAGTTCGAAGCGCGACACGTCTTCCGTCTGACAAAAGTAGCGTGAGAGGAAAAGCTCGGGAAGGCACACAACGTCCGCGCCGTCGGTGGCGGCATTTCGTATTGCCTCTTCGGCTTGAGCAAGATTAGCCTCGGTATCGTCGGCACACTCCATCTGGACGATACCGACGCGCAAGAGATTGTTATCCGGCGTCATCGCTGCAGGTACGTCGAATCCCCGAAGCAGCTTCGGTACTCGTCAAGCAGTTGCACACCTGCTGTAGGCTTGATGAGACCCTGCTCAACCTTACTCTTGACAATCGTTTCCATCCGACGGAAAAGATCACTGGGGAAGTACTGAACCAGCGCTAGCATCTCTTCGATGGTCGTTGACGGGATAGTCTTTTCGATATAGAAATTGTCGGGCTCGGTCTCGTCAAAGTAGACGTGTGCTTCAGCGACCCGTCCGAAAAGATTGTGGCTGTCGCCCATTATGTCCTGGTAAGCCCCCATCAGGAAGATGCCGATGTAGTACGGCTCGTCTTTGAGCTCGTGGACGCTCAGATAGCTGTTCTCGTCGTTCGACGTGACGTACCCGTGAATCTTGCCGTCCGAGTCGCAGGTCAGGTCCACCAGGACGGCCTTACAATCGGGCTTACGATTTAGGTGTTGCAGCGGCACGGCCGGAAACCGCTGGCCGATCGCCCAGTGATCCAACATCGACTGGAAGACCGAGAAATTGCACAGATACTGTTCGACCAATCTGTGGTTCAGCGTGATGAGTTCGTCCGGGAGCGAGTCTGGCGGATTATCTTGCAACCGGCTGTTAATAGCCTGGCATACGGACCAGAACAACTGGTCGGTGAGTGCTTTTTGCTCTAGCGGGAGGTACCCGAAGCTGAACAATGTGTCCGCTTCCTGTCGGTTAGCGACCGCATCATGGTACGCTTCCAGCAACTCAGCCGGGCGCAAAGAATTGTCTGAAGCCATCCAGTCGAGTGTGTTCCACATGTCGTGAACCAGCTGATGATCGACTTCAGCGGGTACGAAGTCGGTCGGGGCACCGTGCTTGGCGTAGCTGCCGGCAACTTCCAGGGCGAGAACCGAATGGTGTGCCGTTAGCGCGCGGCCGCTTTCCGAGATTAGCACCGGATGTTCGATCGTTTCGGCATCACACACCTCGCGGACCGACTGGACCACCGCGTTCGCGTATTCCTGCAAGGTGTAGTTGATTGCGTTGCCTGTACCGGCAAGCTCGCCCTCATAGTTGACGCCCAGACCACCACCGACGTCCAGGTACTGGACCTCGATGTCCCTCTTCCTCAACTGAACAAAGATCTGCGCAATCTCCTTCACGGCCCGTCGAAGCGCCTGGATGTCTGAGATTTGACTTCCCATGTGGAAGTGTAGGAGGCGCAGCGTACCCGCCTCGCCGCCGTCTTTTTCACGGCGGACCATTTCAATCAGCTCCGGCATAGAAACACCGAACTTGGAGAGATCGCCGCCGGAGTCCGCCCACTTCCCCGATCCGGCCGCAGAAAGTCGAACGCGCACGCCGAACTTGGGATTGACCATTAGTTTGTCGGCAACGTCCGTCAGGAGCTCGTACTCGTCGAACTTCTCGACCACCGGGATCACGTTCTTTCCGAGTTTCTGCAGCGACACGATGAGTTGCAGCATGTCCCGGTCCTTGTACCCGTTGCAAATCAGCAGTGTCTCGTCGCTATCGAGATGCGGAATGGTCGCGACGAGCTCTGCCTTGGAACCGCACTCGAGACCGACGCCAAAAGGTCTGCCGGCGTCGAGAACTTCTTCGACAACCTCGTGAAGTTGATTGACCTTGATCGGATAGACGCCGATGTATCGATTGGTGTACCCGAGTTCTTCGATCGAGTCACGGAACGCCGTATTAATCTGGGCGACGCGCTCCCTCAGGATATCCTGGAAGCGTATTAGGACAGGTAGGGTCACGCCTCGCTGTTTCAAGCGTTCAACGACCCTGGCGATCGCTATTTGCGTGCTTCCGGTCCGGCTGTGATCCGAGGCGACATGCCCCTCTTCGTCCACTGAGAAGTAGCCCTCGCCCCAGACATCGAGATGGTAGAGATCGGCTGCGTCCTGAGCCGTCCAGTTCTGGTTGTCGATCAGAACAGACGCCCCCACTTCGGGGGCGACGTTCAACGTGTCAGTCAATAGCGATAACCCGTTCGTGATTGTAGGTGTCGGTCGCGCCGACTGCAGCCATTTGCTCGAGCACGTATGCGAAGACAAGCGGAGCCACAATGGTTGCGTCGGACTCGATGATAAAGGACGGCGTCTCCGCAGAAAGCTTACCCCACGTGATCTTTTCCGACGGAACGGCACCGGAGTAAGACCCGTAGCTCGTGGTGGAATCGCTGATCTGGCAGAAGTAGGCCCAGCGAGCTACATCGATATGGAGATCCTGCTGCAGGAGCGGAACGACGCATATCGGGAAGTCGCCCGCGATCCCGCCGCCGATCTGGAAGAACCCGATTGGGTGGTCGGCGACGTTTCCTTGGTACCATACCGTGAGCCCGATCATGTACTCGACACCCGACTTGATCAGTTGCGGCGACGACAACGTACCGTCGATGCATCGAGCGGCGAATATGTTGCCTAGTGTCGAGTCTTCCCATCCGGGTACAAAGATCGGCAAATCTCGTTCAGCTGCCGCTACGAGCCAACTGTCGGACGGATCAATCTGGTATGCGGATTCCAGCTTGCTGCTGCGTAGCAGCTCGTACAGGATTTCGTGCGGAAAGTGACGTCGACCGGCGGCATCGGCACTGCGCCATTGCTCTACAACGGCATGTTCGATCCGCCGGATTGCCTCTTCTTCGGGGATGCAGGTATCGGTAACGCGATTGAGGTGCCGTTTGAGCAGCTCTTCCTCGTCCTGGACCGTTAGCTGACGGTAGTTGGGTATCCGCACGTAGTGGTCGTGCGCGACGAGGTTGAACAAGTCCTCTTCGAGATTGGCCCCCGTGCACGTTATTGCGTGCACGTGGTCCTGGCGGATCATCTCCGCGAGCGAGAGGCCGAGTTCCGCGGTACTCATCGCACCCGCAAGCGTGATCATCATCTTTCCTCCATTCTCTACGTGCGAGCAGTAGGCGCGCGCCGCGTCCACCAGAGTGGCCGCGTTGAAATGGCGGAAATGACGAGTTATGAAGTCGGATACGGTTCGTGCGGCCATGTCCACGTTCGATCTGGAGATCCGGGGAGGCGCACTGCCGGCCCGAACCCGAGGTTCAAAAAGACGCAGGTCTATCGCCTCTAAGCGTGAAAAGTTTCGGTAGGAGGCGATAAAGATCGGAAGAGATCGGAGGCCGGTCAGTGCTGCACGACGAAACTCGTGCTCCTTGTGCCGAAGGGTCCAGTGACGCGGGCGACATAGAGGCCGGAAGCAAGATGTTCGGTTGTCCACCTGAAAGTGTGATCTCCTGGGACGAGCTCTGCGTTGAATGGCTTTGCAACAAGTTGGCCCGCGGCGTTCAGAACGGTGACTGTTACGGTGCCGGCCTGGGGTGTCGACATATGAAACGTGATCTCCGAATGCGTCGGCACCGGCCAGACAGTGACTTGCGGATTCGGAACAGTCGGCCTCGGGGTCGTGGCCACACCCAGCGACTTCGTCTCGAAGAGAATGAGCAGGTCAGACAGCTCGTCTATGCCGGTGATGTCGAGGTCCCCGTCGTTGTCTCTGTCGTGAAGGATCGCGCACGAGCCTGCACGGTCGGCCGGATAATCACGGTAACGCTGGAACGTGCCGTCACCCCGGTTCAGATAAAGAGTGAAATTGGAGGATCTGAAGTTACTCGAGATCATGTCGAGGTCGCCGTCGCCGTCGAGATCCCCGAGATCGATGGCCAGCGGAAACTCGCCGCTTGGATAGTCGACAGAACTTCGAAGGCGACCACCGCCGTCACTTAGAATCACCGACACTGAGTTGCCGCCCGAGCCGGCACTTACGACGTCCGTGAAGCCATCGCCGTTGACATCACCCGATGCGAGCATCCAGGGCTCACCGTCGGTCGTCACGTTTCCCGTGAAGAGCAGCTCGCCGCGGTTATTGCCGACGAATAGACCGACAGTTCTGGAGGAGAGAGACCCGACAAAAAGGTCCATTATGCCGTCACCGTTTGCATCTCCGACAGCGCACGCAGTTTCAAGGTCTCCGTGGCCGTCCAGGGGAATGGCGCGGCGGAATGAACCGAGGCCGTTGTTTATGAGCAGATAAAGAGTGCTGGTGGCTCGGCTGGCGGTCACAATGTCGTCATCGCCGTCTGTGTCCACATCGAGTACGCACAGGCCTCGAACGTTGCCCCCGGTAGCGATAGGTGGGAGTACGTTTAGAGCACCTGTCCCGTTACCCAGTGCGACGTAAACATTCTCGTTACCTCCACTGCCGACGGCAAGGTCGAGGTACCCATCCCGGTTGAAATCCGCGCCTTCGTTGGTACTTGGTACCATGCTGGACGGAAGAGCCTGGAGATCGAAATCGGTGTAGGTCCCTGCACGGTTGATGAACAGTCGAACGTCACGAGATCGCTCGTTCGGAATCGCAAGGTCGCTCCAACCGTCGTCGTTGAAGTCACCCGCGTAGGCTCCGTAACTCTGTATCCAACCTTCGCCGGTTTGACGGATTGGAATTCGCAGAATCTCTGTGACATCCGCACTCGCAGGGTTGGAGCGTATCCAGAAGTTCCACGCGAAGCCGCCCTCCAGCCGCGCACCATCGGCGAAACCGACACTGTCCGATGCGGCGACCGTCACCAGCTCGCCGTGGAAGAACGGGGCGGCCGGTACAAACCGGATCAGACGTCCGTCGTTCTCGATCGTGAGAGTTCCCGCAGCCGGTCCTGACCATCTGCCGAACACGCGCACGGTCGACTCGGATATGGTGCGCGCGTCCACCGCCGACAACAGCGACATGGTAATGTGGGTTTGGGGAGAGGCCCCAACGAACGCGGGGCTCGGAGTGACCGTGTTCACAAGGCGGGCCTCAGCGACTACTTGCCCCCGGGCCGACGCGACGGGCAGAAGTAGCCAGAGAGCAACAGTGGTCCAAAGAACGTGCCTTATTGCAGGTAGAATCACC
>JBFHWK010000208.1:0-6159 GCA_041589075.1 Rhodothermales bacterium
GTGTAGTAGTAGTGTGCTACGGCGACTTCTCCAATCACGGTGATCGCGACCGGCTTTACGTCGTGTAACGTTACCTCGAATCGTGGAAACGAAAACGCCAAGTCTCTCCTTGCGGAGGCCTTGTCGCTTGGCATTACCTGCTCGTCCCTCCATCCGCTGTACTTGTCGTGAAGGAACTGCATCACCCCGTCAATGTCCTTTTTGGACCATTCGGTCATGCAGCGGTCGATCGTCTTCCAAACAGCCAGCTCATCCGGCGACCACTGCTGGCCCAATGAGGCGGGCGACGATGCGATAAGCAACACGGCAGCCAGGACCGTGACTATCGGGATTCTGGTCATGGCGAACCTCCCTATCGTTTTCCCACATGGATTCGCCTAAAGGACGGGGAGTTCAAATCGCGGATGCGACGGGTTTACGCGGAGTGTTGTGTGGTAGGCTCCCTCGCTGCTGCAGGGTGCACAACCCTGCGCGTGTGTCGACATGACTCCGTCATGGCGACACCGGCAGCGCTCTATTTGTGCGAGAGATTAGCCGGCTCGGGCCGTGCGTGGCGGGGTTGATAGACACCCAGCCTGCCGCCGCCGGGAAAGGTTATTCTCGTCAGCAATCCCCAGCCGAGATCCTCAACCTGTTCGCACGATACGTCGTGAGTTTTCATTTGGGAAACGAATGCGTTGACATCGTCGCACATGAGATAGAACTCATGCACGTCGTTCTCTTCCGAGGGATGCACGGCAACTTCGGCCGGCGGCAGACCGAAGATCAGCCATCCGTCGCCCACATCGACGTTGGGAAGATTCAGCACGTCGCGCAGGAACGCCCGGTCGGCCTCAGGGTTCGTACTGTAGATGATGGAATGGGCGCCAATGATCATCGGTGTTTTAATGTTCTTTCTCTGACGTCAAGGAAGACTGACCGATTCCGGCTAAGCCTACGAGTTGTTTATGACTGGCGCAATTAGGGAAGAGGCGATCTCAGTGTTGACGTATGCGACGTTCTTGGTCGAAAGGTGGCCGTTCTTGGTCCTGGCGCTTGGTCTATGTTCTTGCTCCGGCAGCGCACCGCCACCTA
Organism: Rhodothermales bacterium; assembly: GCA_041589075.1. Taxonomy (GTDB): domain Bacteria; phylum Bacteroidota; class Rhodothermia; order Rhodothermales; family JABDKH01; genus JBFHWK01. Next base: position 1,075 of record JBFHWK010000208.1, read on the forward strand.
TTCCCGCAACTGACGTCACGTGGCACTCCGTCCCGGTATCGCAGTACGAGGTGTCCGAGCCGCTGTACCCGGGAAACGCGGCCGAAGTACGACTCGTGTACCGCCGCTATTCTTCCCAGGGCGTGACGAGCTACTACCTTCCGTTTGGGGACGGTCCCGTCTACGAGTGCCAAAGTGGACGCTCACGTTCAGATGCTGAATGGTGTGAGGTTGCTTACGTATTTCCCTCTTTCACGAGGAGAGATCGTGGGTCTTGTTGAAACGCCGCTGTTCGCCCAACCGGATACGGTGATACATCTCACGAATCGTAGGCCATCGTTGCTCACGATCCTGTTCGTGAGAGACGTGCCCGGTGGTGTGCTATACCCGTTTCAACAGTTGCCGGCAAGTTCATTCCCCGACCGAGAGCCCCTGAACCGGGCGATTCAAACGGTAGGAGAATTACTTCGAAGTTTCTGATTGTCTGTCGGACTATCACACGTAGCGGGCGCCTTCAGTCCGGATTTTCAGCATACACGGCCGTTCAGGTCCACATTCGTTCTGCTGCCGCACGAAAGATTACGAACGCAAAAAGGGAGCCAAAGAAACGTCTACGGACTGCGTAATTCTTTGACTCCCAACTGTTTACAGGGGTAGGCCTGCAGGGACTCGAACCCTGGACCCGCTGATTAAGAGTCAGCTGCTCTGCCAACTGAGCTACAGGCCTCCAAAAAACTATTATAAGTACCAGCGCCCCGAAGGATCTGCCTTCAACGACGTTTTCACGTTGACCGCAGAACGACCCTTCTCAAACCGCGTTCGACACCGGCTCCTCTCGGCAATCGCATCAAGTCCATCGTGACGCTCTCTCGCGGCATTCGGTACATGATCCTGGCCGCGGCCTTCTTCAGCATCATGACGGTCCTGGTGAAGGCGCTCGGCACGCGCATCCCCGCCTCCGAAGTCGTCTTTGTGCGAAGCATCATCTCTGTGATCATCACGTTACAGATGCTTCGCTCCCGCCGGATACCCGCCCTCGGAAACCGGCGAGGTCTTCTCATCCTGCGCGGCATCGTCGGGTTTGTTGCGCTCGTCTGTTTCTTCTACGCAATCCCCCGCATTCCACTCGCCGACGTGACGGTGATTCAGTACACGAACCCCGTCTTCGTAGCTGTGCTCGCGGCGATGTTTCTCGGCGAACGCATAGGACTTCGGGAAACGGTCAGCGTCCTGCTGAGCCTGATCGGCGTGGCCATAATTGCGCGCCCCGCCTTTCTGTTCGGTGGAACCACTATCATAGATCCGCTCGTTGCGTTGATCGCACTCGCCGGTGCGTTCCTTGCCGCAGCTGCCTACACGCTCGTTCGCAAGCTCCGTGAGACGGAAGACCCGCTCGTCGTCGTGCTCTACTTTCCTCTCGTCTCCGTGCCCGCTGCGCTCCCGGTAATGTGGCCAAACATGGTGTGGCCCTCTGCGGTCGAGTGGCTGCTGCTTCTGGGCATCGGGATCACGACGCAGATCGCTCAGATCTTCCTCACGTGGGGGCTGCACGCCGAAAAGGCGGCGAGAGCAACGGCGGTCTCCTACGTGCAGATCCTCTTCGCGACACTGTGGGGTATCGTGTTCTTCGCGGAGTACCCGGACCTCGCCACAATTGCGGGCGCCACCCTGATCGTCGCCGGTGTTATTATCGTCGGTCGCCGCCGTCGACCGATCACGACCTAGTCAAGACGGCCCGGGGGTTACAGGTCCAGCTCCTCTACGTCGGTGGCATTCTCCATAATAAAGTTGAACCGCGGCGCCGAATCCTTCCCCATCAGTTCGCTGATCGTATTCTCCGTAACGAGCCGATCGTTCTTGGGGATCGTAACCTGCAGCAGCCGGCGCTTGTCCGGATCAAGCGTCGTTTCGTTCAGCGTTGCCGGCATCATCTCGCCCAGACCCTTGAAGCGCTGCACGTCGATTCTGATGTCCTTGCGTTTCGATCGCAGCTTCCGCTCAATCTTCTCGCGGTCCGACTCGTCGAGCGCCCAGTAGGTCTCCTTGCCCGCCTCCAGTCGGTAGAGCGGCGGCTGCGCGACGTACACGTAGCCTTCCTCGATCAGCGGCCGCATGTATCGGTAGAAGAACGTCAGCAGAAGCGTTGCTATGTGATGACCGTCGGAATCGGCGTCCATCAACAGAACGATCTTGTGATATCGCAGGTGACCGAGGTTGATCTGGTCACCGATACCACACCCGAGCGCCTGAACAATGTTCGAGAGCTCCTTATTGGCCTGGACCTTGCCGAGTGTCGCCTGCTCGGCATTCAGCACCTTTCCGCGCAGCGGCAATATGGCCTGGTGCCGACGGTCTCTGCCTTGCTTCGCCGAGCCACCGGCCGAATCGCCCTCAACGATGAACAGCTCACTCTCCGACGGATCGGTCGACGAGCAGTCAGCCAGCTTGCCGGGCAAATTCAGCCTGTGGCTGACACTGGTCTTGCGACGAGCCGTCCGCGCGGCCGCTCTGCTCGCCACGCGCGCACGTGCAGCCTGTATCACGCGCGTCGCAATCGCCTCCCCGGTCGACGGGTGCCCGTTCAGATAGCGCTCCAGATCCAGACGCAGCGCACCCACGATCAGGGAACGCGCCTCCGGATTGTTCAGCTTCTCCTTCGTCTGTCCCTGGAACTGTGGATCGATCATGAACAGATTGATGATCGCCACGAGTCCCTCACGAATGTCGTCGGCGGTGATGTCGAGGTTCTTCGCCATCATGTCGTGTGTCTCCATGTACGCACGAATGGCACTCCGCACAGCATCCTTCAGCCCCTGCTCGTGCGTACCGCCGTCTACGGTCGGAATGCCGTTCACGTATGACACGAGCCGCTCCCGTGGCGACTCGGTCCACTGCAGCGCGAGCTCTACACGGGCTCCCCTTTCGAGCTTCTCCTGCCGGATGATAAACGGATCCGGATGCACGACGCGCAGCGGTCCATCACTGATGATCTTTTGCAGGTACTCCCCGATCCCTCCTTCGTGATGAAACTCGTACTTGTCCTTTGTCTTCTCGTCGACAAAAAAGATGCGGAGGCTGCCATTGAGGTAGGTCTTCACCTCGAGCCGCTCGCGGATCAGCTCCGGATCGAACTCAACCGAGTCGAAGATCTGCCGGTCAGGACGAAAGAATATGCTAGTGCCCGTGCCCCTCGACTTGCTGCTGACGACCTTCAGCTTTGACTTGGGCTTGCCACGCACGTAACGCTGCTCGTAAGTCTTTCCGTCACGCTTGATCGTAGCTACCAGCTCCTCTGAAAGCGCGTTCACGACCGAGGACCCGACTCCGTGAAGTCCACCGGACGTGATATAGCTTTTTCCGTCAAACTTCCCACCCGAGTGCAATGTTGTGAGGATCACTTGCAGCGTGGGAATCTTCTTCTTGGGATGCGGATCGACCGGAATGCCGCGGCCGTTGTCGGTCACCGTGACACTGCTTCGGTCACGATGAAGCGTCACCTCGATCGTGCTTGCGTAACCATTCGTGGCCTCGTCTACGGCGTTGTCGACGATCTCCCACAGCAGATGATGAAGCCCGGGCTGGCCGGTTCCTCCGATATACATCCCGGGCCGCTTTCTGACCGGGTCCAGGCCCTCGAGCACCTGAATGTCTTTGCCTGTGTATGTAGCCAACTCAGCCACTGTATGTGCACCCTGCGGCCATTTCCATCATGAAGTACCGTTTTGGCTTTTTCCGTTGAGGCGAATCTCCAGCGGTTCGTTGATGACGCGGTCGATCTTGCCGCGCTTGATGATCGGCCTACCCTTATTGCCCCGGTTGGCAATCGCAAATTTCGTCGTCCGGATCACTTCACGCCGGCCGCGCGAGGTTTCCACTTCCAGGCCTTGCCTCGCCGTACTCGAAAGGGTGCAACCGATGACTTCGTCACCCTTTGACAGCCGCATAGCGATCACGCCCTTCGCCGCGGTTTTGACGAGCGGGATCTGAAGAACCGGGAAGATGAGGACATTTCCGTTTCTCGAGGCGAGACAGACATTCTCATCTCCCGCCGAAACCTCCGCGTCGACCACCGTCTGTCCTTTTCCCAGTCGCATGAAGCGCCGGCCATTCCGCGTCGACGGGTCCGCGAAGAGGTCGACGGGAAGCCGCAACGCCAGACCCGCCGAGGAGATAGCCACAACGTATGGCCGGTAGTAGCCCTCGTCCTCCGACTCGCCAAACAGGTTCGTCTCGGCTTCGTCGACGACGACGTACTCAGGGAGTGCTCGGTCGTCCATCGAAATGACACCGACGACCCGCTCTTTGTCGCTGAAGTCGAAGATCTTTTGCACCGGGTCGCCATAACCCGTTGTCGACGGCAACTCCGAAATGCGGATCGTGTAAGCCCTCCCAAAACTGGAGAGGAAGCAGATGGACGCGCGGGTCGAGCCCGGCAGCACCCAACCGATCTGGTCGCCGTCACGAACGCGGATACTCGAAAGATCGGAGTACGACCGCTGCCTTTTCACCCAGCCGTCGCGCGTGACAATGACGGCCACGTCCTCGTCGATTATGTAATCTTCCTCGGAGTATTCGAGCCGTTCGTCCGGGCCGCCGATCGCCGTACGTCGCTCGTCTCCGAACTTGTCTCGCACCTCGCGGAGTTCCTTCTTTACGAGCTTCCACCGCGCATCCTCGTCATCAAGAAGCGCGCGCAACTGCTTCGCGAGCCGCTTCTTCTCTTTCAGCTCTTTTCGAATCGCGTCGATCTCGAGGCGCGAAAGTTTGTACAGCTTCGTTTCCAGAATCGCATCGGCCTGAACATCATCCAGTTTGAAACGATGCTTGAGTCGTTGCGCAGCATCCGCCTTGTCCTGTGAAGACCGAATGATGCGAATCGCCTCGTCAAGAGCGTCAAATACTTTCTCGAACCCACGCAGGATGTGGATGCGCTTTTCGAGCTGCTCGAGGTCGAACGTGATCCGCCGCGTGAGCACTTCCATGCGAAAGGCGAGAAAGTGCTGAAGCACGGTGCGCAAGTTCACTTTCGCCGGTGTGCAAACGTCCGTGCCTGGGTTGGGAAGCAGGCACGTCATGTTGACGTGAAATCGTGACTGCAGCGGCGTA
>JBFHWK010000209.1:0-6146 GCA_041589075.1 Rhodothermales bacterium
GTGGTCGTATCTCGCGATGCGGATGTGCGTGACGTTCGCGCGCAGATATCCGTCGCGGATGCGCTTAGGGGAGACACGACAGGTTTTGCGCGAGCCACTCGTCCGGGAAGTGTCCGCCTTCCTATGGATCATGCGGCGCATCCGGACTACAAGACCGAATGGTGGTATTTCACGGGGAATCTCAGCACAGAGTCAGGAAGGGAGCTTGGATATCAGTTCACGATCTTCCGAACAGCGCTAGTTGCCCCGCAGCGTTCGCGGGCCGATCATTCCTCACGATGGCGAGCTGACCAGTTGTACACGGCCCACATGGCCGTGTCCGATCCGGAAGGCGGCCGATTCCTCTTCGCGGATCGTAACAGCCGGGCGGCACTTGGATTGGCGGGTACGGAACTGATGCCCTTCCGCGTCTGGACAGAAGGCTGGGAGATTCGCCAGGTCGGATCCGATGCCCTTGAAGCTGCCATCGAAGCTGACGGTGGCAGCTTCGCTGTCGCCTTAACACTTCAGCCAACGCGCCCTCCCGTACTTCATGGGGATGGAGGGCTGAGTCCGAAGAGCAGAGACGGCTTGAACGCGTCGTACTATTACTCCTATCCGCGATTGGCGACCACCGGCTCGGTTCGCATCGAATCAGAGCGATTCGACGTTACCGGGATGACATGGATGGACCATGAGTGGAGCACCAGCGCCTTGTCGGAGACGCAGGTGGGATGGGATTGGTTTGCGTTGCGCCTGTCGAACGGCCAGGACCTCATGTATTTCCAGGTCCGCGAACGCGACCCGACTGATGAACCGTTTGTGGAAGCTACGCTGGTATCGCCTACCGGCCCGTCCGAGCGGCTTCTGGCGGAAGACGTCGAACTGACAGTGACGGACACGTGGACGAGTTCTAGTTCCGGCGGCGTATATCCCTCTTCGTGGAAACTCGAGGTGCCGCAGCGCGCGATCCGCCTTGAGATCGCGCCACTTATGGCTGACCAGGAGCTCCGTCTAGCTGTCCAATACTGGGAGGGAGCGGTAACCATTGACGGCACAGTCGCAGGCACCGCAGTCACAGGCCGCGGTTACGTAGAATTAACGGGTTATAGCGACGCGGCATTCGGGCAGCGGTGAATGTCGTAACTTGCAGCATGGAAGCCACCGAGTCCATCCGCCCTCTGGAGTTTCCTGAGATTGCGCTCACGCGTGAGTTCAGAGGATCGAAGGAGTATGTGCTCGATCCCGTGCGCCGCTCTTTTGTGCGACTCACGCCCGAAGAATGGGTCCGTCAGCATGCGCTGGGCTTCCTGATCGATCATCTCGGTATCCCTCCGGGACTGGTGGCTGTGGAGAAAGCGTTCGTTTACAACGGTATGCCGCGTCGGGCAGACGTTGTCGTACACAATCGACGCGGCAAGGCGATCCTGGTTGTCGAATGCAAAGCGCCGGAAATCGCGCTCACCCAGTCGGTTTTTGATCAGGTCAGCCGATACAATACCGTGTTGAAAGCGCCTTATCTCATGGTGACCAATGGTCGTTTGTATCGTTGCGTGGCTGTGGACTTTGAGAAAGGCAGCTGGATGTTTGTCGAGAGAATGCCTGGTTTCGAAGACATGATATCACTTCACGCTTAGGTGGTCATGGCGTCACATTCGTACGCTGCGGAGGCAGAGGTTGCGCTGGATGCGGTGCGTCATGCCGCCCGACTGTGCCGATCGGTTCAGGCCAATATTCGTCCGGAAACGCTTCAGAAGCATGACCGGAGTCCGGTAACCGTGGCTGATTTCGGGAGCCAGGCGGTCGTTTGTCACGCCATTGAGTCAGCGTTTCGCGCCGATCCGGTAATCGGTGAGGAGAATGCGGCGATGCTTCGTGAACCCGACAACCGACAAATACTCGAGCGTGTCACTGCGCAAGTGGGCGTGCATATCGCGGATGTCACGAGCGAGGAGGTCTTGAGGCTGATCGATCACGGCGGTAACCGTGATCGGCACGATCGCTTCTGGACACTCGATCCCATCGATGGGACAAAGGGATTTTTGCGGAAAGACCAGTACGCGGTCGCACTTGCACTGGTGGATAGAGGCGCAGTCGTCGTCGCCGCACTGGCATGCCCTAATCTGACCGACGAAACGGGTGTAGCCGGCCACGCCTTTGTCGCTGTGCGCGGGCAGGGAACGAGGACGGCACCGCTCTTCTCTGAAGGCGGTGAACACGACGTGAATGTCAGCTCGATCACGTCGAGCTCCGACGCGCGCTTCTGTGAATCAGTCGAGTCCGGGCACAGCTCGCATGACGATGCCGCGGCCGTCGCCGCGGTCCTCGGTATCACGGCGGAATCGATCCGTCTCGACAGCCAGGCGAAGTATGCGATCGTCGCCCGAGGAGACGCCGAGATCTACATGCGGTTGCCGACACGCGCCAACTACGTGGAGAAGATCTGGGATCATGCAGCCGGGATGCTCGTCGTGGAGGAGGCCGGTGGCCGCGTCACGGACATCGAGGGCCGACCGCTCGATTTCACGCACGGCGGTCGCCTGGAGGCGAATACAGGTGTGATCGCAACGAACGGGAAAGTGCACGCTGCCGTACTGGCTGCGCTCAAAAGTGTCGGCGTTGCCGCCGCCACCGGCTAACCGAACACGTCGACGAGTCGGTCGCACGCCTGGCGCAGATCGCGCATCTCCTTCGCGTAACAAAACCGCAGGAAATGGCTGCCGTCGAATTGCTGCGAGAAGAAAGAACTTCCCGCCACGGAGCCCACACCGCACCGATCGATGAGGGTTCGGCAGGCGGTTTCATCGTCTTCAAAGCCGTCCGCGCGATTCTGAAGCGAGCGAAAACTGGCAAGGACATAGTATGCACCCTCCGGCCACGGCACGTCGAAACCGATCGACTCCAATGACACGCACATGAGCTTTCGCTTCGCATCATAGTCCGCACGCATCGTGTCGTAGTACGAAGAGTTCATCTCGGTTGCGGCCGCCACTCCGTATTGCAAGGGGGTGGGTGCGCATATGTAGAAGAGGTCGTTCAGCAGTCCGATCTTTTCGATCACGGGCGGCAGCGCGATGGCGTAACCAAGTCTCCAACCGGTCATGTTGTACGTTTTTGAAAACCCCGAGATCGTGATTGTCCGTTCGTAGCCGCCCGGCAGGGAGGCTGCGGAAACGTGGCGGCGCCCGTCGTACGTAATGTATTCGTAGATCTCGTCCGTAACGAGGTAGAGATCGTGACGGGCTGCAATCTCGAGCAGTATCCCAAGTTCGTCTATTGTCCAGACCTTGCCGTTCGGGTTCCCCGGCGTGGTGATGACGACGGCCTTGGTTGCCGGCGTGACGCTTCGTTCGAATTCGTCGAAGTCTACACTCCAGCTCGGAATCGCTTGCCGCACGCTTATAGGCTTACCACCCATGGCAACAACGAGCTTTCGATGGTAACCGTAAAACGGCTCGAACAAAACGACTTCGTCTCCTGGATCGAGGATCGCCATCATGGTGGTGGCAAATGCGCCAGTCGAGCCGACACTCACAACAATCTCGTCAGTGCCGTTGATCGGAATCTGATTGAACGTGCGCGCTTTATTCAGAATGACGCGGCGCAGCTCGTGGATGCCCGCATAGTGCGAGTAGCTCGACCGGTTCTCATCAAGGGCCATCTGCGCGGCTGTACGCAGTTGCGGCGGCGTCGGCAGATCGCAGATGCCCTGTCCGAGGTTGATTCCGCCCGCGGCTTCAACCATCATGCTGACGGCCCGGATGTTGCTCTGACGAAGCTCGTCAGTACGTTTTGCGAGAGGTTTCATACGTTGATAGTCGAAGCGGCGCGGCCTATGTTGGCCACGTCAATGTAGCCTCTTTGAGTGATACGGTGTCAGACGAGGAAGCTGAGCGTTTCATCGAGCAGACCATCCGCCTTGCCGAGAAGAATGCACGTTCGGGACGCGGCGGTCCGTTTGCCGCCCTGGTAGTGCGCGACGGTGAAGTGATCGCAGAGGGCACCAACCTTGTGACCTCCAGTAACGACCCGACTGCCCACGCCGAGATCGTAGCGATCCGTAGAGCATGTGTGGTGCTCGACAGTTTCCAGCTCCAGGACTGCGACATATTCGCCTCATGCGAACCATGTCCGATGTGTCTGGGAGCGATTTACTGGGCCCGGTCCCGCTCCGTGTATTTCGCAGCATCGCGGGCGGACGCGGCCGCCGCCGGATTTGACGACGCGTACATCTACGAAGAACTCGACGTGACACCCGAGCAGCGACGCCTGCCGATGCACCGCGTCCGCGTCGAGAGCGTCTTGCATCCGTTCGAGGCGTGGGCAGCAAATCAGCGACGCACACGTTATTGAGCTTCGGCCGGGGCCACGAACACGAATCTCGCCACGGTCACTCCTATCACACGTTCTTCGTCCCCGACCCGAATCGTCAGCGGCCCGTTAAAAGGTTCGCGCCCGATCACCGTCGTGCGCGCACCGGGCAGAAGCCCAAGACCCTCCAGATAATGCAACATGTCAGGGTCCCGATCGGAAACGCGACGAACCACCAGCTCCTCTCCCGTGCGGGCATCGGCAAGTGCATCCATGACGGGCTGGTCAATCTTCCCATCGCGAGTGGGAATAGGATCCCCATGTGGATCGTGCGTCGGGTAGCCCAGCATTTCTTCGATCTTATCCTCGAAAGCTTCTGAAATGTGATGTTCTAGATGTTCGGCTTCCTCGTGCATCTTGTCCCACGGATATCCGAGGATTTCTTTGAGATAGGTTTCGAGGAGACGATGGTGCCGGATGATCTCAAGGGCAATCTTTTCACCGGCAGGTGTCAGCGTCACGCCGCGGTAGGATTCGTAATTGGCCAGACCCATGTCGGCCAGCCGGCGCGTCATGTTTGTCACCGACGCCGACGATACTCCAAGGTGCCGGGCAATCGACGTCGTTGACGCGGTGCCCTCACCCTGCAGCTTGTAGATAATCTTCAGATAGTCCTCTACCGCCTGGCTCAGCATGGTGGACGACCCGTTCGGGGAACCAAGCAGGCTTACCCTCCGAGCGTAACGATTGATCCAGCGGCGATCAGGCGGATAGCACTTCTGGGTATGTGATTCGGATCAAGCGGCGCGCAAGTATGACCGTGGGGTCTACGATCGTGACATTTTCGATGCGCTTTTCAGGTACGGCGAGCGGTAATTCTGTGCAGCCGAGGACGACGACTTCCGCGCCTTTTTCGGCGAGATGCTGGATCGCTTCTACAAGGCAGAAACGAGCGCGCTCGGTTGCGGGGCTTACCGCCTTCAGCCCGAAATCAGGTGAGAATATCGAAGGCGTGACCCGGCTGTTCTGCATCTCGTCGCTCGGATGGACGACCTCAAGGCCGGCCTGCTGAAGCGGCCTTGCATAAATGCCGAGGCGCTGCACGGCAAGAGTCGACAATACTCCGACGCGTTTTGGAACCGGTGACATGTCGAGGACAAAACGAACGGTCTCTTCGATCATGCTTACGAGTCGGATGCCGGCACCGGTATCACGTAATTCCTGTTCGACGGTCTCGTAGATGGCGGGCGCATGAGCGGTGTTGCAGGGTATGGCCGCAACTGTGGACCCCGCCGCCTCGAGATCACGCACGATGTTGTAGATCGCGTCGGCGGGGTTCGGCCCGATGCCTTCCAGAAGAAAAGGCGACCGGTCCGGAATATCGCGCGGATATGACATCAGCACGATTGGCAGGTGGTCGTGGTCGGAGCGCGCCTTCGTCTCCTGAACGATCTTGTTGAAGAGGTCGGCCCCGGCCGCCGGACCCATGCCGCCGACAATTCCGATAATCTCGCGATCAGCCATTCGCCTCGCTGGTTTGTATACGGCGGCCCTCCTCAACGTGCGTTCGCATCACCGGTAAACAAGGATTGCCACCGAAGAAGGTCGGCGCGAAGTTACAGCGCGTTGACATACGAAAGGGGCAGGTTTATTTTTAAAATTCTGCACTGAGTCCATGTCCTGCGCGCTTTCAGGTACATGGCGGCGGATGCAAATGCCCGGTCGTCTAATGGCAGGACAGCGGCCTTTGGAGCCGTATGTGGAGGTTCGAATCCTCCCCGGGCAGCCAGACCGCTGAGGCTGGCGGGGTTTCCGATGGATCGCCCTCTGGAAGAAGGAAGTGAACGCGGCCGGAA
>JBFHWK010000210.1:0-6074 GCA_041589075.1 Rhodothermales bacterium
AGCGCGTCGATCGCCATCTGCTTGTGCCAGTGGTCCGGCGTGCAGATGAGGACCGCGTCGACATCGGACCGATTGAGAATCTCCCGGTAGTCGCGCGTCGTGGCCACGTCATCGCCGAAAACTTCCCTGGTCCGCTCGAGCCTGCCGTCATAGCAATCGGCCGCAGCCACGAGACGCGTACCGGGCACCTCGAGGGCTGTCTCGGTGTCGATGAACCCTATGATGCCCATGCCGATGGTGGCAATGTTCACCGTGTCATTTGGACCGACCGGTTTTGGCCGCGTACGGGGCACGATTTCGGTGACGTTGGTGCCGGTCAGGATCTGGGGCGCCACGCTGGCGGCCAGGGTAGACGTGGAGGCCAACCGGATGAACTCGCGGCGGCTGCGCTTCTTTCTCTTCGTCATGGCTTAGTGGTTCTGACGGCCTCGTCACGGCGACGATAGCCGACTGGTTGATACGGAACACTCTAGTTAGGGACAAGAGTGCTCAACTTTCAAGCGTGGGCCGGAGGCCGCGCGATCTTCTGGCACGTGTCATCGGCAATCGCCGACGCGTCGAGTTCCGAAAAGCCTGACGTACGATGTCGATGCAGCCGGCCGGTCACTCCATCTGCATGTCGTCGAACCCGCGCTCTTGGTTACGCTCCCGCCGCCGCTCGTCTGACCGGCCGAACGTATACGACAGCGTCACCGCAACCTGCTGCGCACCCCAGCTTCGCTCGAAATCCTGATACAACGAAGGCTGGTCGAGCCGGTAGCTGAAGCCGGCAAGCTTGAACGGATCACGCACGGACACCGCGAGGCTGCCTCGATCTCCCAGGAATTGCTGCCGCATCGCCAGATTGATGAAGGTCATGGAGCCCCTGCGGCCCTGCTCCGTGTCCATCGGCGCGCGGTAGAAGAGATTTCCCTGGAAGTCGAGCCCGCCAATGCCGAATCGGTTGCCGAGCTGGTACGTCAGGTTCAGACGACCGCCCCAGCCAAAGGCCTTGTTCTCAAACTCGGTGTCCACGTTCGTGCCGTTGGTGTTCACCTGGTATCCTTCGACACTCGCGTAGCCGCGGATGCCCGCCAGCGCGCCGCTGCCTTGGAACGAGCCGATCAGCTCGAGGCCAAAGGAATCGCTCGAGTCGAAGTTCTCGACCGTGCGGACAGACACGCCGTCGTCACGCACCTTTTGGTACCGGCGGATCTCGTTGGTCGTCCGCCTATAGTAGGGCGTCAACGTCAGCGATCCCCACCCCGTAAACCGGACATAGCCGGCTTCCATGGCGTCCACGTACTCCGGGCCGAGGTACGGATTACCGATGCGCACGTTGAGCGGATCGTCGAAACTCGGAAACGGGTTCAGGAACCACGTTCGCGGGCGGTTGATGCGCCGGCTGTAACTAGCCTTGAGGGTGTTCGTCTCGTTCAGCTTGTACGTCAGAAAGGCGCTCGGAAAGATACTGACGTAGTTGTTGTCGAACGCCTCGTTGGTATTCAGAAGCGTAAACGTCGTGGTCGCCGACTCCACACGGAGGCCTGCCTGTAGGCCAAGCGCACCAAACTCGTTTGCAACCTGCAAATAGCCGGCGTGGATCTGTTCGTCGTAGTCGAAGACGTTGTTCAGGTTGACATCGGGTTCGAACTCATCAGTCGTCTGGTTTAACGTCCTCGAAAAAAGATCGCTGTGAAGCGTCTCGAAGTCGCCGTTGTACCCAATCTCGAGCCGAGCAGTACTGATCGGCCGCACGTAGTCGATCTTGAGAGATCCTCTTTCGTGGTCACGTTCGTTGGTGGCCAGCTGCTGGTCGCGTAACGAGCCCGTATCGAATATCTGCTCGAGGTACTCCTGGTCGCTGTCGTTCATCGACGTGTTGAAGCGCGCTTCGATCGACAGCGCGTGAGAGCCGAGACCAGCGCCACCGGACGAGCCTCCGCCCCGATTGCCGCGCATCCAGCGACCACGCCTTCCCATTCCGCCGCCGTCACCACCGGACGAATTTCTTGCTGACGGCGATCCAAAGTCGTGTGTCAGCCCGACGCGAAAGTCCGCGTTCCAGCGCGAGTCGTCCTCGACCGAGTGTCGTACGTAGCTCAGAACTGGGGCCTGTGCCGCGTCGAGTTGCAGGTACGAGTTAAGTTCCTGCTCCGTCTCCGACTGCGTTCCGAACTGGGCCGAAGAGTTGAGTGTGGTCTTCGATGAGAGGGCGAGGTCGGCGGAGAAATTTACCATGTGCGACGTGCCGGACTCGTCCTCGTCTTCGTTTTGATCGAGATAGGTTAACGGATCGGCATACCGGTTGATGCGAAAGCTCTCGCCAAAGGCCACGTCCTCCTCGCGACGGAATCCGTACGAAGCAGCGAGCGTCAGCGGACCCTTTCCAAACGTGAACATGCTCGTGGCCGAGTAGCCGCCCCGCTGATCAACGCCAGCCGTGAGCGTTCCGCCGAAGCCGGTGTCCGCATCCTCCTTCATAACGATGTTGATGATGCCGCCCATGCCCTCGGGATCGTAGCGTGCCGACGGATTGGGCATTACCTCTACGCGGTCGATGGTGCTTGCCGGAAGCTGCCGGAGGTAGGCGGAGAGAAACTCGGGACTCACAGGTGCCGGTCGACCGTTGATCAGGATGGCGACGTTCCCGCTTCCACGCAGACTCACGTTCCCGTCGATGTCGACGTCGACCGAGGGGATGTTTTCAAGCACGTTGGTCGCCGTGCCACCGGCCGAGATCGGGTCATCGGCCGTGTTGTATATCGTGCGATCTATCTTGATCTGCACGGGCTCTCTTTTTTCGGTGACTTCGATCTCGTCTAACACCGCCGTGTCTGGGTCAAGGGACACAGAACCGAGATCGACGCGCGGGCTTTCCGAACGTATCGCGACGTCCGAAATGTAGCGTGTCGCATAGCCGAGAAACCGAACCACTACGTAGTAGTCGCCCGATCGAATACCTTGGATCTTAAAAAGACCCTGCTCATCAGTGACAGCACCAGTTACCAGTGTCGAGTCGGCCGAGCGCCAGACGGCGACGGTTGCGGACGGAATGGGGGCGTCCGCAGCCGCGTCGACTACCTGGCCGGTCACGCTGCCGGCCGGCGCTGGTCCGCGTCGGGCAGTGTCCTGTGCTTCGGCTGTCAGGACAGCCGTGAGCAGAACGGGAATAACGAGCGAGTATCGTAGCATTTGCATTGTGGTGGTGACTGCTTGAGGGATCGACAATCGTAATCGGTGTTGTCGCTGTTAAACTGTATGCAACTGTCGCCGGCGGCATCGTGGCCCACTTCTGATGGGCGCAGGAAGCCCCGTCGGCTGCAAAGTTGGCTCTTATTCTGCTTTTTTGCCTGTTCAGATTCGCGATTTGTCTCGAAGTGCACCGGCATGTCACCAACGGCACCACGGCCCACATGAGTGTCTCGCAGGGGGAGGAGCCTGGTGGGTATGTTACACGTTGGATAACGACGCGAACCGTTTTGGTCACTGTTTCGGGCGCCGTAGCGTGCGGACGGGTGAACGACCGGGCGGCGGCGGCGTACCAGCGTCCGAAGTCCTCAAGTTCGCGTTGTCGACGCGCTTCCGAGACATCTTGACCATGCATGCACCGCATACAGATACGGCGTCAGTAACGCGAAGCGCACCGAGAGCCTGGCCCAGTGGTTCCGAGTGGACCGCCATTGCCGGATTTTGGTTTTTCCTCTGCGCGCTGACGCTCGTGCGCCGAGCGCTCGATCCTCGTGGAGGAGCCGGAATCGCGACACCCGAGTTGTGGATCACGCTCTCGGAGTACTTCGTGTGGATGCTTTTGACGCCAGTGATCTTCCATTACGCTCGTCGCTATCCGCTCGAGCGCGGCGTCTGGGTCCGTCGACTCCTGATGCATTTGGCGGCGGCCTTCTTGCTCGCTTCGGCCGTGGATCTGATTCGCGTAGTCATTATTGCGCCTCTTATGATCCCATCGGAAACGCTGCGCGAGAGTCCGTGGCTCGCTGATCCGTTGCTGGCCCTGTCACGGCTGCAGTTTCTGGATGAGCTGATCATCTATCTCGCTGTGCTGGCGACCGGGTTTGCGCGTGACTATTTCCTTCGTTACCGGGAGCGCGAGGCGATGGCGGCACACCTGGAAGCACAGCTCTCCGAGGCACGGCTTTCGGCGCTTCGAATGCAGCTGAACCCGCACTTCATGTTCAACACCTTGCACGCGATCAGTGCACTGGTCGAACGCGATCCGGGCCGCGTGCGCAGCATCGTGGCGCGCCTTAGTAAACTGCTACGTCGCGTACTCGACGACAAAACCGGACAAGAGACCGAACTCCGAGAGGAAGTCCGTTTTCTGCGAGACTACCTCGATATTCAGAACGTGAGATTTGAAGGGCGGCTTGAGGTTGAGGAGCATATTGCGGATGAGACGCTTCGGGCGCTCGTGCCGACACTCATCCTGCAACCGCTGGTAGAGAATGCCGTCGAACATGGTACGATGCGTGTTGAGCGTGACGGTGTCGGCCGTATCCGGGTGATTGCGCGACGAGAAGGCGGAAGCCTCGTCCTAGAAGTTTACGACAACGGACCGGGGTTGGGCGATAACGGTAGTCGGCCGGCCGGAGGCGTGGGCTTAAACAACACACGTGCACGTCTCGAAGCGCTATATGGTCTTGCCGGCCGCCTCGATCTCATCCCTGCGGACGGTGGCGGTCTGTGTGCGCGAGTGACCGTGCCGTTCCACACGGCTTCCGATCTCAAAGCCAAAGCGCACGTGCCGGTCGAAGCCGTTGTCTCATGACAAGTACGTCGACCCTTCGCGTACTGGTCGCCGAAGACGAGGCACCGGCGCGACAACGGCTTCTCGATCTCCTGAATGAGACGCCCGACGTTGAGATAATAAGTTCCGTTGCCACCGGTCGCGAGGCGGTCGATGCCATCCGCTCAGCAAAGCCCGACGTAGTTTTTCTTGACGTACAGATGCCCGGTCTGACCGGCCTCGACGTTGTTCGCAAGATTGGTCCCGAGAAGATGCCGGTGACCATCTTCGTCACAGCCTTCGACCAGCATACGCTCGACGCCTTTGAACTCGCGGCCATCGACTATCTGCTCAAGCCGTTTGAGGACGATCGCTTCCGACAGGCGCTGGGAAGGGCACGCGAACATGTTCGACTGCGTGAAATTGACGCGCTTCAGGACCGACTTGCCTCGTTGCTGCAGGACAGGGAGCGGCGTGATGCCGAAGCATCGAAGAAAAGTGCAGCAACCTACGCCGAGCGCATCGCTGTCGAGATGCGTGGTCAGGTGAGGGTCGTGCCGGTCGAGAAGATCGACTATATCGAGGCGGATGGAGCGTACGCGGAACTCCACGTAGGCGAGGAGACGTTTGTCATTCGCGAGCGCATGCAGACACTCGAGGAACGGCTTGATCCCGCGTCCTTCTTTCGCATTCATCGCTCGACGATCGTCAGGCTCGACCGGGTTGACTCGCTGCTCGTTGGCAGTGGAGGGGACTACGCGGTACGATTGCAGAACGGAACCCGTCTCCGTGTGGGACGGGGCCGTTATGAGGAACTTGCCAGACGGCTCGGTTTGAACGCGCCGTAGTGGCAGTTAGGGCGTGCGCCTTCCATGCCTGCAGTCTCTCTCCATCAGACGTAACGGAAGGCTATCGCACCAGCGTGTGTGTGTACTTGATCAGGAACGCGCGGCTGTCGCTGCGCGGTATCCGGGGCAGCATCCCCACGATATCCGTGTTGACGCCTTCGTTGTACACGATCCACAGGTCGTTCCCCTCCCGGATATTGAACCGGAGCCTGACATTTGCGGAGAGCACGTCTGCGGTGCTGTTGTACTGCACGAACGCAATCGCCGACATCCGGGTGTCGAGTGCCGTACCGATGCGAAGTCGAGCCACGTGTGCGTCGAAACCCTGACCGCGCTCGCTAAACCATACGTGGCTGTACAGATATGTGGCCCTCAACTCCAGGTGCGGCGACGCATACCAGATGGGCGTGACCGTGGCCGTCGCCTGCCAGCCGTCATAAAACGTTCCGATGTTGGCCTCCGACTGGAACTGGAGCAGATCGCTGTGGGGTCTGCGGTAGGAG
>JBFHWK010000211.1:0-6067 GCA_041589075.1 Rhodothermales bacterium
CAACCATCCGATGTTGCGGTTTACAATCGATGGATCCCGGATCAAGTCCGGGATGACGGCTAGGTTACGCTGGCCAAGTCATTTCCCGCGCACACGATCCCGGCTCGGGGGCCGGGATGACGACCCGCCGGTCGGATCACGTCATGGCCGTACTACTCGGTCATTCGCGCGGACGCGGGAATCCTTGCGACGGTGAGCTTGACTTGCATGTTGGATGGACCCGGAATCAAGCCTGCCTCGGCGAAGCCTGCCGTCGGGCAGGCAAAGCCGGGGCTGCAGGGGGCGAGAAACAGGTAAATTACCTCGAATCAAGACTTTCAATTCCTTATAATTCGTCCTGCGCCGGCAGGCTCGCGGCCGGCATCTCTACGCATCTGGCCTGTCCATTTCTTATGAGAAAACCAGTGACTCGGGCCTTCGGCCACTGTGCGCTCCTCTTCTTTCTGTCGACGGCAATTACACTGGTGCCCGACGCCCTGGGCCAGGGGAAAATCGCAGGACGCGTCGTCGATGCGACCAACAACGAAGCGTTGATCGGCGTCAACGTGGTGATCGACGGAACGCTGCAGGGAACAGTTACCGACACCAAAGGCAACTACGTTCTAGTCAATGTTCGCCCGGGTGAATACACCGTTGTGTTCTCGTACATCGGTTACGCACGTCACACCGTATCCGGACTGCGCGTGGTCACTGGGCAGACAACACGCTACGACGTACGTCTCAGCGAGGAGGTGATTGAAGGCGAGGAAATTCTCGTGCAGGCCGAGCGCCCGCTTGTTCAGAAGGACCTGACGGCTTCAAAGAAGACGGTCATCGCTGAAGAAATTGCCGCACTGCCGGTCGAGAGCTTCTTCGGTGTACTGCGAACACAGGCCGGCGTCAACACGGGACCATCCGGCGAAATCCATATACGTGGCGGCCGAAGCAACGAAATCGCTTACCTGGTCGACGGCCTGTCGGTCGGCAACCCGTTCAACACCAACGGCCTCGCAACGAGCGTTTCGACGGAAGCGATTCAGGAGATGACGGTGATCTCCGGCGCCTTTAACGCCGAGTACGGACAGGCGATGTCGGGTATCGTCAATCTCGTCACGAAGGAAGGCGGCGACGAATACACCGGGTCGTTCAGTGCCTGGGGCGGCGACACCTTCACGACCAACGACGAGATCTTCTTCACGCCGTCGGACGTGGCCCTCCGCAACTACACGCTCGAGGCGAGCCTGAGCGGGCCGGTGCCGTTCTTCAGGAAGCTGCGCTTCTTCACGTCAATCCGCCACGACGACGACGAGGGTTACATCTACGGAAGGCGCGAACACGCGCCCAACGACTCGGCCAATTTCAACGTCGACCCGTGGTACTACGAACTGCAGGGTACACCCGTGTCGGAGATTCCCTGTGATCCGTCATTGGAGGTGTCGTGTGCGCTCGACAGCGAGGTCGTGCCGATGAACCCGAGCAGGGGCACCAATTTCATCGGTAAACTTTCCGTCCGCCCGTTTGCCGGCGCGAAGTTGGAGTACTCGTTTCTCTATGACAAGGACGACTGGACACCGTTTGGTTTGGCAGCTTTCTTCGATCGCTTCAATCCGGACGGCGTCGCGTCGAGTCGTGACCGTGCCTTCAACCACAGCGTCCACTTCACGCACACCGTTAACGACCACACGTTCTACACGCTGCGTCTCTCATATCAGGATCAGGACTTTTCCCACTATCTGTACGAGAATCCGCTTGATCCGCGCTACGTGTCGACAAGCCGAATCCTCGGGTTTCCGGGCAACAACTTCGCATTCGGAGGTGACGACAAGGGCCACGTCTACGAATCGTCCGAGACCGTCCGCGCAAAGCTCGATCTCACGCGTCAATTCGGTTCGATTCACGAGGTCAAGGTAGGCGTTGAAGGACAGTTCACGAGTTTGGATCGCCAGAACTTCGTCGTGCTGTTCGACCGTGATCAGTTCCTCGTTCCCACGGTGCTTGACCACCTTGAATCTCCGTCGCACGATAAGTATGAGAACCAAAAGGCTCGTCACTACGCCGCGTATGCGCAGGACAAGCTGGAGTTCGAGAACTTCATCATAAACGCCGGCGTCCGCGTCGAGCTCTTCCAGCCCAACGGATTCACCGTGGGCAGCTTGCTCCGCCCGCCGGTGCCCGGGCAGACGATGGAGGAGCGATTTGAAAGGCTCATGCCGGCCGAGGACAAGACGTTTGTGCTGCCGCGCATCGGTGTATCTTTCCCGATCACTGATACGGGTATCCTTCACTTCTCATATGGACACTTTGCGCAGATGCCACGGCTGCGCAACATGTACATCAACCCGGAATTCGAGTTTGGCGCCGGTCAGACACCGTTGTTCGGAAATGCGAACATGCGGCCTGAACGAGCGGTGCAGTACGAGATCGGGCTGCAGCAGCAGCTTACCGACCAGCTCGCATTCGACGTGACAGGCTTCTTCAAGGACATTCGTGACTACCTTGCACGGCAGAGCGTGCAGTTCAGTACGGTATCGGGAGAAAGCAACTATTCGATCTATCTCAACAAGGATTATGCGAATGTCCGCGGCGTGACGTTTTCCTTGACGAAGCGTCGTCCGCGGAACGGCCTCGTTTCCGCGACGATCGACTATACGTTTCAGAACGCGGAGGGCAACAACTCGGACGCCGGTGCTTTCTTCTTCAATTTCCTCAGTGGCCGTGAAAACGAGCTAGAGCTCGTGCCGCTCGATTTCGACCAACGCCACATTATTTCGTCGACCGTCACGCTCACGCGTCCGAACAACTGGAGCGTCTCGTTCATCGGCTCCTTCAGCACGGGATATCCGTATACGCCGGCGTTGATCGACCAGACAATCGACCAGCTCCCCAACTCCGGCCGCAAGCCTTCGCAGCTTGACGTGGATGCCCATCTTTCGAAACAGTTCAACATCGACCGCTTCAGTGTGCGACTCTTTGCGAAAGTGTTTAATGTGTTTGACCGCCTGAACGAGCGGTTTGTCTTTGACCATACGGGTACCGCGAACTACTCGTTGAACGAGCGTCTCAATGTCCATGCTCCCTGGAAGTCGCGCTACGGACAGCCGGGTGTTCACACGCTCGAGGAGTGGGACCGGCGGCCGCACTGGTACTCGCGGCCGCGCGAGGTCAAGATCGGGGCGACACTAAGCTTCTAATGACTGTATATCGCATGACAGCGAAGACCGTAATACTGCGGATGAAGGCCCTTCTCCTCGTCACCACGGCAGCGGTCGTAACGACTGCAACCGCACAGGATCCCGGCCGCCAGAAAGGATGGGATCATCAACAGGTGGCGCGGTGGCTGGACCAACAGGCTGCCGGCGGCGCTGCGAGCGCATCGTCGGCCGAGTGTCCCGATTTTACGTCGCGCCGTGACGTGATCATGAACGGCAACCGCATCACAACGCAGATCCAGAACTTCGGATCGATCTCGTCGCCCGGCAATACGATTACCGATATCGTGTGGAACGGGCTGGGTTACGGATACGAGTTCGGTCCGCTCGTTGCCGCGGAAATCGTGGACAAAGATCGCGTGGAGCCGAAGAGCGTCCCGTTGCGGGATGACGAAGGCAATCCCGTGCTCGATGAGAACGGGCAGCAGGTGTACGTCATGCGCATCGTCTCGGACGGTCTTACTTCGCTTGGTGGCGAGACCTCTCCTGATGGTTCCACGTGGTGGGGCTGGCAGCCGATCCCATGCGCGCAGCCCGTCGGAAGTTTTGCGGGACTGCAGGTCGTCAGCCCGGACTCGCGCTTCATCCCGACGAGCGACGCGCAGGACGACAACCTCGACGGCAAACCCGACTCGTGGCCGGATGAGTGGTTCAACGAGAATCTCCAGCAATACGTTTGGCCGGGAGCGCTCCAGCAAGGCGCCAGCAACGCCGACAAGGAGCTTCTCTATTTCATGAATGACTATGCCAACGAAGAATTTCGATACTATCCGTTTGAAGCGGACACAACCAATCGCGGCCTCGGGCTCGAAGTCGAGACGCGCATCTATCAGTGGGCCAACCCCCTCGCCGAGGACGTGATCTTCCTGATCTACAAGATCACCAACAAGAGCGACAAGGACCTCGACAAGGTGATTTTCGGGATGTGGGGGGATCCTCACGTGGGCGGTCCACGCGACTGGGCGGACGACTGGGCCTTCTTTGATGTCAGCCGCAACCTGGTCTACGCGTGGGACGATGACGGCCGCTCCGATATCCCCGGCCGTCCACCGGGATACTTCGGCTACAAGTTCCTAGAAAGCCCCGGCGTGGGTGTCGAGATAATCGACGGTGTTCGCTTTGAAGGTGACGGCATCGATAACGACAACGACGGCATGATCGATGAGTCATGGACCGACGGCATTGACAACGACAACGACTGGGATCCGGAAACCGATGATGTCGGACTCGACGGCATTCCGGGTACGGGCGATCCAGGCGAGGGCGACGGCATACCGACTGCAGGTGATCAGTTCGATATCACAAAACCCGGCGAGCCGAATTTCGAGTTCACCGACATCGACGAATCCGACCAGATCGGGCTTACCTCATTCGCTTCGCCGCCGTTCGCCGGAAACAGCGTATCGAACGACGACCGCGTGTGGGACTTCATTCAGCCGGGACGCTTCGATGTCGTACCGACCGAACCGGGTGACTACGTGTTCATTTATGGCTCCGGCGCATTTCGTTTGCGCGCCGGAGAGACGAAGCGCTTCTCGATCGCGCTGATTATCGGTGAGAACCTCGAGGACCTGTTCTTGAATTCCGAGACGGCGCAGCAGATCTATGACGTGGGTTACCGCTTCGCGCGGCCGCCGGACAAGCCCGTCATTCGCACGGTTCCGGGGGACGGCAAGGTGACGCTCTACTGGGATGATCGCTCGGAGCAGTCGATCGACCCGCTGTCGCGCGACAAGGATTTCGAGGGCTATATCGTCTATCGATCGACGGACCACGAATTCAGTGACCTGCAAACGATCACGGACATCAACGGATCGAAGTTTCTGTTCCGGCCGCTGACGACCGAGCGAGGCGTGGAGGCGAAGTTCGATCTCGACAACGGTATACGCGGGCCGGCCGAGGTGCCTTTCCCACGGCGTGGCGTTTCGTTTGACCTGGGCGACGACACAGGCCTCTTCCACTCGTTCGTCGATTCCAACAACGTCGTAAACGGACAGACCTACTTCTACGCCGTGACTGCCTACGACCGCGGCCTTCTCGGAGGAGACGACGAAAGTCTTCAGGGCGGTATTCCGCCGTCGGAGTCGAGCAAGACGATCACATACGATCCGACCACGGACCGGTACATCTTCGACGTCAACACGGCGCGTGTCATCCCGGGTCCACGGGTCGCGGGATACGTTCCGCCGTCAATCGAGGCGGCAGGAGGGATACGTCACACGTCCGGTATCGCAACCGGCGAGGTGCGGGTTGAGATTGTCGACGAGCTCAGGATCGCGGATGGTGGAGACTACCGTATCGACTTCGACATCGTCGACAATAAGACCGTGTATTCGGTCACCGACGAGGTCCCGAAAGAGATTCGCATCAGAGCCGTCCTGGGCAAGGGATCGGGAGTCCAGTACACGAACATCGTCGACTCGACGTTTGTACTGAGGACGCTTTCGGGTACCGTGCTCGAAGAGGGTACCGACTACACCCTCAACGCAGAGAACGGCACGGTCATCGCTCAGGTGGGCGGCGGTGTCGCCAACGGTGATTCGCTGATTGCCACGTTCACACATCGTCCGATTGCTGAAAGCAGCCTCCTCGACCTCGAGGAGGGGAACCGTATCTTTGACGGGCTGCATATCTTCGTGAAAGACCTGCCGCTGGGCCTGGATCTGGAGCAGACCGGTTGGTCGAGCGGCGGAGACGGCTTGGGGTTCACCGTCGGTGTCGCGACCTCGGGGCCGGGACGGGTTCGACAACCGGCAGATTACGAGATCACGTTTGCGGACAGTCCCCAGACCACGTCTATCGTGTCCGGGCTGGAGCTTCCGTTCACGGTCGTCAATCTGACGAGGGCGAACGAGCAGATCGACGTCTTCGTACCCGAC
>JBFHWK010000212.1:0-6036 GCA_041589075.1 Rhodothermales bacterium
CTGCAGAAACGTCTCCTGCAGAATGCTCCGAGCTTCATCCTCGTCCCGGACGATCCGGGCGATGACGCGAAACAGGCGCGGCGTCTCCTGCCGGACGAGCTGCTCGAACACGGCCTTGTCGCCGGACAACAACGCCGCAACATCGATAGGCTCGCCTGGAGACCGTGACGTCGTTTCCTTCACGGATTCTGCAAGTTGGGTTAATCGGCTGCCTCTGGCGTTACCGTCGGCCGTCGCAAACGCCGAAAATAAAGGATTCCGGGAATTCTACACTGTGTCCAGAACCCGTCGATACCGGTTAGTGTACTGCGTTTTTCGTACATTAATGAACTTGACGTCACCCGACCAATCCCGCTCCTTTCGCCCATCGGCAGGCAGCGGCCTGGTATGTCCCGCCGGGGGCTGGGCCAGATTCATCGGCAACTTCCGTGCAGCGAACCGTCGGATAATAACAACACGGCATATATGGCGAGCAAGACAAGTAAGACGAAGAAGACCACCAAGACTCAGGTGAACGGTACGGACGATGAGCCGGATCTGATCCGTACGGAATTTGAGTACCGATCGTTTCAGTCCGAGCACGTAGACCACCGCGAGCTGGAGCTGAAGGATGATCAGCTGCTGGACATGTACCGTAACATGATGCTGCAGCGGCGCTTCGAAGAGCGGGCGGCGCAGATGTACGGCAAGCAGAAGATCGCCGGGTTCCTGCACCTGTACATCGGTCAGGAAGCGGTCTCGACGGGGGCCGCTAACGCGCTCAACGTCGGACACGACTCGGTCATTACAGCCTACCGCGACCACGGCATCGCCCTGGCCCTCGGCATGACATCGAATGAGTGTATGGCCGAGCTATTCGGGAAGATCGACGGATGCTCGCGCGGAAAGGGCGGATCGATGCACTTCTTCAGCGCCGATAAACGCCTGTTCGGCGGACACGGAATTGTCGGAGGCCACATTCCCGTCGGTATCGGTATTGCCTTTGCGCATAAGTACAAAGAAGACGGCGGCGTGTGCCTCTGTTTCTTCGGCGACGGCGCGATCAATCAGGGCTCGTTTCACGAGGCTGCCAACCTGGCTTCTCTGTATAGGCTTCCGGTCGTCTTTGTCGTTGAGAACAACCAGTATGCGATGGGGACGGCCGTTCACCGCGCCTCTGCAGAAACCGACCTGTTCAAACAGGCCAGCGGCTACAGCATGCCGGGCGCACTCGCCGACGGTATGGACGTCTTCGATTGCTACCGGGCGTTCACCGAGCATATCGCACTTGCTCGCGAGAACCAGCCGTCACTGCTGGAAGTGCGGACCTATCGCTATCGGGGTCATTCGATGAGCGATCCGGGTAAATACCGGACGAAGGAAGAGCTCGAGGAGCGAAAGGACAACGACCCGATCATTCGGCTGAAGGCGTATCTGCTCGACAAGGAATTGACGACCAACGAGGCACTCGACGACATCGACGACGATGTCAAGAAGGAGGTTCTGGAATCAGTCGAGTTCGCAGAGAACAGTGAATTCCCGCCTCTGGAATCCATCTACGAGGACGTCTACGTTCAGGAGGATTATCCCTACTTGGGGCAGAGTAAAAACTAACCGAAGAACGAGCATTCGAATATGGCAGAGCTGCAGTTCAGAGAGGCGATTCGGGACGCGATGGTCGAGGAGATGGACCGTGACGAGACCATCTTCCTGATGGGCGAGGAAGTGGCGGAGTATGACGGCGCCTACAAAGTGAGTGAAGGAATGCTGGATCGGTTTGGTCCGAAACGAGTCATTGACACGCCGATCAGCGAAAACGGCTTTGCGGGTCTCGGCATCGGGGCCGCACTTAACGGTCTGCGCCCGATCATCGAGTTCATGACCTTCAACTTCTCGTTTGTTGCGATCGACCAGATCATCAACAACGCGGCCAAGATCCGCTACATGTCGGGCGGACAGTTCAAGATTCCCATTGTGTTCCGAGGTCCTAACGGAGCGGCGGGCCAGCTCGCAGCGACGCACAACACCTCTACCGAATCGATCTACGCCACGCTGCCGGGACTGAAAGTGATCGCGCCGTCAAACCCCGACGATGCGAAGGGGCTTTTGAAGACGGCGATCCGGGACGACGACCCGGTTCTGTTCCTCGAGTCGGAGGTGATGTATGGAATGAAGGGCGAGGTCTCCGAAGAGAAGGATTACACGCTCCCGATAGGGAAAGCGCGGATCGCGAGGGAGGGCGATGCCGTTACAATCATCGGGCACAGTAAGTCGTACTGGCTCGCTCTCAAGACGGCGGACATGCTCAAGGAGGAGGGGTACGATGCGGAGGTGATCGACCCGCGCACCATACGTCCCCTGGACATCGACACCATCGTCGAGTCGGTCAAGAAGACCAACCGATGTGTCATCATCGACGAGAGTAATCCCTTTGCGAGCATATCGTCGGAGATAACGTATCAGATTCAAGAACGGGCGTTCGATCATCTCGACGCGCCGATTCTTCGGATCACCGCGAAGGATACGCCGGCTCCGTACGCCAAGAACCTCATCGATTACTACATGCCGAGTGCCGAGGATGCGCACAAGGCGTGCCGTAAAGTAATGTACCTCGATTGACCCCGGTCAATCTCTCTGGAGAACACAAAGCAGTTTGCAGCGCACATGGCCATTCCCGTAGAGATGCCGAAGATGAGCGACACCATGGAGGAGGGTGTCCTTGTGTCCTGGCTCGTAGATGAAGGGGCGGCCGTATCGGCCGGTGATATCATCGCCCAGGTGGAAACGGACAAGGCGACGATGGACCTCGAAGTGTACGATGACGGCGTCCTCCTGAAGAAGGTCGTGGGAGAGGGTGACGCGATTCCCATCGGCGGATTGATTGCTGTGCTGGGTGACGAGGGCGAGGATATTTCTTCGATCCTGGATAAGTACTCGGCGGCTGTCTCCGGTGACGGGCGCGCAGTGGCCGAGGCGGCCGCGGTCGAGTCGGCGCAAGCCGGAGCTGCGGCGACCAACGGCGAGCCGGCGCGGGAGGTAGCTGTTGAAGCGTCGGCGCCGGCAGTGGAGGGTCGTGTCAAGGTATCTCCGCTGGCTCGACGGCTGGCGAAAGAGCATGGACTTGATCTGCAGCGTCTCCGCGGCAGCGGTCCTGAGGGACGCATCGTAAAACGGGACATCGAGGTCGCCATTGGACGGAAGGCAGTGCCGGCGGCGGCGGAACCCGAGCAGCGACCCACTCCGGCGTTTGTGCCGTCCGTGATTGCGGGCGCGGATCTTCCGGATGAGAAAGTCCGCATTTCGCAGATGCGTAAGGCGATCGCACGGCGGCTCGCCGAAAGCAAGTTCACCGCCCCGCATTTCTATCTGACGATAGATGTGGAGATGGATCGCGCAGTGGATGCCCGCGCACGCGTCAACGCGGTGGCCGAAGAGCAGGGGCTGCCGAAGATTTCGTTCAACGACATCATCACGAAAGCCTGTGCAGTCGCGCTGCGCCAGCATCCTGCCGTAAATGCATCCTGGATGGAGGAGGCGGGTCAGCTACACTATCACCGCCAGGTACACGTGGCGGTCGCTGTCGCAATCGACGACGGGTTGATGACACCGGTCATCCGTAACGCTGATCAGAAGGGGCTAAGTCAGATCAGCGCCGAGACGCGTGAGCTTGCGACCAAAGCACGCAACCGGCAGCTGCAACCCGAAGAGTACGAGGGGTCGACGTTCACGACCAGTAACCTTGGTATGTTCGGCATCGAAGAGTTTACGGCGATCATCAACCCGCCCAACAGTTGTATCCTCGCCATCGGGGCGATACGTGACGTGCCGGTGGTAAAGAATGGCGAGCTCGCCGTCGGAAAGCGTATGAAGCTGACCTTGTCTTGCGATCACCGCGTGGTCGACGGGGCAACCGGATCACGATTCCTCGACACGGTCAAGAAATACCTTGAAGAGCCCTTGAATTTGCTCTTGTAGCCGCGTGTTTTTGACCGAACACGAAAACAACAATTACGAGGGGCGGTCCCATATGGACTTGCCCCTCCACTTTTAGGTGTCGCGCGCCAGCAGGTATACATGGCGTTTCGCATCGCACACATTTCCGACATTCACTTCGGAAAAATTCGCGACCCGAAGATTGTAGACGCACTGATCGACGAGGTCAATCGGGCGGATGTCGACTTGACGTGTGTATCGGGCGACCTGACCCAGAGGGCGCGCACGAACCAGTTTCGGGATGCGGCGGAAATGTTGTCCCGCATCCGAAGTGAGATCCTGGTCGTGCCCGGTAATCATGACGTCTACGCGTGGTGGTTTCCGTTTCGGCGACTCGGCGACGCGCTCCGGCGCTATCGCGAGTTCATCAGCGACGATCTTGCGCCTCACGTGGTAGCTGACGGCGTACGCGTTCTCGGAATAAACTCAGCACATGGATGGACGATCGCGGGAGGTCGCATTGCTAAGAGCGAGCACGACCGCATCACGGAGTTCTTCTCGAGCGGATCCGACACCGCGTTCAAGGTGCTGGTGGTTCACCATCACCTCAGCAAGATTGAGGCGCTCGGGCCCCATGACGTGGCGCGGAATGCGAGGCGAACGCTTGACGTTGCCGTCAATGTCGGCGTCGACCTCATACTCTGCGGCCACCTTCACATCTCCCATATCGAACACGTCGAGATCATACCGGCCGACCACCGTCTCGTTATCGTTAGTGCAGGAACAGCAACAAGCACGCGCGGACGAAAGGAGCACCGGCGGTCGAATTTTTACAATCTCATCGATGTCGGCGACCGGGAGTTCGTCGTGGAGGAGCGCCGCTTCGACGTTGACCGAGGTCGCTTCATTTCCGACTGCGAGACCCGCTTCGAACGAGTATTCGATGCGCCCTCGGCAGACAATGATGCGTAGGTCAGCCATCTCCCGTAGTGCTGCCGTCGCGCCGGTAACCCGGTGTCGTATTCGCGCCGGCCGGGGGCACAAAGCAAGGCGAACCTTTTCCCCTGTGGACGGCGTACGTGAAGTCTAATCGCATATCGCCGGCGCGCGAGTTGCAATTGATCGCTCGAGTACGCTGTATATTGCGGCTTCCCATTCACCTCAGACAACGAATCAAGACGGGTGGCTAGACGAGTCTTCAGGTCAGGGTTGGTGGCGGCTGTTCTGACCCTCTCCGTGTTTCTACAGGTGCGCGCACTCAGTGCACAGGATTTGCCGATTCAGCTCGACGTGGATGTGGCGACGTTCGCTTATGACGCTGCATCCTCGCTGGTCGAAGTGTACCTGGCCTTTGAGGCGTCAACTCTGAGCTTCACCAATGTCGACACGGCCTTCGTTGCCACCCTGCCGGTCGACCTGGACATGCGAAAGAGTTCGGACTCAGACCTCGAGGGTACGGAGGGCCAGTCCGTCTGGTCGGATTCGCTCGTACTCAGCTTCGTGATTGCGGACACCGCGGGCCTCGTGCCCGGCCAGCACTTCGTGCATCAGGTCCGTGCGGCGGTTACGCCGGGCGAATACGAGCTGGACGTTTCCGTTCCTGCTGATCCGGCCGCGTCTCGTCAGGCCCTGAGTCTCCGCAGGGATGTGGTCGTACTCGGCTTCGGCGACGGAACGACAGCTATATCGGACGTAACCCTGGCGACAAATATTTCGCCATCGGATGAGGGAAATAGTCCTTTCTACAAGAACGGACTGCTGATCCGCCCGAACGCAAACCAGCTTTACGGTGAGGGCCTGTCGCGCCTGTTCTTTTACGCCGAGGTGTACAACGTCGATGCCGTGCAAGGCCTTGCCGGTGAGTACACGCTCTTTTGTTATCTCGCTGATGCGAATCTGCCGAGGCCGCTGCCGGGAAACGCACGCAGGCTTGAGCGTCCCGTACGATCTCCGGATGTCGTGGTCGGCTCCTTCGACGTCGGCTCGCTGCCGAGCGGATCCTACTTCCTGCGAATGGCGGTGCTGAACCGTGACAACGAAGCCGTCGTCGAGCAGTCGCGCAAGTTCTTCGTGTTCAATCCGTCCGTCGTGCGTGAGCAGCCCGTGGCTGTTCGTGGTGCGTTC
>JBFHWK010000213.1:0-6026 GCA_041589075.1 Rhodothermales bacterium
GAAACTAGCACGTGCCTACCGCGCCAGCACCATGAGTCTGGAATCGTGACTTGTTGGCGAAGCAAGCCTGTACGCGTACACACCGCTCGGCAGGTCGTACGGATTCCACGCTAGCGAGTGCCGCCCGGCCGGTAACATCTCTGAAAGTAACGTCGCGACGACTCTTCCGGTCAGATCGTAAATGAGAACGGTTGCCCGGCCCGGTCGGCGCAGCACAAAGGGTATCCGCGTTGCATCTCTGAACGGGTTGGGGAAATTCTGACCGAGTCCGTCCGCAGCCCCGGCGTAATCATCCGTTAACTGAATGCCCACCGAGGTAGATGTCGTGTAGCGCTGCGCCAGAATGTCATAGTCGTCCCACAGAAGGAGCACTTCGTTGTCGACATGATTATGTACTGCAGTCGGTCTGAGCCCTGCGCCCACGGACGATACCGCGAATGTCGTATTAGTCGCGACGCCCTCGGGTGCGACCTCTCGCGCGCGAATCTGGGACGAGCCTGCCGCGAACACAGCGTTCCAGCAGACCACATACCTGTCATTTTCGACCGCGAAAGCAAGTTCCGGAAACAGTGCGGTCGCTCCGATCACCCATGCCTCCGAGATTTGAAACTCAGCGGCGGAAAGTGCACCGTCGCCCTCGACGTACGTGCCGAAGATCTCGAACTCTTCGTCGCCTCTGTTCCCACCATCTCCCGTCCAGACGACAAGGTATCGATTGTGATTCGGGTCAAATGCGACGGAACCATGAAAGCCATCGCGGTCCGCGCCTGCATCCGACATACGCGAGATCCGAAAGTCGTTCTCGCCGATCTCGATTCCGGCCGACGTCAGCCGCTGGCCAAAAATCTCCGTCATCAAATGAGACAGTCCGCCGCCGTCGCTATGCCAGACGACGAGGTATTCGTTCGATAGGCTGTTGTAGGTCACCTCCGGGTCCACGGCCGTGAGATTGTTCGGTGGGTCCGACATCTGGGAGATCTGAAAGTCTCCGCCGATCTCACCAAACGAATTCAGGTCAGCGTCGATGCGTTGCCCGAAGACATCGAGATCTACGACAAAGGGCGTCACATTTGCGTACCAGACAACGAGGTACTCGTCCTCCCGCGTGTTGTACGTGATTGTCGGATCGAAAGAGCGGTCCATGGTTGTCGAGATCCGAAAATCATCTCCGATTTCTTCTCCGGTACTGCTAAGGCGCTGGCCGAAGATCTCGAATCGGTCGCGGCCGAGGCGGTCACTCTGGTAGGCGACGAGGTATTCGTTCCCGGCAGTAGTGTATGCGATGTCGGGACTGCCTGCGCCGAGTTCATCGCCCACCAACGACGTATGCGATATCTGGAACGGCTCACCGATAGTCTGTCCGGCACCGTCGAGTCGCTGACCTAGAATCTCATTGGTCATGCCGACGAATTCTCTCTGGGTCCAGACGACCAGGTATTCGTTGTCCAAGTTATTGTACGCGACTGCCGGTGATAGTGCATGGTTGCCGCCCAGCAGCGACGAGTCTGAGATCCGATAGTTGGATCCGATCAGCATGCCCTTCGCCGCACCGCTCGACTGGTCTGCGGACTGAAGCGTCTGACCCATAACAGGGCCGCAAAAGACGATGCATCCGACTAGCATCGCACTGAGGGCGATCTGCCCCGCTGCCGCCATCCTTCCCCGCGCCTTGATTCGTCCGAACCGTTCCGTCAGTGCGTCACGCTCCCGGAGCACAGCTTGTTCCTTACGTGGGTCGCCACTCCATCTGCTCGTAGACGCCGTCGCTTCCGAGTGCAGTAAACCCGATGCGTTCGTACAGGCGGCGCGCCGGGTTTGTGAGCGTGACTTGAAGTCGAACTGCTCGTTTCGCCTCTGCCGCCTCCGTGCATACCGCTTCAAGAAGTCTCGTACCGATTCCCCGTCCGCGCGACTCGGGGAGAAGTGCCATATCCACGAGGACGATGTCGTCAGCAGACCGGTCGACGATATAGCTTCCTATCGGCTCGTCATCGGCAAGAACTATCTGGAAATCCGCGGATGGGTACTGAGCGCGATAGGACCCCTGCTTAGCGCGGAACTGAAGTTCGAGAAATGAAGCACGCGTCTCCGAATCCCAGCCCCACGCTGCCATCTCCTCCTGGCGCGTCGACGCGTACAAATCGAATAGAAACGAGTCGTCTTCCGGACGCTCGGGGCGCAGTGTAATCGATGCGGTCGTGTTAGATGTTTGCTTCACGCCATTCTTCGAAATCATTATTGTCTCCACTCCATCAGCACGGATATGTCGTGGTCTTCGCTGACCTCGAATCCTAGACGCTCGAATAGCGATATGGATGGCTGATGTGTCTCGACGTACACGCTGACTCGCTTGTTCGCAGCGGCAGCCTCTTCCATTAAATCACGGACGATCTTCGTCCCGGTCCCCTCGTTCCGGTGTTCCTTGAGTACGGCAATGTCGAGGATGCGGATCTCGTCCGGTCTGCGGTCGACATACAGTCGCCCGACGGGATGACCGTTGCGCATGATGACGTTGTATTGAGCGTCGGGGAATTCGTTGAAGTAGTGCGTGTGTTGTGCCTCAAACTGAAACCGAAGAAATCCGAGCTTCTGCTCGTCGGTCCAGGGGATGGCCGCCATTTCGACGGAGCGGCTGCCGGCGTATACCTGAAAGAGGAAAGGCAGGTCTTCGTCGGCGACGGGTCGAAGTGATAAGGAATCCGGCAAGCTACTTCTTCGGTCCTTTCAAGCGATTGAAGAACGCTTCGTAAAGACGTCCGGACTCATCCAGACCCACCGGGACGAGGAACAGTTCGAGTTTGCCCATGTCGGGATGTTCGAGCGTATAGATTCGTTGCGTCAGGGCGGGCTGCGGAGGTCCTCTGAAGACGAGTGAGAACTGCTCGCCCTCGATATCGGCCGGTGTCTTGTCCGTGGCTTCGACGAGTTCAAGCTCGACAGATTCTCCGTCCGCACTAGCGAGCGAAAAGTTTGTGCTTATGTGCTGCGCAAAAAATTCGCGAGTCGTATTCTCAGTCATGATGCCCTGCGCAGGAGTCTTCTATTGTCTCAATTCTCCCCGGTGAGTCGAGACGCCCAGCGCGACGATCACGTGTCGTGACGACTCGGCCCGGAGGCTCAGCTGCGCGACGGATACGTTCCCACGAGTGCAATGATGAAATTGAGCGTAAGGAAAGGCTGCATGTTGTTGTGCGCCTGCCCGCCCCCGACGCTTGGCAGCGATTGCGCCTGCATGTTGCCCAGGTTGGCCGGAGGTGTAAACAGCTGATTACCACCGCCAATAAAGTTGCCTGCGGGGTTCGTCGAGTTTCCGTCCTCCCCGGATGCGACGAGCGTGTGGGTGTGACTCGGCATTTGGGCTTCCGTCAACGTGACAGTTTCGACACCGCCCTTTTGCCCCAGCTGGCGCGCGCTCAGACCGGGACCTTGTCCCGCTTGCATCGGGGCCCGACCCTTCAGATTCGGGAGCGCCGTGGTGGTTCGACCGTCGCCACCGTAAATCGTCCCAATCAATGAAAACAGCGCCGTGTTCTGAGCGATCGGCAATAACTGTCCGTCGCAGAATGCCCAGCCGCGCGGAGCGAAATTGCCGGCGAAGATGCTGATTTCGGCGATAAATGGATCTGACATGATAACCTCCTACTGTCGCGACGGATAGACACCGACCAATGCAATGATGAAATTGATGCACTGGAACGGCATAATATTGGTGTGCGATTGGCTTCCGCCCTTATTCGCAATCGCTTGCGCGTTCATGTTGACTGGGTCCAGATCTTCGGCATAGACATCGGTCCCACCGCCCGCGGGAGCGATACCACGCCCGACAGGCTCCTGAGTGCTGCCGGCAGTCTGGGTCGATTGCAGCGTGTGCGTGTGACTTGCCAACTGCTGGCTCGTGAGCGTGACATTTTCGCTCCCGGCCTTCTGTCCTATCGGTCTCGGGGACAGCCCGGGTCCCGTGCCTTGATGGAGAGGGACTCGGCCTCGAAGGTCCGGAAGGCCGAAGGTGGTCCTCCCGTCGCCCCCGTATATCGTTCCAAGCAACGAGAAGAGAGCGTCGTTCTGGCTTACAGCCAGAAGCTGACCGTTGCACAGCGCATAGCCACGCGGGGCGAAGCTTCCGGCGAACATCTTGATCTCGCCTACAAAAGGATTTGACATCTCATGTTCCTTTTTGCTGACAGTGTACGTCTGTGTCCGGAGTATTCTATCCGGGCGACTTCTTCTGAATCGACTATCTAGTTTCTGGACGGGAAGAGGCCCTGCACCGCGATACAAAAGTTGAGCACGAGGTACGGCTGCATGTTGTCGTGCGCCTGCCCTCCGACGGTAGACACGCTGGCCGCCCCCATCGCGGCGGGCGTTCCGAAGTTCGCGTAGAAGTTGCCGCCACCTTTTGCCAGCACGTTGTTGGACGCGTCCGTGCTCGATGCCGCGTTGTTTGTCCCCTTCAGATCGTGCGTATGGTTCGGAATCTGCGGAATCGTCAACGTGATCGTTTCGTCACCGGCTTTCGACCCGAGCGTGTGATCAGTTGAGTTCGAGGAGCCCTTATGAATTGGCACTCGTCCACGAAGCTCCGGCAGTGCAAACGTCGTTCGACCGTCGCCACCGTAGGTCGTGCCGAGCAGCGAATAGAGCGACTGGTTCTGATTGATCGGCAGGAGCTGCCCGTCACACGTGGCCCACCCGCGCGGCGGGAAGTTGAAGCCGAAGATGGCGATCTGGGCGAGGAATGGTTCTGACATCGGTAATCTCGTTTATGATTGTTCGCCCGCACAGTTTTTGATGCGTAGTTACACTGCGAAGGCTCTTCGCGTCACATCTTTGATGATCTTTGGTCTACGGTAACGTCCAAAGGTACTACTGTCAATAGTCCATTTAGACTAACCTGTTGTAAATCCTCTTCCGTTAAACATGAAGACTAGTTCACGACAGTGAGGCGCCGCGTTTGCCTAAACGTTCCCGCCTCGAGTACACAGATATACGTGCCGCTCGCAAGGTTGCTTGCGTTCCACACATGCGTGTGATTCCCGGTCGGTAGTCGATCGTCGATTAGCGTGGCGACCTCCTGGCCAAGCAAATTGTAGACCTTGAGTCTAACCGGCCCGGCCTCTCCGATGGCAAACGGAATCGTCGTGGACAGGCGGAACGGATTCGGATAGTTCTGACCCAACTCGCTGCCGAGCGGAATCTCCGATTCAACGCCCACTCCCGCACCGTAAAGTGCGAGGAGAAACGGTAGCGTCAGCGCGTTGTATTGATCCACGACAATGCGCAAGTCGTCCGGCCGGTCGAAGTGCCCGTGATAGTGCCTACCGATCGAGCTAGTCGCCCGCCAGTAGTGCGTGATTCCCGACGCAAGCTCAGCACTGGCTACTTGCTCTGGTTCGACATGTCCCTTGAAATCGATCACGATGTCATTAGTGCCAAAACTGCGGCTTGTCGCCACCTTAAGCGCGAATCCCGTTGCTTGGGATGCCGATGGCCAGGCGAACGCGAATCGCGTCAGCGCCGTTGACATCAGCGCGGAGCCGGCGGCGAGGCCGGCCACCTGACAAAAATCTCTTCTTTTCATAGGGCTCAGTAAGCAAAAATATCAATTAGTCAATCACTCCGTCTAGTGATGTCCTGACCCTCTGCTGGCTCACGCAGCGCGGAAGGGGACGACATCTCCCGCGCTGCGTTTCGCCTCAGTTCATCAATACAAAAGACATCTATTTAACCAGTAACATCATCTGTGTGAACTCGCCAACGGGTGTCTCGGCTAGAACGATGTAAACGCCGCTTGGCATCGTATTCGCCTCGAAAACCACACGGTGTACACCCGCCTCCTTCGTGCCGTCGACCAGCACACGCACCAGGCGTCCGAGGATGTCATACACCCGCATGCTCACCTCGCTCTCCTCGGGAACGTCCAGCGTGATCGTCGTAGACGGGTTGAAGGGGTTCGGGTAGTTCTGGTGCAGCGCAAACTCTTCCGGAATCTCGTCGTCGAGCTTGCTGCCCCGGCCTTTGCCCTTGCC
>JBFHWK010000214.1:0-5960 GCA_041589075.1 Rhodothermales bacterium
GGTCGTGTTCAGCATTCTGAACGAGGACCCGGACTCCATGACGAATCTGAGAGCCGGGGTTCCGATAGCGCTCGACGGGATCATAGCAAAGATGCTCGCAAAGGATCCGGATCTTCGCTATCAGAACGTCGACGAATTGCCCGCTGACCTGAAGGCAATTGATCTGGGTTCGGCCATCACGAGATCGCGTATCTCTACAGGCAGCCGCCAAGCGATTGCTTTGTCGCCATCGATAGCCCACGCATCGGCGGTGCCGAGCGATACCGTCGCGGAGGTGTTGCCGACGCCCAAATCAGTGCCCCCGATCTGGGTCTGGGTGTTGGTCGCCGTCGCGCTTGTTGCAGGTGCAGCCGCGGGAGCGCTGGTGTGGGGCGGCTCCGTGGCCGCGCCGACTCCTACCCAGTTCGTAATCGAATTAGAGGACCGACGAGAACCCTTGCACGCTGTGTGGTCGGCCGACGGCCGGTCAATCTACTACGTCGCCGTCGATTCCGTCGGGGCAACGACGATAGCCCGGCGCTTCTCAATGGACACTGGACTGTCGGAGCCGGTGCCCGGCACCGACGGAGTCGCGGCCATGGCAACAAGCCCGGATGGCAGATGGCTCATCATCCGTGACGAAACCGAGAACCGGCTCGAACGACTGGCGGCTGAAGGCGGCCAGGCTTCGCCGATCCGTGGAACCGAAGGGGCCGGTCCCATTCAGGTAGCCCCCGGTGGCGACGTGTATTTTTCGTCTCCGGGCTGGTCGCTGATGGCAGTCTCCGAGGAGGGGGAAGTCCGCACGGTGGCAGGCAACGACACGATTTCGGGGCGCTACTTCGCGTGGCCCGTGGTCTCACCTTCGGGTGACGTGGTTTATTGGAACTCCCATTCAAGTGCGACGACGGTGGAGCGAACCTGGGGAAATCCGGTTGGCACGCCCGCCCCGGTTCTGGACCAGTACCGACTCCGAGCGGTGACCGGCAACGAACTCGCCCTCGTCGAGCCCAGTGGGCCGACCGGTGAGACGGTTTCCGTGGTCCGATTCGATCCTTCGAAAGGAACGGCGAGCGGCGCCCCGAGGCCGGTCGCGTTTATGACCTGGCTCTCGCTGTCTAGGAACGGGCATCTGTTGTTCGAGGAGCCGGCGAATTTGTCCGATCCGTCCGGTGGCGAGCCCTTCTATACAATCGGTGAGCAAGGTGTGGATCGTATCGGCCGCGTGCCGGGTGTCTCGAACGATTTTGCGATCTCCCGCGACGGCGCTTCGATCGTCGCGGAAACCCGCCAGCTGAACTCGGAGCGTCGCGACTTGTACCGCATGGAAATCGCGACACAGACCCTGACACGCCTCACCCGCGACGGTCACAACAACAACGCGTTCTGGTCTCCCGACGATGAGTACATCTACTGGGACCGCTCAGAAGACGATACGTTTTCCATCGTTCGACGACGTTCGGATGCGTCCGAACCCCTCGAAGTGATGGTGTCTGACACGACTATCGTGACCAATCCTGCCATAACGCCCGACGGTCGCGAATTGCTGTACGCACGGATGGGTGACAGCAACGTCGATCTGTTTGCCCGGAACCTCGAAACGGGTGAAGAACGACTTATTGGCTCCGGAGACGGTTTCCAGACGGACGCGGACATCGCGCCGGATGGACGATACGTGGTGTATCGCTCCGGCAACGCCACACGGGGATCCATTTTGGTGGCGCCGCTGGATGGCACGGGAGAAGTGGAGGTTACAGATACCGGAGGTTACCCTGCCTGGTCGCCGGACGGATCGTACATCTACTATTCCCGGGATAACATCACACTCTATCGTGTAGCAGTAACCACCGAGCCGGTGTTCCGCATCCTGGGCCGAGAGGAAGAAGTGTATCGTTCACCGACACATCTTCATTTCGGCCTTCTGCCCGACGGAGGGATTATCGTATCGCAACCCGGTGTTGTGGAGAACGCGCAATCCCGTATCCGGGTCATCCTCAATTTTGAGGATTATGCCGACGCACTGATGGACGACGGAGACGATTAACCTGTGATCGGCGTCACCCTCTCCTTCTTGCGGATCGGACGGACTCATTCAGCTTTCGTTTATTCGCGGTCGGAGCCCAAGCTCTGCCAGGGTCATCGCCTCTTTCGACACGGGTCGACTACTGCGCGACCCCGATCGGGATGTTCGTAATGATCCGATCGACGCACTAGGTCGAGTAGGGATCGGATCTCCGCCTCATTGACCGTCCACGGTATGATCCGCATGCCCATCGCGTGCACGCCGTCGACGAGTAATGGTCCACAAGCCGATAGTAAGGAGGGTAGATGCACACCCTGCTAAATCAATGGACGACCGTTTTATCAACCCGTTTTCTGCGAAGCAACGATGTGCATTCCGAACGCACCCGCTCTGAATCCAACCAATGCACACTTTAGATATTTCCGGAAGTCGTCAAAGTGTTTTGGCGACGTGATCTGCTGCAAGTACTCTCGCTGTTCCGCCATTGTTTTCAGCCAATGGCCATCTATCGTCTTTCTATAGTGATCCATCGAGATGTCGACCACATTTTTGAGCCGGAAATTGTTCTCATCTATTAGCCGCAGTTCCTCACCGAGCGTCCGATAATTGCCCGTGAACGCATAGACCTTGTTGATATGCTGACTAAGCGAATCGCTCCAATCGGTGTGGCTGGAGTGGCTGAAGTGTAGTTCCTTGTTTACCATCATCCCGCCAGGCTTCAGCAACGCGTGGCACTTTGCGAAGAACCCACCCAGATCGAGAAAGTGCACGATTACTTCATCGGTGAAGATGGCATCGTAGGTTTCTACTTCGGGGAGATTCTCCCAGTGTATCACCTCGAATGTAGCATCAACACCGTATTTCTCGGCGCGTCCGGCAGCTACGGGTATCGCCATGGGAGACACAGTAATGCCATGACCGATAGCTCCGTACTTATGACATAAATAAACCAGCGGTCCGCCCCACCCACATCCTACATCCAGGATGCGGTCTCCCTTTCTCAACTGCATCAATTCGGCAAATACATCCAGTTTCTTCTCCTGGGCCTGCGTCATCGTGAAGCCGTCTTCCCAGATCGAACTGGAATACGTGTTCCACTCGCCCCCGGTCACGGCAATGAAAAACTCCGGGTCGACCTCATAGTGATAGGCCAGACGAGCCGTCTCGTCATCGAGATCGTAATCCTGGTAGAGTTTTCGCTTATCGGTCGGTGTTGATTCGAGTATCGGATCAAGCTGCTCGCGCATGAGAAACCCTCACTATTGTTTCGCACCGGTGCCGCGCAAGCTACGAACTGCGGGAACATCGTGGAGGTGAGGACGGCGGTCCTGCCACATCACTTCACCACCACCATCCGCTTCGTCTCAACGTAATCCCCTGCCTCGAGGCGGTAGAAGTAGACGCCGGAGGGAAGATCCGTGGCGTCGAAGGAAACCTGATGCGTGCCGGCTGGCTGCCTGCCAGAGCGGATTTCTCTTACCTCTCGACCCAAGACATCCACAACCCTCATCGTCACGTCAGAACGACGCGGAAGTTCATAGGAGATCGTCGTCGTCGTATTGAACGGGTTTGGATAGTTCTGCGCCACATCAAACTCGGAGGGCACGCCCGTATCCTGACCGCCCACCCGCACAGAGCGGGTGACATCAATGTAGTTCAGACTGAAGAGCCATCCCGTCTTGTCAGAGTCCGAGTCAAACTCGAAGCGCATGATGTGAACGCCGGCTTCGAGGGAAACGTTGTCGATGTTGATGGGTCTCCAGAACTGCCAGCCACCAGTGCTGGTGACCGGCCTCTTCCCACTCACGTCGACGTTGTCGATCAACAGCGTCAGATTGCCAAAGCCCGGCACGCTGGCCACGTAGGGAAGGAAGTCGTAGTTCCCCGCCTCTTCGACTTCGAATGTATACTCGATCCACTCCCCTGCCACGATCCAGTACACGTCGAAACCTCCGTCGTTTGAACCCTCTAGGTCGACCCCCTCGTCCGGCCTGAACGCGAGGCCGATGTTGGCAGCCTCGGTATCGTGATAGGCCACGCCCTCGCCTCCCACGTCGTAGTGTTCGGCTTCGATTCTGGCAGGTACCTGCGGTGGTGAACCCAGGTACGACGTCCCGCTGCCCAGTACGCGGATCAGGACGCTGTCCCTACTGCTCAGGGAGAGCGAGTTGGTGACTTTGAGTGTCACCCAGTGTTCTCCGACGTCCGTGAATGTCACGACGGTATCGGCACTCGAGCCAGACCCCGCTACGCCGAAGTCCCATTCGAAGATCAAATCGCCACCACCGCGATCGAAGCTTCTACTGCCCTGAAACTCGATCGTCAACGGGGCCTTGCCCGACGTCCTGTTGGCCAGGAGGAGAGCGACAGGGGCATCCGGATTCTCATTGGCCGTGCTAAAAGAGCTCAGTTGTCTCGGACCCACCATCATGGAGAATCCGTCCGTGAAAGAGACCGAACGCTCCCGCGGTCCGGCATTGTACGCCACGTAGGTGGGCTCGCCGGACGGCGTCCTGAAGACGCCGTACGTCGCAATGTCTGCCAGGACGGTCGTATCCGGGCGCCCCATCTTCTTGAGATTGTAAAGCCAGTGAAGCGTGTGCGCCCTGGACTCGCCGTCGAAGGGTGCGTAGTCGATGTCAGCGTAATAGTAGGATAGCGCAAGGTTTGGATCGGCCAGGGCCAGATACTCCCACAGAATGT
The DNA here is from genome assembly GCA_041589075.1 of Rhodothermales bacterium. Lineage (GTDB taxonomy): Bacteria > Bacteroidota > Rhodothermia > Rhodothermales > JABDKH01 > JBFHWK01. The sequence continues at coordinate 4,706 of JBFHWK010000214.1, forward strand.
CCTGCCAGATCACGGGCTGCCCCCCTCGCTCGTCGACAATCTCGTTATAGTTGGCGACAACGTACTCCGGGTGTCTCGCCAGGTATAGCGACGCGCTCGTAACCGGTAGGAGGTTGATTCCGTGGATGAACTCCGGCTCGGCGCCAAACCAGGTCGAGTGGACGCCCTTCCCGCCCCAAACCATTCCGATGGCTACGTGGGGATAGTCGTCCGGAAACACTTCGTTGTGCACGTCGAACCAGTAGTGTTCCACGGCCGATGTCTCCGTCGCGTGCAGGAACACGCCGAGGTTGCGGATATCCATTTGACCTGTCGCCTCGCCCCACAGGATCACGGCCGCCGCGAAGTTCATCGACTCCGAGCTCGACTCCTGGTTGTTGCCGTCTCCGAAGTCACCGTGGCCGGCAGCCCACGAGTGGCCGGCATACGCGTCGTGAGATCTCAAGAATGGAAACTGGCGATCTGTTCGGTCCCAGTTGTTGGCATCCTTGATGAGAAGGTTGACCATGCCGCCCCAGTTGTCCTGCGATGCCCAGGCACTGTCGAACCGCGCCACCGTCGCGGCGCTCATGATGGCATAGCTCGAATGAAAGTGGTGATCGTTGATCTGACTGTCGGCACCGAAACCGGATGGGTAGCCCGTCAGAACATCCCATCTGTCGATGTAGGAGTACTGTTGCTGGCCACCGACCGTAAACCACTCCTCGAGTCGGCGTTTGATTTCGGAGAGAAAATGATCGCGCTCGGCGATAGCCCCGAGCTGGTCCGCGATATGAACCAGGTTGGCAAAGCGAGCCATGAGTTTTCCGTTCTCGTAGGTCGGACCCACAGGCAGTGTTTCGCCGGCGACACTCCGCACAAGTCCGAGAAGATCGTCCTTGTTGTAGTCACCCCGATCAGGCAGCGCGGGAAGGACCCCGGAGAACGCCAAACGGGTCTCGAACGAATTGCCTTCGATCAACTTCATCGCCCCTCTGGGCGACTCGTATGCGTAGGGCGTCAGAGGAGCCGCGGTGTTGAACCACTGATGTCGATAGAGGGCCGTCATCGTCTGATCGACGTTCGTCGCGTTGCTATCCATCAAGACGGTCGCGTAGGTGTATGTCGTCCGCACCTCGGCGCTTGCTTCGTTGTAGTCCCAGGAGACCTCGCTATTCGCCACGAAGGCGTACGCGTGCTTTCGGAAGAGTTCGAGGGTTGCCGGCGTCGTGTCGGGAAGAAGCGCGATCGAAAAGAAGTCCCTTCCTTTCAGCGA
>JBFHWK010000215.1:0-5905 GCA_041589075.1 Rhodothermales bacterium
CAGCGGCCGGCCGTCAACCGTTTCAGCCGCGATGGCGAAACTCTTGGGATCTTCGTTCGAGACGAATTGCGATCCGCGAATACCGAGTATCAGAGACCTGTAACCGACTCGGACGGAGTGCGAGGCGGACTGGGTCTCGCCCGCGGCGTCGGTGGCACTGGCCGTTATTTCGTAGCGAAAAGTCGGATTGGTTTCCGGCTTCATCGCGTCGTCCGACCGCGCCACAAAGTCAACGACAAACCGGCCCTCTGCATCCGCCGTAACGCTGCCGGATGCGATCTCTGCTTCACTTCCCCCTGGCCACGGCATAAAAAAGTACCACGGTCGAAATATCGGTTTCCGAACGACCCGGTAGCGAACCTCAGCGCCGTCGACCGGCGCTCCACTGTAGGCGCGCACGACGCCATCGACCGATACCTCGTCGCCAAGCTCGATCTCAGTCTCAACTGAATCGAAGACCACTTCGAAGCGTGGCCGTTTGTATTCCTCGACGGAGAAGGAAACGGAACCGTGCGCGTCCCGAATAATCATCTGACCTGTCAAAGCCCCGGTCGGCGCCGTGAACTGGCCCTTGACCGTACCATATCTGTTCGAGCGCAGCTCGAGCGACGCGACTTCTTGACCGTTCACATCGAAGAGGCTGACTTCCGTCGTTGCCTGGGCGCGAACCGTATAACGATCCTCCGACTTCTCCAGTAGAATACCTTTGAAGTACACGGTCTGTCCGGGTCTGTAGATGGCCCGGTCCGTAAAGAAATGAGACACCGTCCGGTCTTCATACAAGCCTCCGCGCCAACTATGGTGCCACTCGTGGCTTACAATTTCATCCAGTCCGTGACGCACCGTCACGAGGAACGAGCCATTACCCTCCTTGACGCGGGCGATTCCATCGTTTCCCGTTCGAAACGTAGAGCGTGTCTCAGGAATTCGATTCCGATTTCGGTAGTTAATTTCCCATGTCGTCACCGTGGCGCCGGCAACCGCGGCGCCTGTGGCTCGATCCAGAATGCGCAATTCCATCTCGCCGCCCGGCGGATTCTTGCGCACCATCCCGAGCCTGGTCACGGCGAACGCCTGCAGTGCACGCGCATTCTCGTTGTTGGAGAAGGACGGATCGCTGCCGACGAGCAGCACGTAGAGCCCGGTCTCCATGGCCGGCAGCGGCAGCTCTGTCGAATGCGCCTGAAAGTCACCGTCGGTTCTCAGATCGAACGCACGCATGAAGATCTTCTCGCGAGCTACAATGTCGTTCTCGAAGGCGTTTCGGTCTTCCCAGTTAAGGAATTGCCAGCGAAGCGTCTCTTCTCTCGTCACGCGTACTGCCGCAACGTGGACCTGCTGTACATTGCGATACTCCAGGCGCACCCGGAACATCTCACCCGGAAGCACGCCTTCCTCTACGGAGTACTCCACCGATTTCGCCTCGATCGACAACTGAAGTGCACGGCAGTTGTCCGCACCGAACGACTGCGGAAACTCTGCCACCGCACCCGCGCAAATCTCGTGGGCCTCTTTTAGCTTCCACCTTTGCTCTTCCTCTTCAAAGGGACGATACAATCGCCCGAGCGATGCAACGTACTCGGCCCGCGCAAACGTCACGTCCGTCTTTATCGCATGGGATGCGTGGCGCTGCTCCAGTTCCGCGAGACGCTGTGCGTACAACGCGTCCGCATCCGTGACGGAGCCTGAACTTCGCACGTAGGTCAGTCGCTCCAGATCCACGACGACCAGTGCCGACGGGTCCGCATCACGAAGATGAATCTGCAGAAGTTTCTGGTACAAACGAAGGGCCGCGGCCTCAGTCGACAAGGAGTCCGGGGACTCGATCGACAAAGCCACGAAGGCTGCGGCCGGAGCTAGAAACGCCGGGTCGGAGAAGTCGAAGGGACGGCCCGGTTCGGTCAGTCCCGATTCACTGTTCGCGAACACGTCGAGCGCACGATGCGCGAGGAAGTCGAAGAGCGTCGGCCTTACGTCACGATCGCGGCGGCCGTTCTGAAGAAGAAGCACCGCGAACCGTTCGACCGATACCGCGGCCAGTGCATCGACGTCCGCGACCGACTTCACAAGTTGATCCAGAGCGGCTGCAACAATCCGCCGCCCGTCCCACGTTGATATGTCGTCCGTATCCGGTGGGCCCGCGACGGCGGTTCGATCCAGGTAGCGATGCCGGTTGGCCTGATAGTATCGCCACAAGAACTCGCCGAATATCGACTGGAGGATGGAACGGGCCTCCCCGTCGGCCCTGTCTAGCTCCACACGCAGTTCATCTACTATACGATTGGCACCGTCCTCGTTGAGCGTCGCCACAAACTTGGAACGGTACATCAGTGCCTTGAGGAGCTGCGGCTCGTTCGACTCCGCACGAGCGAGCGCCAGTATGTTATCGACGTGCTCGAGGGCGGAGGCAGGCAACCCTTCGGCTTCCAACGAATCCACCCGTGACCACAGCCGGTCGAAATCAGTCTTCATAATCTGAGCTCTGGCATTGCCAAAGCCTCCGATCATCAGGAGGACAACAATTAAGATCTTTGTTCGCAGCATAGAAGCAAACTCAAGTGAAAGTTCGGCCGCATGCGGGGGCAACAATCACCTCATGTGTTCTGAACGGCATCCGCACCACTTACAGACTCAAACTCTCAACGAGCGGACGGGCGTGTGTATTGTCCGATCAGCGCTGCGGTGGCGAATTAGCCGATCGATGACAGCGAGTGGCAATCGGCCATCGATTCGTCGAGCTGGAGCGAGTCTCGGTACGCGGCCTGTTTTCCGGCCTCGAAGTTGAGAACTTCAACCGTGTCGTCATAGAGTCTTCGGGCGCGGTGCGGAGCATCGGCGATACAGACCACACCCAGCTTGCCGAACTCCGAGAGCGCCCCGACGAGGTGAAACACCACACCCTGCTGCGTTCCGCCATGGAAATGGAGGTCGTGGTCCACGGCGATGTCGATCAGGTCGCCAGGCGTGAGGCCGCGATAGTCGTCACTTTGCAGGTTATCCGATGCGTAGTAGCATCGCTCCCTTCCCGTGGGCGTCAGGTATACGCCCATGTTGTGGTCGTAGCTGCCGTCGGTCAGGAACTGCAGCATCAGGAACGGATGCGTGGTGCCACCCTTCCGGAGGTTTATCTCGATGGCATAGTGCTTCCACGTGCCCCCTTCCTTGACGGAGATAAAGTCGATGCTATATCGGCCGAGCACGCCGTAGCTCTTGAGCACATCGGACACGCGGAAGCCGGCTTCCTGAATGTCGAGTCGGTACTCGGCATCGGCGGGGAATGCGCAGCCGAGGAAGATCTGTCCCGAGTTGCCGCCGAGAATTTGATCGTGCGTCGAGATCACGGAAGGGTTGCCGAGCGGATCAATTCGGCACTGTGCAGACGGCGATCGCTTGAATCCGCCATCAATCCACGACTCCACGATACCGCCCATTTCAGAGAACTTCTGACTATAGTGCGGCCACTCCTCGCCGACTGCCTCGAACTGTGTCCTCACGGGCAATTCGCGCCGTATCCAGGACAGCAGGCCATGCATGGGAGCATCCTCTAACCACATCGTCGCGTTGCCCTCACCCGAAAAACCGTCGTCCAACTTGAGAACGACACGCCGCAGGTCGGGAGTACGCCGCTTCAGTTCGCAAATGGCGAGCGCGATGTCTTCTTCCGTCTTCAGGTCCTCGTATCCCTCCGGCACCGGGATATCGGCTTCGCGAAATACCTTCCGGCTACCGCTCTTGGAACCCAGCCAGCACAATTCGGGATCGCATGCATAAAGCGGTATCCCCAGCCGTACACTCAGCGTCCGTTCCAGAGTCGTCGCGTTAAAACACGTCATGTGTGCCGTGTTCACGTCCGGTATCGCGGCGAGAATGCGATCGATGAGCTTCGGGCGCTCGAGTATCTTCCGGGACAGCGGGATATCGCCGGCGTCGAAGCAGGAAAGGAGCGTCAGGCGTTGTCGTGCATGACTTGCCGGAATGCCCGGCAACAAATTGAGGTAGTAGTCGATGATCCCCGGTGCGATTGGCTCACTGGTAACGTAAATGAGACGCGCCTTCGGAAGTCGGAGCAGCATCAGCATGAAGAGCATCCGCTCCTCATAGTGATGCACGCCTGAGATGCGACCGAGGACCTCCGGATCCATCGACAAGCTAGGGATCACGACCACGCACCGCGGCTCACGCGGATCAGGAAAAACCTTTTTCCATAGTGTTGTCAGCCGATCCCGAAGAACGCCGAATTCTTCACGTTCGGCTTCAGAACCGGGCACCGGTAAGTCCGACCAGGGGTCGTCCCGGGTCTCCGGCCGCAGGGTGCGAAGTTCAGAAAGGTGAAGCAAGCTTGAGGGTGATGCGCGGTTGCCGGGTCCTTAACGATCCGGATTCGAGTCCGGCGTCGAAAGGGGGAGTGGACCGTTCACGAAAGTAGGGGATTTCCCTACGATACGACTTTCGTCCGAAAATATGGAAGAAACCGCCGAAAACGTGCCGCAGAGAGCTTACGGCCGGAGAGGGCTATCGGATGCCGATCTCGACGACTCCTCCAAAACCGCGCCCTCCAGTCCACGCCGCCGCTTGGACCATGTGACGCAGCGCACTGCGCACGGGTGTGCCCCTGACGAGTCGGCGTTTACCACTACACCCGAGAAGACGCTCAGCCGCCGGCAGCTCCTCGGTAGATCTCGGTTTTCGGTTTGAAGGCAAACCACGCGAAGGCGAAGTAGTTACCGTGCGGGATGAGCCGAAGCTGCTTCCCGGCCAGCTTCCCGGAAAGGGACCGCCCGGTCACGTCCCAGGAACTACCGGTCTCTATATCACGGACTGTCTTACCGTCGGACTCGAAAGTCAGCTCCGTACCGTCAACTTCGCGATCAAAAACACCAGTCGTTCCCACCTCATTTGCGCTCTTAATGATCGCATCGCCGAGAGCGGTCGTCGCGCCTTCACCGTGCACCACAAGAACGGGCCGGCCGGCGATTCGATCGTTTATAACACGCGTCGTTCGCGTGACCGAATGCGGATAGGCTTTGTCGACGCTTCCAATCGACACGGTGATAACCTTCTCCATTGGAGGCAGGCGATCGTCGTCGTCGCCACGGTAGAGGAACGGACGCTTTGAGATATCATCGTAACCCTCGTAGGGATTCGTTCCGTACGGACGGGTGTGTCCGGTCTCGCGTGAAAGAACCCGCCCGCTCGGATACCTGTCGGCGAACTGCCTGAACGAAACGATTTGAGCAGCAATCGGCTCGAGACGGGTGCCGGTTAACGTTCCGACAATCGCCTCGCCCTCAATCTGCTGCCACAACGATTGTGTCTGACGATCGTACATGATCAAGTCCGAATTGCGAAGCATACCGGACACGCCGAAGTCCAGCGGGCGGCCGTCGGCTAGCCGATCGAATACAATCGCGCTGTAGCAAAGCGGGCAGAATGTCACGGCGACCGGTCGCTCGTCGACAACGTCGTTAACGATCTCGTGGTAGGTCAGTATCTGAAGTGGGTAGGCGCGGGCGTCAGTGCCGATCACGAGCATGATCACAGGCTCTCGCTGTCCGACCCACTTGGCTGCCTGCCTAACGCTGACGAAGCGCGGCTCGTCGATCGGCGGGATTCCGTCCCTGGGCACACCGCCCGACATGATTTCGCTAAGGTCGACGGAACGCTTGTCCCAATCGGTCTCCCACCTGTCCATCAGCCGCGGCTGGGCCGACGACACACGCGGGGCGACGATTAAAACAGCGACAAGAGTAAGACTTAGGGCTCTCGCGGCGCGCTTAGTCAAAGTGGGCACTGTTGGCTATCGAGAAAGCGTAGGTATCGATTCTTCGTCCCCGGACCGGCGATTGTGTTACGCATATTATCGAAAGGAAGCGGTCGACCTGACGCCAGGAGGCGGTAATACCCC
>JBFHWK010000216.1:0-5895 GCA_041589075.1 Rhodothermales bacterium
GGTGCGATCAACTGTCGATCAGCGTCATGAGCACGGTGTGTGTTTCACCTCCGGATCCCTGGTTTGGGGATGCAGTGGTCGTGGCCGAAGCCGTGTAGGTGATGGTGAGGTTACTCTCTGCAAGTCGGGTGATTCCGGTGACGAGGTCCTTTGCGGTGGTGCTCAGTGACTGTTGTGTTGCGGTGGCGTTCGTGGGAGCGGCAAGAAGTACGGAGAGCGAAAGGCCCGCCGCGTATGTCGCATCGAGTGCGCCTGTAATCTTCTTGGCCGAACCGTTGGTCGTGATGTTGTATGTCGTGCTGTTGTCGGAGTCGGGTGACGGTGGCGAGCCGGCCGTCGCGGCGCTTATCGTCAGGGTCACCGCAGTTGCGGATACCGACAGCGCATGAATCACATCGACAGCGACGGTTACGTCGTGCGAGAGCGTGATCGACGACGCGTCCTGCATGTCGCGCATCTCCGGCAGCGGGACTTGCGCGGTGGCCGACTCAACGACAAAAGACCCGCACCACAAAACCAGGATGATCGCGATGCGGGTGCCCATGTCATTTACTGCGTGGCTACCTCCGCTAGGCTTGCGACGGTAGCAGTTATGTAATTGACGGTCCCCGTTGTTTAGGACGTTCCTGACTCAGGCGTCCGTCAAGGTGACCGTGACGGTGTGCGTCTCGCCGGCAGGATCGTTCGGTGTAGCCGAAACCGTTGCCGACGCGGTATACGTGATCGTGAGTGCACTCTCGGCAACTTGGCCGACGCCAGTAACGAGGTCCTGCGCTGTTGTCGAGAGGGTTCTCTCGGTTGCGGTTCCACCGGTCGGTGCCGTTAGCAGCAGATCCAGTGACAGCCCTGCGGCGTAGGCCACGTCCAGCACGCCTGTCAGCTTCTTGGTCGTCCCGTTCGTCGTGATGGCGTACGTGGTCGAGGCGTCCGATGCGTCCGTGGGCGCGCTGCCTGCAACTGCCGTGTTGATCGTCATCGATACCGTCCCCGACGACGCGGATAACTGATTGATGTCGGTCAGAACGATCGTTACATCCTGCGTGAAGTTGTCCTGCGCGTACGATGTGCTTGCCAGAAACGGAAGCAAGAGAGCTGCGAAGAGTAGTCGAGCGCGTTTCATTCCTAATCCCGTGTTAGTTAACGGATTACCTTGCGTATCGGAGTAATCGGCGAGCAACCGACCTCTATAATTCGTTCACTGTTTCTTAACGATAACTTTACGAACCTGCGGAGGCTGCCGATCGGACTCCAGGCGGCAGAAATACACCCCGGAAGCCACCCCCGATGCGTCCCAGACCACGTCATACCACCCTGCATCACGATATCCATCCACAAGGGTTGTCACCCGGCGGCCCAGCAGATCGTACACGACGAGCCGGACGTTTCCGGTCTGAGGCAGCGCGTATTTCAGCGTTGTCCGTTCGGCAAAGGGGTTCGGGTAGTTCTGGGCAAGAGTCGGCTGTGATGGTACGGGCACCAGAGCGGGCACGTCAGGGTCCGCAATCGAAGTGTCGACCACGCGCAGCCGGAATCGTGGTGTGACCCGCGACATTGTGTCGCGGCCAAAGCCGATTTCTCTCGAAAGTGCCGCCTGCTTCTCAGTGACCTCGAACAGATACGTCGATGTGCTGTCGACCTCCACGCGCGCGCCACTCTCATTGTCCACGAACGTGACTCGCCAGTGAGCGGGGACATCGTGCCACGTCGGCCAGCTAAGCGTGTACCAACCCGGGACCGTAGCATCGACGTGCATCGCATACTCCTCCTGTCCGCTGCGCAGCGGGCGGCTGTCGAAAGCGAGCCGGAAATCACTTCCGTTCGCGAACCATAGCGTGAGATACTCCTGCGAGATCGGCTGCAGGCGCTGCACGTCGAGCTGGTCCGCACCCTGCTGCGCGCGCGCATCGAACACCAGATACGTCTCATTCTCCGCCATGCCGTTGCCCGCGACACGCATACGGACATGCGGAGAGATTTCGCGGTCGATTGTCTTTCCGAAGTAGTTGGCCGCCTGGCTGTTAGCAGTTTCGCTCGTGGCGAAATTCAACGTGGCGCCTGCGAGAAGTGCCTGTGCCATGAAGGCCTGAAACGGCGGGATGTACCGACCGGCATCACCGACGCCCGTGATGCTGTTGTAATACTTGTAGCCGAGCAGCCCGCCGCCGTCGGTGAGGAACGGATCCCAGGTCGCGTATGTCGTTCCGACGTTTGTGCTGGCCGCGACCGCCGCGTCCCAGTCGATGTTGCCCGTGAGCGGGTTACCGACGAGTGTCCAAGAGTCTACCGGTGTGGTGTTGAAGGCAAGACTCTTGTCGGTGCCGGCCTGCAGCGTTCCCGAGACTGTCCACGTTGCCGGAAGGATGTCGCCACCCCCCGTGTCGTCGGCCCACATGTAGAAGATGTAGCCCTCGGACTCGGTGAACGGTGCATCCGCCGTCTTGATCTCGTCCCAGTCCTGAGCGGCGAAGTTCAGGGACCGCAGGTTGCTCTCGCCGTGTCCGATGGTCGCCCACAGGCCACCCTGCGTGTGGAAGACACTGTTCAAGGTGCTATAGTTGACGGCCCCGAGGGGCGAGGCGACCATGCGCCAACCGTCCGCATCGAGGGTGTAGTCGCGCTTGAAGGTGATATTCCCGACCACCGTACCGGCACCCTTGTACATCGTTTTTCCCGCCTCCAGAGTGAACGTCCGGCCGTTGACATCCAGCGTGCCGTTGTCCAGGTTGGCCGTAGTCGTGATGGTGAGATCGGAATTGAGGAAGAGGGTGCTCCCGGTCTTATCGAGCCGGATCTGAGCCAGCGAGAGACTGCCGGAACCGTGTGTGAGCGTCCCGTTGCCGGTACCGTCGAATATGATGTCGGCCGCATTCGAAAATGCAGAGTTGATGGTGAAGTCGCCGGCCACGCTCAGGTCGTTCGAGTTCAGGTCGAGTGTCCCTGTCGTGAGGGTGAGATGGCGCGGAGCCGCCAGCGCCGACTGCAGCGTTGCACCGGCGCTATTATCGAGCTCGATGTCGACGTCCCCGGTGATGGTACCGGTAGTGGTGATCGACTGGTTGGTCGTGCCATCGAGGAGGATTTTTGCCGTCCCGATGCCGGTCTCCGTAATCGAGCCTCCTGACAAATCGAAGGTGCCTGCAACCGTCAAAGTGGGCGTGCCGTCGTCGCCGTTCAGCCGCAGCTCGCCGGCGGTGATGGTCAGATCGGTCGCAACGCTCATCGTGTCCGAGTTCGAGCCGTCGGCATAGACGAATGTGCCGCCAGTCTGGACGTAACTTCCGGAGATCGGAAGTGCGGCGTCGCCGTTCTGCTTCCAGGAGAAGTACCCTGTTCCAGTGGAGACGACGGTGAAATCGCCGGTCACCGACGCCGCGCCGATATTCAGGTTCACGGCCGCCGTCTGGCCGGGGCTGTTCCACGTGAAGTGGTGATAGCTGTGGTCCGCTTGACCAGGTCCAGACGTTGTGATGCCGGTGACTTCGCAGGTGGATCCGCTATTCCAGATCGTATTCCCCTCGGGAAGGAGATTACCTCCGTCCCGGGCATGGCGGTATAACGATCCCGAGTTGAACGTGATCGTCGCCCCGCCGCCTGCCGTGGTCGTTGCGTGGTTGATGTACGTGGCGCCGTTGAACTCGATGGAGCTGTCGTTATCCAGTTGTACCGCGTCCCAGTTCTCGAGTGTCGTGCCTGCCGCGAATCGGACGAGGCCGAACTGTTGCGGGCGCAGTCTCCCGCTGGTGACCGTGACCTGGGAGCCGGTCAGGAAGTCGACGACGGAGTCGTCTTTCGGTCTGAACTCGCCGCCAGCGATCGTGAGATCAGAGCCGCTGTTAAAAGTCGCCGTAGCGGTTCCGAGGATCTCGATGTTATCGTTCATTAGCAAACTGCCATTGACGACCAAGTCCGTTCCGCTGCCATCGACGACGTCAAGTGTCTTGTTGATGATCGACAGTTGACCACTCGCTTCGATTACCAGTTGATCGACCGCCACGTCCTGGTCGGAGGAAACCGTATCACCGGCGAGAATGGTGATGACGCCGGAAGTCGCGTCGGGCGGTATCGATGCGGCGATCCATGCAGCTCCATCGTAGGTCTCCCATGTGGCGGCTACGTCCCATAGACCATTGCCGACCGACCGATAGTCCCCCGCCGACTGCGCGAGGCTGACACGAGCGATCAGCAGAAGGGCAGGCAGAATCCACAGCGGCCGCAAGAATGCGACCGGCAGGACGGATCTGTCGGTGCGGCACATGGCGCAAAAACGGCCTTTCAAGGCATGCATTGGGATGTTTACGTGTGGAGCCGGACTCTGGCGGGGCCGAATGACTCCACTATCGGGATCGGCCGTATCGGCCCGTTCTGTAACGGCTTGCGGCGGGATTCACCGTCGATTTCGGGCGATCGTGAAGCGCTACAGCGTCCGCGTCACCTTCCCGATGCGCTGGAAAACGCCTGCCTCCACACCCGTCTGCGCTGCAAGTGCGAGGCTGAGTAGCTGGAGCGGGATGATTTCGGCGATCGGCATCGCTGCTCTTGGAAGTGCGGGAATCAGAACGGTCGGTAGCACGTCATGAGGCACCGTGTCCAGCCACACGACGCCTGCGCTATACTCCCGTAATTCGATGGCAAGGCGCTCGTTGAGTGTGCGCGCGTCGCTGGACCCGGCAAGTATCACGACAGTGAGATGTTCGTCCGCGAGCTCGAGTGGACCGTGGCGGAACTGAGCGGCGCTCATGCCTTCGATCACGAACTTCACCGACTCCTTGATGATGAGGCTGCCTGTCTTTACCGCCGCCAGCGACGGGCCACGTCCGATCACAAACAGACGCTGCGGAACACCGATAAGACGCTCCCACTTCCCAATGCTGTCTTGCCAGGCTGCGAGGTAATGCTGCAGCACATCGCACGCGTCTATCAACTCGCTCCGTTCGTCCTCGATGTTGCCACCCGCGATCTGTGTCACGGCGAGGTGCTGCGCAGCGAGCGTCGACACGTAGCTGCCCGTGCTTACTGTCGACTCCTCGCCGATGTGTAGCTGCAGGGTCGTGTCCGCCGCGCGTCGGAGCGGGCTGTCGGCATCGGCGGTCGTTGCGAGGATGGTCTTCGGCCGCCGATCGGCCAGGCGTTCGATAAGCGCCACTATCTCCGCGCTGGCTCCTGACTGGGACGTCAACCACAGCAGCGACTTCTCGGTTACGAGCGATTCGGCGTGATGCAGCAGCTCGGCCGTTTCCACCGACCAGGCCGGCAGTCCGTGACTGACGAGGTCAAGCCACGCCGGGTACGCCGCAAAGTGCGACGCGCCCATGCCGCTGAGGACGATGCGGTCGTATCTGCGGGCCGCCACATCAGCAGCGACCGCCGCGAACCGGTCCGCCGCGTACCGCGCCACGGTTTCGCGGATAACCGCCGGCTGGTTGAGTATGTCGCTGATGTAAGGGTTGATCTGCACCGCGTAGAGACGTGACGGTTCATCGGCCGAAAGCTACGCAGAGTCGCGCCCGGCGATGGCTGGTGGTGGTGCTCGACTTGGGGACAGCGCGCCTACTTCTGCAGGGTCGCCACGGCCGACTCGTAATCCTCCGGTCTCACGTACAGGACATAGCCGTAGCTCCCCTTTCCGTCGGACACGCCGGACGACGCGTACACGTTGACGCCCTCCTCAAAAAGCTGCCGGTGAATGCCGGCAAGGGCGCCGAGCTCATCGTCACCCTGGACAAGAAGTGCGGGATAGGGCCCGTCCAGGTCGAGGCCGGCACGGGTCGACTCGGCCTGCAGCTTCGAAGGATCATCAGGGAAGATCGTGAACTGAGTCCGTGTCGGTCCGTAGGGCACCGCCGTGAACGCCAGCAGGTTGATGCCGATCTCGGCGAGCAGCGACAGGACGCGATA
>JBFHWK010000217.1:0-5892 GCA_041589075.1 Rhodothermales bacterium
CGTCGCCGAGACGCCGGTTTATGAACCTGCATCTGTGTAAGCGCAAGAATCCTAGATCCCAATCAAACCATGAAACTGATCAAAGCAATCGTTCGGCCCGAGCGACTGAGCGCCGTTCTCAAAGCGCTCTTCCGGGCCGACGTACACGGTCTAACCGTGACGCGTGTTCGCGGCCACGGTGGTGAAAGCGAACTCGAGGAGACCTACCGCGGCACGACCGTCAAGATGGAGCTGACCGAGAAGGTGATGCTCGACATCGGGGTCTCCGAGCCGTTTGTCGACGCGACCATCGATGCCATCGTTGGAGCGGCCCGAACGGGCGAGGTCGGCGACGGCAAGGTATTCGTCCTGCCTGTCGAGAAGATCTACCGCATCCGAACTGGCGAGGAAGACCGGGCTGCCGTCACGCCGGTGACAGCGGTCGAAGCCTAATCATAGCAGCAAGAGCAGGGACAAACGGATGCCCGGGCCGGGCCTCGGCCCGGGCCGCCTTTGGCCGTTCCCGTGCGATGCTCAACCTGCACCACCTGAACCCATGAAAGAACGACACCAATACAACACCGATATGGCTAACGCATTCAAGACATCAACGACCCTCTTGCTGGGCCTGATACTCTCGGCAGGACTTTTCGCGGGCGAACTGTACGCCCAGAGCGTCTCTCTCGGCGCCGACCTGGCCAGCCGTTACGTCTGGCGTGGCGCCGACTTCGGCGAGTCGCTCAGTATCCAGCCTTCGCTCTCAATTGCCGGCAGCGGCCTCGAGGTGGGCGCATGGGCGTCCTATGCCACGAATCCGTCGAGTGCGGGCGTCAACGAAATCGACCTGTGGCTCGGCTACACGGTGGAAACCGCGTCGTCGGGGTCGTTCTCCCTGGGTATGACCGACTACTACTTCCCGGCTCCAGGCGCACCCGAGTTGTTCAACTTTGACAACGACGGTGCCGGTGCACACTGGCTCGAACCGTACGTGAGCTATTCGGGACCCGAATCGTTTCCGATCACGCTCCTAGGGGCCGTGTTCGTGCACAACGATCCGGACAAGTCCGCCTATGTCGAGGCGTCGTATCCGGTTAACGTCGGTGACGTCGAACTCGGCGTTACGGCGGGGGCGTCCGCCGGTCAGAGCGCACTTTACGGAACGAACACGTTCACGTTTGTCAACCTCGGCGTGAGCGCCTCAAAGTCGATTCCCATTACGGACCAGTTCTCGCTGCCAATCAGCGTGAGCTACATCGTCAATCCGACGCCGGGCGCGTCGCGGTCCTTCCTGGTCGTTGGCTTGAGTTTGTAGCCGAGTCGGCTCTTAGCAACGAGCGGGGCGGCCTCCTCACACCGCGCATGTCTGCGCCGCTCCGCATGAGGGCATCCCATCGCTGGGGATGCCCTCTCGCTTTTTCTGTGTTAGCGGGTCAAATCGCCCCGTAAGCCGAGCGCAAAAGATGAAGGAAAGATGAAGATACCGTTAAACTGTAAAGCTCTATGCGCGAATACTTTATTACTTATTGGGTCAATTCTATAAACGGCCTTCAAAAGGTGAGATTCGGAAGGGCTTCCAGCTTAATTAAATGTGGTGGAAGCGCTACCGGTAGGTTGCCGTCCGCACGGGTGAGCGTAGCGCGGCGGCCGGAGACCGGTTGCGCTGCAGGGGTCCGCATGTCGTTATTTATACCGCTGAAACGACTCGCCGGCACCGCGCTCATGCGCTACCACTGTACAAGGCAGTATCCCGAAAACGTCCGACACCACGGGTCGGCCGCCAACATCCGGCTAACCAAAGCTCCGATAGCGGTCGCGATCGACCGGCCGCGAGGAGTGAGCGCCGTTGACCTCGCGCTCGCAGGCATCCTGTCCCTCATCCTCCTCCTTCTAATTAGCCTCGTCATCGTAGGCTAACTCACCACCGTCGATCCCTCGCCGTCCACGACGCGAGAAGAGCAACCGCAACGCTCGAGGGGTCGCCCAAACCCCGAGACCCAGCGATGCGAGCACAACGAAGAAGCGACACGGTGAAGAAGGGCTTTGAGCGTGCCCCGCACCGCAGCTTGCTCAAGGCTACGGGTCAGATCCGCGACGACGCGGACTTCGACAAGCCGTTCATCGGCATCTGTAACTCGTACATCGACCTCATCCCAGGTCACGTGCACCTGCAGCAGTTCGGTCGCGTCGTCAAGGAGGCCGTACGCGCAGCGGGCGGGATTCCGTTCGAGTTCAATACCATCGGAGTCGACGACGGCATCGCCATGGGTCATGTCGGCATGCGTTACTCCTTGCCTTCGCGCGAACTCATCGCCGATGCCGTGGAAACCGTGGCAGCCGCGCACTGGCTTGACGGACTCGTCTGCATCCCGAATTGCGACAAGATCGTGCCCGGCATGCTCATGGGCGCATTGCGTCTGAACATACCGGTCGTGTTTGTGTCGGGTGGACCAATGAAAGCCGGTAAGACGCCGTCGGGCGAGACGATCGATCTCATCTCAGTGTTCGAAGGCGTGGGACTGCGGCAGAAAGGGGAGATCGACGACGCTGAGTTGAAAATCCTCGAGGACTTTGGCTGCCCCAGTTGCGGTTCCTGCTCCGGCATGTTTACAGCAAACTCCATGAACTGCATCATGGAGGCGTTGGGGTTGGCGCTGCCTGGCAACGGCTCGATCCTCGCCGTAGACCCTCGCCGCGAAGAACTCGCGTGCGATGCCGCACGCCGCATTTTGCATCTGGTCGAGACCGACCTCAAGTCACGAGATATTGTCACTCGGGATGCGTTCGACGATGCCTTCGCTCTGGACATGGCCATGGGAGGATCGACAAATACGATTCTCCATCTCCTCGCTGCCGCGAACGAAGCAGGCATACCGTACGATCTGAATCGGATCAACGAGATGTCCGAGCGCATCCCGTACTTATGTAAGGTTGCACCGGCCACGAAGAACGTCCACATGGAGGACGTCGATGAGGCGGGCGGCGTACCCGCTATTCTAAAAGAACTGGCCGCGACCGGCGCGCTGCATCTGGATCGCCCGACGGTGACCGGCCGCTCGTTCGGCGAGAATCTCGAACAGGCCGTCAATCGAAATCCCGAAGTCGTCCGCTCGGTCGCGCAACCGTTTCGCTCAACGGGCGGACTGTCGGTGCTCTTTGGCAATATTGCCCCGCAGGGCTGCGTAGTGAAGACGGGCGCGGTCGCCGAGGAGATGCTGCGGTTCGAAGGGCGCGCGCTCATCTTCGAGAGTCAGGACGAGGCGGTCGCAGGAATTCTCGGCGGCGATGTGCAGCCGGGCGACGTGGTCGTAATCCGCTACGAGGGGCCCCGGGGTGGTCCCGGCATGCCGGAGATGCTACAGCCGACGTCGGCGTTAGCGGGCATGGGACTCGACCGATCAGTCGCAATGATCACCGACGGTCGTTTTTCCGGGGGAACGCGCGGCCTTTCTATCGGGCACTGTTCACCCGAAGCAGCTTCAGGCGGGCCTATTGCGGCCGTTGAGCCGGGGGACGTCATCCGCATCGACATTCCAAACAGTTCGATTGAGCTGGCCGTGTCGGCCGGGGAAATCAACCGACGGCTTGCGGCGCTTCCGCCGTTCGAGCCAAAGATTCGAGGCGGTTATCTCGAGCGCTACACCTTCTTCGTGACGAGTGCGTCCGAAGGCGCGGTGCTTCGAGTGCCGACGCAGTCCCAGACCCCTGCGGTCGGGGGCCTCGGTAACGGCGCCACGACCGCCAACCTGCAAACGGACACACGCTCTCAACCATCCAAGGCTTAGTACCTGACAATGAGTACAGGATCGACAACGAAGACGACGCGACGAGCGTTCACCAACGGGCTCGCGTCTGAGCGCGCGCTAACCGACGGACACAACGGTACGGCGGCGCCGGTTATGAGCGGCGCTGAAATACTCATCCGCTCCCTGGAGGCGGTCGGCGTAGAATACGTGTTCGGTCATCCGGGCGGTGCCGTCATCAAGATCTATGATGAAATGGCACGGCTGAAGCCGTCTTTCGAGCACATCCTTGTTCGGCACGAGCAAGGCGGCACACACGCAGCGGAAGGCTATGCCAAGGCGACCGGGAAGGTGGGAACCGTGCTCGTCACGAGTGGGCCCGGTGCGACCAACTGCGTCACAGGAATCGCGGATGCCTACATGGACTCCGTGCCGATCGTTGTGTTCACCGGGCAGGTACCTACGCACCTAATCGGCAATGACGCGTTTCAGGAGTGCGACACGATCGGCGTCACGCGAAGCATCACCAAACACAGTTTTCTCGTTCGCGACGTACGAGAGTTAGCCGCTACCGTTAAAGCGGCCTACCACATTGCCCGCACGGGTCGCCCCGGCCCGGTGGTGGTCGACCTTCCGAAGGATGTTTTGTTGGCGCAGGCGCCGTTCGAATTTCCGGCCGACGTCCAACTGCGGGGATACAAGTATACGGGAGCCGCCGAGGAGGACCAGGTGCAGCAGGCGGCCGCGCTGATTCGTAAGTCCGAGCGGCCGCTCCTCTACGTGGGAGGCGGTACGATCAATTCCGGTGGCACTGAGGTTCTTACCCGCCTGGCGCGCAAGGCCCGCATCCCGGTCACCACAACACTCCACGGATTGGGCGCCTTCCCGGAGGACGATCCGCTGTCGGTGGGCATGCTGGGAATGCACGGCACTTGGTATGCGAACCAGGCCGTGCAGAACGCAGACCTGCTGATCGCTGCGGGCGCGCGTTTTGACGATCGCGTCACCGGGAAACTGGACGCATGGGCACCGCACGCCAAGATCATCCACATCGACATCGATCCGGCGTGCATCTCCAAGAATGTGCCGGCCGATTGCCCCGTGCTCGGCGACGTCAAGACGGTCCTGGAACAGCTCGAGCCGCTCATCGAGCCGAAGGACACGAACGCGTGGTTGAGGCGCATCGAAGGATGGCGACAGCAGTGTCCCCTCACGTACGAAGATGACGGTGTGCTGCGACCGCAAACGGTCGTTCAGCGGCTGCGGGAGAAGACCGGTGGACATGCCGTAGTCGTTACCGATGTCGGTCAGAATCAGATGTGGACAGCGCAGTTCTTCGACTTTGTAGAACCGCGTTCACACATCACTTCCGGCGGCCTTGGGACGATGGGATTCTCGCTGCCGGCGGCAATCGGCGCGGCCTTCGGAGTGCGTGATCGCGGCATCCCCGTTATCTCCGTCAACGGTGACGGCGGGTTTCTGATGAACTCGCAGGAGCTGGGCGTAGCCGCTGCGCACGGACTGCCGATCAAAGTCGCCATCATGAACAACAATTTCCTCGGCATGGTGCGACAGTGGCAGGAGCTGTTTCATGAAAACAGGTTTAGTCATACGGACCTGACCGACACCAACCCTGACTTCGTCAAGCTTGCGGAGGCCTACCATTGTGTGGGGCTGCGAGCGACTACTTCCGACGAGGTGCAAGACGTCATCGATGCTGCCTGGGAGGTGACGGACCGGCCCGTAGTGATGGACTTCCGGGTTGTTAAGGAGGAGATGGTCTTTCCGATGGTGCCGGCCGGTGCGGCAACCGACGACATGATCACACAGCGCTTCACGCCGGACGACTGCGCGTGAGTCACAACATCAGGTAGTAACCCATGTCCGCAGAATCGCTCACTGCACAACAGATCTTTCGGAAGAAGGCGGCCGGCGAAAGTATCAAGCCGGGCGAGCCGGAGTCCGTGCATCGACACGTCATCATTGTGTTGCTGGAGAATTCGATCGGTGCGCTCAACCGCGTCGCTAACATGTTTTCGGCCCGTGGATTCAATCTCGAGAGTGTGTCGGTCGGGCCGACCGATGACCCGTCTGTCTCGCGCCTGACGCTCGTGACGACCGGCAACGACCGGATCATCGGCCAGGTGTTGCAGCAGCTCAACAATCTCGTCGA
>JBFHWK010000218.1:0-5842 GCA_041589075.1 Rhodothermales bacterium
GGGTCGAGCCCTCTGACGATCGCGTCTACCTTCGGCAAGATCGATGTCGCGAGAGCGCTGGTTGAGGCGGGTGCCGATCTGAACAGCGCCAACAGCGACGGAGCGACTGCACTCCATGTTGCTGCGTTCTTTTGTCGTCCTGAAATCGTCGAGCTACTGCTAAGCAACGGAGCCAACAGGTACGTGCGGGACAACTATGGAAACACCCCGCTCGAAACCGTCTCGGGTCCCTTTGATAAGGTCAAAGGAGTCTACGACACGGTGGTCCAGGCTCTCGGGCCTCTGGGATTTCAGCTCGACTACGTTTACGTGAAGTCCACGCGCCCGAAAATCGCGGAGATACTCAGACCCGGTCCCGCAGAGCTCGCAGCGGTGGACTTTGCTCCGTCGGAGAGAGGCGACTGGAAGGTATCGACGCCAGCAGAGCAAGGTCTGGACCGCTCGGCCGTCGCGGCTCTTTACCTCGATGCCACCGGGCTGACCAAACTCCGGAGCTTGCTCGTCATCAAGAACGGCTACCTGGTTGCCGAGAAGTATTTCAACGACGGGTCGATGGAACAGAAGGCACTGCTGCAGTCGGCCACGAAAAGTTACATATCGGCACTGGTTGGTCTCGCACTCGAGCAAGGTTGTCTGTCGAGTCTGGATCAAAAGATGATCGACTTCTTCCCGGAGTTCACTGATCGGATAGTCGATCAGAGGAAGAAGGAGATCACGATTCGCGACATGCTGCAGATGCGCGGTGGGTATCCATGGGAAGAGACCGATCCCGTTTTGTGGGATGGGCTCTTGTCCGGCGATCAACTTACGCTCTTGGTCGACTTTCCTCTCGTGAGTGATCCGGGTACCACGTTCAATTACAGCAACACGACCACCTACTGGCTCGGCGTGATCGTACAGAGGGCATGCAACTCCGATCTTAAGGATTTCGCGGAGGAGCACCTCTTCTCACCGTTGGCCGTCGAGGTCGGCGAGTGGTGGCAGGATAAATACGGCTACTACCTCCCGATCTTCCACTTCACCGCCCGTGATGCGGCTAGGTTTGGCCTGATGTATCTCAACGACGGTCGTCACGAGGGCAAACAGATCGTGCCAGCCGACTGGGTACGGGAATCGCTAAAAGTCTATTCGAAGGATGCGTTCGATGAATCGCGCTTGGTCTTCCGCGATATCGGTTATGGCTATCAGTGGTGGTCAGCCCGTGCGGGTAATCACCGTTTCGACTATGCATGGGGGCACGGCGGGCAACTGATGATCCTGCTGCACGAGCTCGACATGATCGTTCTCGTGCTCTCGGATCCGTTTTTCATTCAACATGACGACGAGTCGTGGAGGCACGAACGAGCCAACCTCAACCTGGTGGGGCGCTTCATCGAGTCGCTGCCTCGTGACAACGTTCCAGCGCAATGACGAGCTTGAGCCATCTCTACAACGTCATCTTGGGCTCGACCCGGACACGAGCCTCAGAGGGGCGACTAAAGACCTCAAGCTATCTCTACAACGTCATCCCGGGCTTGACCCGGACACGAGCCCTGAAGGGGCGATTGACGAGCTCAAGCTATCTCTACAACGTCATCCCGGGCTTGACCCGGGATCCATGCGCCGCCAAATGCGACCTCACCGTTGGAGGGATTATTCGCTCCGCTCATCAGTCGCCACTACATGGCTCGTGTCCCGCGTGCGCGGGAATGACAGAAGAGGGGTGGGCGGGCCACGCTGTAGTCTGGGCCACTTGGAGAAGCTGGTTTCGGGTGGCAGCATCTCTTGGTTCCGTCTCGGTGATGGGGACGGTTAGAATTCGAGTCCATACGTGATATGTCCAATCGACGTCTATACACCGACAAAGAATTCAGCGCCGTGCTCAAGCGTGCGGCCGAGTTGCAGCGAGACGAGGGGTTCGACGATTCGCCAGGCCTTTCGTTGTCAGAGCTCGAACAGATCGCTGAAGACGCCGGCATTGATTCCGGCTTTGTAAGGCGGGCGGCCTTTGAGCTGGAAGCGGGGGAGTTCGCGGAAAGTAACCGGTTGTTTGGCGGGCCAACACACATCGATTTCGAGCGCATCGTCGACGGGGAAATGTCGGAAGAGACATGGGATCGGGTTGTTGGAGAGATCCGGCGCACGTTTGCCGCAGATGGCCGGATCAGAGAGGAGAGTCTCGAGCGTGAGTGGATTCATCAGGATCAAATGGGAGCACGTGCCCACCTGACGGTTGCGCCGACGGGAAGTGAGACAAGGATCAGGGTCTCGTATCGGCTGACGGAGTGGCTGTGGCTGCACTTTATTATGCTGTGCGTGGGCATCGCTCCGGTTGCGGTGCAGTACGCGGTGCTCAATCTCGGTGCCATTGCGGAGACGGGCATTGCGCTCTTTATTCTGATGGTCTTCTACATGATAGGGTGGATCACCTTCCGGGTCTTTTCCCGAAGACAGGAGCGTAGGATGCGCAGGTTGATCGCCCGTCTCGAGCGGATCGTGGCAGACCCGGTGGCAGTCGCCACTTCAGCAGAGGTGGGAGACCGGACTGCAGCACAGGAGAGCGGTCGGCATGAGGCGCTGCTCCCAGAAGAGGATCCAATGTTCGAGAGTTCCACGCCCGGGAGGAATCGCGAAAGAGTCAGGTAGACCCGAGATCGGCTGTCTCCCGAAGTCCAGACCCGATTGTGCGCCCCATCCGAAAACCTTGGTTGCCCCGGCGCCTCAGAGAGAAACCCCTACGCTCTTGTCCAGGAGTCCCCCGCGCGTACGTAAGCCACGCCAATTTAGATTGAGTCTAAGTAGAGGGCCGTCCGGGTGATGGTCCAAGCTCAAAAAAAGCCGCAGAAGTGCCGCCATGCAGCACCAGGGGGTGACGGACACCGCTCGGGAGGAAGTACGACCGGATCCTGACATTCCGGCGCAACGCACGATTCTCCTCGTCGGAAACCCGAACGTCGGCAAGAGCCTCCTCTTCAAGAACCTCACCAACCGGTACGTGACGGTCTCTAACTATCCCGGCACGACGGTGGAGGTCGTCCGGGCTCGGGCATCTTTCAACGGCCGCAGCTCCGTCGTAATCGATACACCGGGTATTAACGATCTACAGCCACGCAGCGCCGATGCGCGTGTAACCCTCGACATCATCGGCGAGCACGACGCGGCCACGATCGTTCAGGTTGCCGATGCGAAGAACCTGCGCCGCTCGCTGCTGCTCACCTTGCAACTGGCAGAACTTCGCCGACCGATGGTGCTCGTTCTGAATATGCTCGACGAACTCGTCGAACGAGGGAGCCGAATTGACACACGACGCCTCAGCCAAATACTTGGCATACCGGTAGTAACATCCGTCGCCACCATCAATGCAGGCACGGAAGAAATCGTGGCAGCGCTGGACGAGGCACGACTTCCGCACGTCCCAAGCGATACGTCCTCCGGAGACGGTGATCGGTTCGGATCCGGCGACGCAACTGACATGTCACGCCAAATACTGGACGCTTGGGGGCGTGAAGATCCGTACGAAGCCAACAGGATTCGCTTGGAACGCGTCAAGGAGATCCTGACTGAGACCTACAGTATGTCGCCGCCGCCGAGCCCCACCCTCCGCGTGCGGCTCGGCTTCTGGGCGATGGAGCCGGGCAAAGGACTCGCCTTTCTTGCGGCCGTACTGCTCGCGGTCTTCTGGTTCGTCGGACTGTTCGGCGCCGGTACCCTGGTAGACTTACTCGAGGTGGCTGTGTTTGAGCAGCGCGTAAGCCCGGTGGCGATTCGCGTAGTGGATGGCATACTGCCGTTCCCCCATGAGCATTCGACCGAACTGATCTCACAGCCGATTGGCGTTCCGGTGACACCGGCACACGAGGTCGTGCTCGGTACAATCGACAAGCAGGCGACAACGTCCGGCTATGCAACTCCGGACGAAGTCACGCTGACGTCGGGTCAGAGCGTGCTTCGCTTCTTGCACGATCTGCTCGTGGGTCGATACGGCGTGATCACCATGGCTCTGAGCTACGCACTGGCGATCATTTTGCCGATTGTCACAACCTTCTTTCTCGTCTTCAGTGTCCTGGAAGACTCTGGATACTTCCCTCGCCTCGCCATCATGCTCAACCGGACGTTTCAGAAGATCGGCTTGAATGGAAAAGCCGTGCTGCCAATGATTCTGGGACTGGGATGCGCTACGATGGCCACGATGACGACGCGGATTCTGGAAACTAGGAAGGAACGCTTGATCACGACGGTACTTCTTGCGCTGGCGATACCGTGTTCCGCGCAGCTTGGTGTGCTTCTCGCCATGATGGCAACGCTCTCACCGGTGGGAGCTGTGGTCTGGCTGGCCATTGTCGGCTCCGTACTGCTGCTCGTGGGCTGGCTAAGTGCGCGGACCTTCGGCGGGGAGACGAGCGAGTTCATTCTGGAAATCCCTCCGATGCGCACGCCGCAACTCGCGAATGTTCTCGTCAAGACCGGAAGCCGCATCAAGTGGTACCTGAAGGAGATCATCCCGCTGTTTATTGCCGGCACATTCATCCTGTTTCTTTTCGATGAGCTCAACCTGCTCGGTGGCATCGCGCGCGCTGGAGAACCGTTGGTAAGCGGATGGCTGGGCCTTCCCACCGAGACAGCCAACGCGTTCATCGTGGGGTTCTTGAGGAGAGACTTCGGTGCTGTCTACCTGCTGGATGCCGTCAGTGGACCGAACCCGTTGATGACGTCCCACCAGGTGTTCGTGGCGATGGTCACGATCACGTTGTTCATGCCCTGCTTTGCCAACGTCCTGATCATTGCGAAGGAGCACGGCGTGGCGATGGCTGCGCGCATGGCCGCGTTCATCTTCCCGTTCGCATTCCTGGTCGGTGGACTCGTGCATCGCCTCGGTTCCTGGTTGTCGATATGAGATCACTCCGCCTGAAAGATCGTTCGAGCCGTAAGCTGCGGTCGGTCGACGCCGATCGTTCTGCGAAAGCTGCGGGAAGAGATTGGACGACCGAATGGACGGCCTGTCCGATGTGCGGCTTTGAGTTCAACCGGGACGACACGTTGTGCGAGCATGGATGCCCGCTCGGTTCGCTGTGCAATCTGGTCCGGTGCCCGAACTGCGCGTACGAATTCCCGGCGACGCCCAAGAGGGTCTCCTGGTTGCGCAGCTTGCTAAAGCGGAAGTCTGAGACACCTTCGCGTCTGCCGGAGACCGTCAAGCCGGTGTCGGCACTGCCGCTGGGAACGACGGCAAGTGTGCTCTGTCTCGGCGGACGAACTGGTTCACGGTATGGGACGCTGTCGGCATTCGGGCTCGTTGCCGGAAGTGAGATCACGCTGCTGCAGCGGCGGCCGGCATGTGTGGTCCGTATCGGAGAAACGGAGCTGGCGCTGGATCCGGATATCGCTGCGGAGATACTAGTCGAGCCGGTGGCGCGCACCGATGATTCATCGGTAGCGTGATCAGGGACTCAATTGAGATATAATTCGTCAGTGATGTGCGACCGCCACACGCGCATCTACAGCCACTACGTGCGGCTCATCGGGGCGTAGCAGCAGTGGGTTCACCTCAATCTCGCCAATCGATGGCATCGCGATCATAACGTGCCCGAGACTACACAGAATTCGGTAATCGTCGTTGCGAAGAGCCGACGATCGCTGGGCCTGTGTTGCCCGCAGAAGGCCGGTGTGAAGCATTTCATGGCACCATTCTTCGCAACTGCTTGCTTTGTGGGGCCGTTCTGACGACTTTGAGCGCGCATCACTCTGTCTGTTCAGGACCTCTGTACAATGGGTCGCTCCAGCCCATCTGAACGCGACGAGCAGATCCAACGTCTTTTCCACGCCGTCGCTGAACTTGGCCCCGAGGACCGGGCGCGTTTTCTAC
>JBFHWK010000219.1:0-5823 GCA_041589075.1 Rhodothermales bacterium
CTTCGCGAACTAGATCGGAAATGGTTTGCACCGAGGCATCGATCTCGTATCTGCCCGGCTGATAGACTTCACCGGCCACGGCGACTGCGTTCTCGACGACGTCAACGATCGAGAAGAGCCGCACCTTGTCGCCGTCCTGCAGCGCGACGTCCTGGCCGTCGAGAACGCTCTCCAGGCCGAAGTCGAGGACCTCGCGCGCACGCGACGGATCGGTTCGTCTGCCGAACGGAATGATTCGATCAACCTGAAACCGCTTCGCATACGCGTCCGGCAGGAGACCGCCGGCGAAGGAGACCAACTCCGCCATGCCTTCACCCTCCTTGAGCTCATATATGCCGGGCCTGTGAACGGCACCCTCGATAGAGACCGTGATCTCACGCGGCGGGATGAAGACGAAGTCGTTATTCTGGAGGCGAATGGGGTTCTCGTCGTAGCCTTTGAGGAGGTAGTTGTAGATGTCGACCGTGCCAGCGAGCTGCCCGTTACGCAACACACGTACGGAGCGGAGCGATCCGCTGGTCAGCGGCCCGCCCACACTGTAGAGCACGTTGAACGCCGTCGAGTAGCTGCTGATGGTGTAGCCGCCGGGACGAGCCACCTCACCGAGCACGAACACCTGCACGGGTCGAAGTCGCGTCAGTGTCAGGTCCATGAACACGCTCGGCGGACTGCTCGTGAGCCCGGCATACGAACGCGACAACGAATACCTCATGTCCTGGCGCAGCGCGTCCAGCCGGCGGCCCGCCACCGTCAACTGTCCGACGTTGGGAACGAACACACGCCCTTCGCGATCGACCGTGATGTCGTACTGAAACTCGGCGGCACCCCACACGCTCAATCGAAGCTCATCTCCGGGACCGACGATGTATCCGTCATCGACAGGTCCGACCGGGCTGGGCTGAAAAGCGTCGGGCACGTTCTCGAAAAGGCCGTAGCCGAAGTACGGCAGTCGACGCGCCGTCGCATAGCCCTCCAGGGGCGTCTGAATATCGGCCTCGGCCGCCGCCCTTGCCCTCGCAAGCCTCGCGGCCTCTTCACGGCTTGCCGCCGGGCTGACGGCCGTAGTGTCGACGACATCGACGACAGGTTTCAGCAAGACCGTCGTGTCGGCCGGCACTTCTACCTGTTGCACGGCGCGCAGGAGCCGCTGAATCACCGACTCAGGAACGCCGAGTTCTCGGGCGCGCTGTGCGGCCTGCACCGGGTTCGAGAGATCGATTCCCATCTGCTCCGCCTGCCGTCGTGCTTCATCGGGCGTGAGCCCGCGCTGCTGCAGTTCATTGCGGACCTCGGGCGGAACGTCTTGCGCGGCGGCCGGGAGAACGGCAACGCATAGGAGCGCGACAAGGATGGCGGGCTGGATTCTACTCCACATTATTGCTGATGCAAGGCATCTGGGCGGGACAGAAACTGGATCATACCACCACGGCCGGCGGGCACCGGGAGTTCAACGGTCGGGAAACCTCCACCTGGGGAGCCGGAGGTGCCGTCGACGACGGCCAGCGCGACCGGGTCGTATCGGTGACAAATTACTATCCCGAGCAATCATATTCACTTCCAAACCAAAAACTAACGGCCTCTGAGCGTCAATTTTTGACCTATGACGCGTAACTTGCCGCGTACGTCTGTCCCACAACGTGCTCCGGTGCTGATTATGACCCACCGAGGACCGGCACCCGTTGCCGACGGTCCGATCTTCATTCTGTTGCTGTGTGCCATCACGGCACCGGCACAGGCACAGTTCGACGTGGCTTTACACGGAGATCAGATCATCGAATCGACCACCTACGGAGTCGGCGCAACGTTTCTGGTACCGATAAACGAGTATGCGTATGACGTTGCACTGGGTGGCGAATATTTCTTCGCCGCCAACGACACGACCGAGGCCTGGTTCGTGAACATGGACGCGCACACAAACCTCTTTGTTATCCGTTTTATAAGGCCGTATACGGGCCTCGGTCTCGGATACCACCATAGAGACGGGCGGGATCGTGTGGGCCTGAACCTCAAAGGTGGCGTGTACATTCACGTCTGGGACCGGGTCGTGCCGTATGTCCAGTACACGTACCGGACGATTCCGTCGATCGATCCTTCCCACCTTCAGTTTGGGCTCAGATTCCTGTTGAGACGCCAGTAGTACCTTATCCTCGGAAAGACAACCGAGTTTCATGAACAGCATTGATTCTTCGGTGGCGATAGGTGACGGCACCACCGTTGGACACTTTACCGTAATCGCAAAGGACGCGCGTGTTGGCAGCGGCTGCCAGATCGGTCATCACGTCGTCATACATGCCGGTGTTCGTATCGGGGACGACGTGCGGATCGACGACAACACGGTGATCGGCAAGCAGCCGATGCGTGCGCCGAACAGTGCGGTGACTGCTGGCAACGAGCAGCCTCCGACGGTGCTCGGAAGCGGTTGCCTGGTGGGCGCGGGCGTCGTCATCTATGCGGGCGCCGAGATCGGTGACAATGTCCTCGTGGCAGACCTGGCCTCGATTCGTGAGAAGGTGACGATCGGTGACTTCACGATCGTGGGCCGTGGCGTTGCCATCGAGAATGAATGTTCGGTAGGCCGGTACTGCAAACTCGAGACCAATGTTTATTTGACTGCTTACTCGGTGGTCGAGGATCGCTGTTTCGTGGCGCCCGGAGTACTTACGAGCAACGACAACTTCATGGGCCGCACCGAAGAGCGATTCAAGCACTTCAAGGGAGTGACAATTCGGCGCGGCGGTAGGATAGGCGTCGGTGCCGTAACCCTGCCAGGCACCGAGATAGGGCCCGACGGTGTGGTCGCGGCGGGTGCTGTCCTCACACGTAACGTGGAAGGCCAGACGATCTATGCGGGGCTCCCGGCGAAAAAACTCGGCGATGTACCGGACGAACAACTGCTCGATAATCAGGGTTGGCAAGACTAGTCGCTGAATGCGGCTCGGCGGGGACTGAAATCAGAACTCGGGGAGAAAGGGCATGGACATTCAGATGGTGGACTTGCGCGGCCAATACCTCGCGATCAAGGATGAGATCGACGACGCCATTCAAGACGTGATCAACACGTCGAGCTTCATCGGGGGTCCGGCGGTAGGACGGTTCGAATGCGAACTGGCGGGGTACCTCGGAGGCTCATACGTACTTGGCGTCGCGAACGGGACGGATGCGCTTCAAGTCGCGATGATGGCGCTGGACATCGGCCCCGGCGATGAGGTCATTACGTCCGCGTTCACGTTCATCGCGACGGGCGAGGCCGCCGCTCTGCTGGGTGCCGTACCGGTCTTCGCCGACATCGATCCACGCACCTTCAACCTCGACCCGTCGCGCATTGAGGAGCTGATCACTCCCCGAACAAAGGCGATCGTGCCGGTCCATCTGTTCGGCCAACCGGCCGACATGGATCCGATCCTCGAGGTGGCAGGGCGTCACGGCATCCCGGTGATCGAGGACAGCGCACAGTCGGTCGGCGCCACCTACCGCGGACGAACTGCCGGATTCATCGCAACGCTCGGAACCCTTTCGTTTTTCCCCTCCAAAAACCTCGGCTGCTATGGTGACGGCGGTGCCGTCACCACCGAAAGTGAAGTGCTGTACGCGCGCGCTAAGAAAATCGCCAACCACGGCGGCTCGAAGAAATACCACAACGAGATCGTCGGTGTAAACAGCCGGCTGGACACGATTCAGGCTGCGATATTATCGGTAAAACTCAAACATCTGGACACGTACATCCGGGCTCGGCGGGACGCCGCGGATTGCTATGACTCGTTGCTGTCCAACGTTGCGGGTATCACGTGTCCGTACCGTGACCCTGCATCGACACATGTATTCCACCAGTACACGATCCGCGTGTCGAAGGACATACCGGGGGGTCGTGACGGTCTTGCCGGTCATCTGAAAGCAGCCGGCATTCCACATGCCATCTATTATCCGGTGCCGCTGCATCGACTGCCTGTGTTTACCGATGCGGTGCCGTGCCGGCACGAGGATCTCCTGGAGACCGATGCAGCGGCAGACGAGGTGCTTTCGCTACCGATGCACACGGAGTTAACGGCCGAGCAGCAAGAATACATCGTTGACACGATTGTCAGGCATATCCGCAAGCCGGAGGCTGCAGGAGCCCATCGATGAAAACCAAGGTGGCGGAAGGCATTGTCAGGCTTGGGCAGGTCGGCGTCGGATACTGGGGTCGAAATCTCCTTCGCAACTTTACCGCACTTGATGGTGCAGAGGTTGTCGCGACCTGCGATCGAAGAAGCGATGTTCTCGATAGGGTCGCCGCCGAGTACTCGGGTGTCAAAACGACGGCGAACTACGAAGAGCTGCTTGCCGACGAGTCCATCGACGCGATCATCGTGTCCACGGAGACGCCTCTTCATGCCGAGATGTCAGAACAGGCCGTGCTTTCTGGTAAGCACGTTTTCGTCGAGAAGCCGATGGCCCGAACGCTGGAGGAGGCCGAGCGGCTTGTTGCGGCGGCGGAAAGCAAAGATCGGATTATCATGGTCGGCCATCTGCTGATCTATCATCCCGCTTTTCGCTACGTAGACAGTCTGATCGAATCCGGGGAGCTAGGTGACATCTACTACTTGTACAGCACGCGCGTTAACCTCGGTATCATCCGAAAAACAGAGAACGCGCTGGAGAGTCTTGCGCCACATGACCTGGCCGTTGCCTTGAAGATGCTGCGCAAGAAACCTGTGGCGGTGTCCGCGCAGGGACAAGCGTATCTGCAACCGGGAATCGAAGACGTTGCTTTTGCGACGGTCTTCTTTGAGGACAACAGACTAGCCCACCTGCATACGAGCTGGCTCGATCCACACAAGGCGCGGAAGACGACGGTAGTGGGCAGCCGCCGGATGGCGGTCATCGACGACATGGAGACGGTCGAGAAGGTTCGCCTTTACGACAAGGGGGTTGACTCTCGAGTAGGGCCGGTATCGTACGCGAATTATGCCGAGTCGATGTCGATTCGAGTTGGGGATATTAGCATTCCGAAAGTCGCCATGGAGGAGCCGCTCAGGGTAGCGTGCCGGCACTTTATCGACTGTGTACGGGAGGGCAAGACGCCGGAGACCGACGGCCGGAACGGACTTGAGGTCGTGCGGCTGCTTGCAGCGCTGCAGCGGTCGTTGCGGAGCAACGGTGCGATCGTAGAGGTGTAGCGCGGCTCGCCCGGACCACTCGCCCTCTCCTCCCTGAAGAGAGGGCCGGGGTGAGGAGAAACCGCTCCCCCCTCGGAAACTCCGGGCGCGCATAACACGAAAGTCGCGACGAGGGGGGACCACAGGGGGGAGCCCACTCGTCATTCCCGCGCAGGCGGGACACGCGCCACGCAATGGCGACCGATGAGCGGAGCGAATAATCCATGTGACGGTGAGGTGAAACTGGACGTCAGATGGATCCCGGATCAAGTCCGGGATGACGATGTGCTAGAACCCCTCGAAAGCACCGCACCGGCCTAAGGAATCGTTGCGGCGAGGGGGGACGGTGCAGGTTTACGTCCCCCCTCGAAACACCGGACGCAAATGACGCGGATTCATGATGAGTGAGGACGGTTGAAAATTTGAGTTTCCCCCTCCTCCCCGAGGAGGGGGATAGGGGGAGGAGTTAATAAAACGAACCACCACCCAGCACGGACACATTCTCGAGGGGCCTACCCAACCGAGAGAATGCGTTGCGCGTATCGACGATGGCAGAAGCGTTGTCGGCGATCATCTCGTACGGGAAGTCGTCGTGATCCGTGACAAGAACGACGACATCGTGACCACGCACCGACTCCGGCGTCAGCTCAATCGCGCCGTACTCGATTGCATTAACCGGGAAGGTAGC
>JBFHWK010000220.1:0-5823 GCA_041589075.1 Rhodothermales bacterium
CCCTCCTCGTGCATGTACCAATCGTCGTGAAGTGCGAGTTGGACGAGATCGTAGAGGAAGGCGCGACGTGTCGGCTGATCGGCAAACACCCGCAGTTCGCGGATCGCTTCGCCGAGTGCTGCTCGATTCTCGGTCGAGTTTGCATTGCGCACGGCTTCGTCGACGATGCGGACGAGTTCCTGAGCAGAAACCTCCGGATCCGTCCACTGCGATAAACGCTCGGCCATCTCTCCGAGATACGAGGCCGGGGGTTCTGGCGCGGAACGCGATGCGAGCGCCGCGTAAACGGTCGCAAGCCGGGCTGCCATGTCTCGATCGAGAAGCGGTTTCATTGCCGTCGCAAGACTTTCGGCGCGATTGCCGTGTCGTTATTGTTATGTGTGGTTCCTGCGGAAAACGTGTCAGCAGGCGGCGACGAAGTGGATGGCGAGTCCGTACCACAGAATGGACGGTTATAGGAGGATACTTTCAGGGAACGGCCCGTTCAACCCCTGTTTTCGGTTCGAATTGGCCATACCGGCGTGGACCCGTACCTCGTAGTAATCATTTTGACCACCGTCGGCTTTTTTGCGCTGGCGGCGCTGCTCCTGGTCCCCGTTTGGAGATTCCTGAACCGCGAAGAGGAGATCAGCAGCCTCTGGACCGACGAGACCGTGGGTGGCATCTTCGATGAGGAAGCCCCGGCGCCTTCAGAGAAGCCCGACGACGGGCCGTCCGTCACGGCTCGCTGACGAATGCGTGATCTCTCAGGCGCGCGAGCTTGGCTTTTCCGATTCCTGAAACGCGCGTGATTTCGTCGATGGTGCGGAAGGGTCCGAGGCGTGCCCGCGACTCGACGATGCGGCCCGCCAGCGCCGGCCCAATACCGGGTAGCCGGGTGAGCGCTTCCGCCGAGGCCGTGTTTAGATCGATGCGTCCCTGCTTGTCAACCGCCGGACGTGCGGGTACGGTTTCCGTCAAATCCGCTGAATCGGCAGCGGCCTGTCGCGTGGACGACGAATCGCCATCCGTCGTATCCGCCAGGATGACAGCACCGTCGGCGATTTCCGCCTTCGACAACGCAAAGAATACGGAATCATCCAACGCATATTCCTTTTCGAAGGGACTCCTGTCCTCAAGAACGAGGTCCGCCACGTCACCCGCAACGAGCAGGCCGCAGCAAACGGCGATCGCCATGAACTCGTTTCGTGTGATGGCGATTCGATGCTGGATCAGCAACAGGATATTGCGAACCTTTCTCACTCCGTGCTTTGCATACGAAAGGCTATAGAGATGCTCACTTTAGGGACACATCCGCGCGGCAGTGCGTAACTTTCCGCAAATGATCAGGTGACCCATGATTCTCAGAACGGAGGCGATCGTCCTTCGCAGCATCCGTTACGGCGAGTCAAGTCGCATAGCAACGCTGTTCACGCGAGCACGCGGGCGCATGTCGGTGATCGCGAAGGGGGCGCGGCGCACGCGAAGCCGGTTCGGCTCGGCGCTTCTACCGATGTCGTACGTGGAAGTCGTGGCGTATTGCAAGTCGAGCCGGTCGCTGCAGACGTTGAGTGAGGCCTCTCACCTGCTCCGGTTTCCCAGTCTTGCGAAAGATCTTCGGAAGATCTCGATCGGGATGCGGGTGATGGAGCTGGTCGGTGCCGTGGTGCAGGAGGAGGAGACCAATCCCGGGCTCTTTAATCTCACGCTTCAGACGTTGCAGGAGCTCAGTACGGCGACACTCCGATTCGAAAACTTGCTCCCGTTCTTCGAGCTGAAGCTGGCGGCCGAACTCGGATTCGCACCGCTAATCGATCGTGAGGAGGTCGAGCAAATCAGCGACGCGGGCGGATCGATTTCACTTGACCGGGGTGTGATCAGTCCCGGCCGCAACCTGCCGACCACGATGAACGCCTCGCGCACGGCGCTTCGATCGTTCGCCGTTTATGCGGCTGCCGACGCGGCCACCGCGCTCCGAATGAGCGTCGACGCCAGAACACAGAGCGAAGTCCACACGCTGGTCGAGGCGTTCATGAAATACCACCTCGAAGAAGCCTATCCGACCCGCGGCGAGCGCGTATTCCGCCAAATCGCCCTGTAATCAACCCTGACCTTGCTCTTCTGGTACCTGTTCATGTACATTACATATGTTATACACATAGGCCTCGGAATCCCCCATGAGTCGACGCGACCTCACCGAGAAGCAGCAGGAGTTCCTGCGCTACATCCGTTCATACCTGAAGGATAACGGGACCTGGCCCACCTACCGGGAGATCGGCGATCACTTTGGCTTTCGATCGCCGAACAGTGTGACGCAGAACCTGCAGGCGCTGCACAAGAAAGGGTATCTCAATCGCGACGAATACGGGTACGAGTTGCTTGAACAAGGCGATGGTCATGCGCGGCTCAGCGCGATACCGATCCGTGGCGTGATCGCTGCCGGCTCGTTGCAGGAGGCAGTCGAGTCCGACTTGGGGAGCATCACCCTCGAGACGATCTTTCCGAACCTCGACAGAATCTTTGCGATCCGGGTCTCGGGCGAATCGATGGTCGGTGACGGCATCGAGGACGGCGACTACGTCCTGCTCGTCGACGACGACATACCGAACGGTGGGATTGGTGCCGTCTTGTACAATGGTGAGACGTCGCTAAAGCGTATCTATCACGAAGGCAAATCGATCCGACTCGAGCCGGCGAACGACCGGTACAGTGATATCCGCATAACGCCGGATGTTTTCGAGGAAGTGAACTTGCTCGGGCGTTATGTCGGTCACGTGAATAGAGAAGGCATCTTCCGCAAGACCGGCTCGCGTTCGACGCGGGCGGCGTGAGTTCGAGGAGCGTGCAGCTCCGCAGCACTAGTCAGACTCGGGCCGACAGTAATCGGTTGTCGGTATCGCGCCGCGGATGGCATACGGTGCGCCCGGGCGCAGAATGAATTCGCTGGCACCCTGGATGGTCAACTGGCTGCCCCAGTCATACGTGTATCCAAGGCCCGTCCATGGCACGCCGGGAGCGTACCGGAAGTCCGTGAAATAGAGGTTTTTGTAGAAAGCCTCGTAGTCGCGTATCCCAACGACGCTGGGTTTTTCCTTCCCGAACTTCAGCTCACAATGACGATCGTCGACTTCAGGGTCGACGCAAGGTCGGAAGAGATCGTCGGGGTTCACCCAGAGCTCTATGAAAAGGTCGTAGCTCCACTCAGGATTCAGTCCGAGGAGTTGTTTCAGACGGAGTTCGACGTCCGCAAGCGTAGCATTCGGTTGGTGGTGCCAATAGTTCCGGCAGAACTGCTGCACTTCCGGCGCTGTCGTCACCCAGACGACGTAGGCTTCTTTCG
Source organism: Rhodothermales bacterium (assembly GCA_041589075.1). Taxonomy (GTDB): domain Bacteria; phylum Bacteroidota; class Rhodothermia; order Rhodothermales; family JABDKH01; genus JBFHWK01. The sequence continues at coordinate 3,320 of JBFHWK010000220.1, forward strand.
TTGAGGTCGAGTCGTGGGGCTTGATGTTGCGTTCGTAGGACTCCTTGCCTTTCCACGTGACGACGAGGAGCGTGGAGTCTCTCCAGACGAGATCTTTGTTGTCGGCGGTGATTGCGATCAGGTCGTAGGCAATCTTTCCCTCGGTTGCCAGGGATGCGTCGTGGACGGCGTGGTGATACCCCGAGCCCATCGACGGCTCATGATGGGTGGCGGGTTGCATCGAAGAGCGTGGAGCGGGTGGCGGGGGTGCGGGCGTCGGCGGCGCGGCCGGCGGCGTCATCCGTGTTTGCGCGCAGCCGAAGAGAACGAGTGCGGATAAAAGGGACAGAGCGGTTCTCATTGGGACGAGCTAACGATTTAAGCGGTGCGATTGCGCTCGGAACATAGCGAAAAACCGTCTCACCGGGGCGCGCGATAGTCATTCCCAGCGAACCGAGCACGCCAGCCCGTCGTCACTCTCATGCAGAAGGGCACTCGACTCCAACGTTGGCACCGGGCACGTGACCTCATTGTCATTCCTGTGCACGAGGGAATCCAACCGAAGGTGAGGTCATCCGAGGCCGTACATGGATCCCGGCTCGGGGGCCGGGATGACGATTGTGCTGGCGCGATCACGTCGACCACTAAGTCATTCCCGCGGAAGCGGGACACGAGCCACAAAGTGGCGACTGATGAAATAATCCGTCCGGCGGTGAGGTGTTCGAGGCCGTACATGGAGTCCGGGATGGCGGGGTGCTGGGCCGGGATGACGGGGTGCTGGTGCGATCACGTCGACCACGAGGTCATTCCCGCGGAAGCGGGAATCCATCCGACGGTGAGTTCACCCTCAGTGCGGCAAGCCTTGCAGTTTCCCATGCGGCATGGCGAACCACTCATCGAGCATCGTCGATGGTGCCCCAAGCAGTGCATTCGCCTCCGTGGGATCGCCCAACTCGCCCACCTTATCGAAGTAGGCGATCAGGTTCGTGACGTAGGTCAGCCCTTCTCGCCCCGTTATCCTCGCCATGAGGCGAGCCTGCCACAACTTCATCCGCATCACTCTCAGATCGGGATGGCAGGCCGCGTGGAAGCGCTCCAGTGCCTCGGGCAGGGTGACGCCCTCTGGACCGTGTACGAACAAAATCTTGCCAAGAGCACGATCATCGGCGTAGGACGTGGCTACCATTTGGCCGAAATCGACCGCCGCAAAGAAGTGAAGCCTTGGGGGATTCCGGCCGATGATGACAGTCGCGCGATTCCCGTGAACGAAGTTGTTCAGCGTTTCCATCACCCAGGTCGGGCGGAAGATGACGTTCGGGATTCCGCTGCCGCGGAGGACCTCTTCAGTGCGCATCTTCACATCGACCACTTCAAACCACCGGTTCTCCTGACATGCTGTTGTGGCCGAGACATAGGACACGCGATCGATATCGCTCCGCGCCGCTGAAGCAACCACGTGTTGCATAGCCGTCAACTCTGCTGCCTGGGTAAGATTGATGTGGACTGCCTCACAACCTGACATCGCTTTCTGTACATCATCGCGTTTTAGAGCGCTCCCCTGAACGATTTCGACGGCCTCTCCTAGCACCTGTCGAGCTCTCTCACCGTTGCGCACGAGCGCACGTACGTGATGGCCCTCACTGACCAGACAATGCACCACCGGCTGACCCAGCATTCCGGTCGCTCCCAACACCAGAACTCTTCGCGATAACATTAATTCACCTCGGTTAGATCAGCGACTCCACCAGGTGCCGTGGGTGTTGTCCCCCCGGCTCGGTGTGTCCAGCCGTCGGCGTCAACGGATTCCACGGCCGGTGCTATGTACTGGCACAGGCGATCCATCGCCGGTGTAGGAACCGACGTCCTCTCGGCCAGTGACTGCACCTCTTCCGCGATGAGCTTCATCTCGTCTCGAGCGCCTTGGGCATGTCCTATTTTGATCGCCGCGGCGTCGCTCTGCAGCATTCGTTTTGCGAGAGCAAGGAGCACCCGTTCGGGAATCCATTCGAAGATTCGGTTGATGGCTGGTGTGATGGGAACGCCATGTTGGTGCAGCACGCGAAAGCCCTCCCGGATCGCACGAATCATCAGGAGAAGCGCATCCTGCGATCGCGCGAGGCTTATAGCGTCACCTTCCATGTACAGGGCACCGGCAGTTGGAGCGATCTTCATTGCATGGGTTTTGAGCCATGCGTCCATGTTCGGGCAGATGTCGATCGGAAACCCGGCTGCCCGTAGGGCATCACCGATGGCACGAACACGCTCGGAAGAGCGGCCGTCGGGTTCACCAATCGTCGTGGGCTGCTCCCGCGCCGACAAAATCAGGTAGCGGATACGGTGATTGTGTGACACTGCGCCGGCACCGGGAAAACCGAGGAGGACGCGGTCGCGGCCGACTGTCCTTATCATTTCCCCGGGACCAGCGGCGTTGTTGCTGAAGAACATCACACTCGGCGTGTGGCGATTGGCAGCTAGTATCGGCAGCACATCCGGAATGCGGTGCTTTGGAAGGATGACGAGAACGA